>DATKEU010000135.1:0-16440 GCA_035544495.1 Polyangia bacterium | reverse complement strand
GGGCGATTCGCCGGTGCTGGTGGCCGACCCCGGGCGCGCGCGGGCGCTGCTCGGCTGGCAGCCGCGCTTTACCGACCTCGACACCATGGTGGCGCACGCCTGGCGCTGGCAGGCCGGCCCCGCGCCAACCTGACGCAGGCGCGATATGCTAGCCGGGCCGTGAACCGGCTGGGACGCTCGCCTCGCCCTCTCTTGCTCGCGCTGCCGCTGCTGGCGCTGCTCGGCGCGTGCGCCAAACCGATCTGCCCCGACGGCATGAAGCTGGACCCAGGGAAATCGCAGCCGGGCCGCGTGGCGTTCTGCCGCAGCCGCGCTGACGCCGGCCGGACGTTGTGGATCCAGCTTGGCGAGGGCGGCGTCCGCCGCCAGGTCTGCCCGTTTCTGGCCGGCCGCCCCGGCGGCCTTTACCAGGCCTGGCACAAGAACGGCCAGCGCTGGCTGGAGGGACGTTACGAAAGCGGCCAAAAGGTCGGCCGCTGGGCCCAGTGGGACGAGAGCGGAAGGCCAGTCGCAGACGGTGAATACCGCGACGGCGCGCTGGTGCAGGGCGCGCCCGTGGGGGCGCCCGCGACCTGCGAATCGGTCACCTGGTAGGTCCGCGGCGCGCGTCCGCCGCCCGCCGCGCGACGCGCCGAAAAACGCGATGGCCCGGAGCGGAAATGAGCGTGAGCGGCCGGGGTTTTCGCATAGCATTCCGCCGACACCATGAAGCGATCGGGCGCGGTCCTGTCCCGGATTTTTCCTTGCGCCCTGGCGGCGGGGATGGTGCTCGGGACGGGTGTTGCCGCGGCGGAGACGGCGCGCCCCGACCCGCGCCTGCAGCTCAACCTCGATGACAACTGGGCGCTGCAGACGGCGCGCAAGGTGCGGGCGGCGGGCGACGCGATCTCGCGCCCGGGCTTCGCCACCGACGGCTGGTACCGGACCACCGTGCCGGCGACGGTGGTGGGCGCGCAGGTGGCGGCTGGCGCGTTCAAGGACGTCTACCGCGGGATGAACCTGCGGCGGCTGCCCGGCATGACGTACAAGATCGGGCTCAACTCGTTCTCCAGCGTGGCGATGCAGCGGCAGAGCCCGTACGCCGCGCCCTGGTGGTATCGCACGGAGGTCAGCGTGCCGGCGTCGTTCGCCGGCCGGCGCGTCTGGCTGCACCTCGGCGGCGTGAACTATCGCGCCGACCTGTGGATCAACGGGCGCCACGCCCGGGCGTCGGACGAGATCCAGGGCGCCTACCGCGTCTACGATCTCGACGTCACCGCCGACGTGCGCGCGGGCGCGGTCAACGTCATCGCGCTGCAAGTGTGGGCGCCGACGGAGAAGCAGCTGGGCATCAACTGGGTCGACTGGAACCCGACCCCGCCCGACAAGAACATGGGGCTGTGGGGCGCGGCGTACCTGACCACCAGCGGCCCGATCAGCGTGCGCCACGCCCAGGTGGTGACGCATTTTCCGGATGCCACGCTGGCCGAGGCGCGGCTGACGGTGATGGCGGAGCTGGCCAACCCGGGCGACGTCGCCGTCAATGCCGTCGCGCGCGCCAGCGTCGACGGCGGCCCGGCGCTGGCGCAGCTGGTGATGCTGGCGCCGCACGAGAGCCGCCGCGTGACGTTCGCGCCGGCGCAGTTTCCGGCGCTGGCCGTGAAGTCGCCCAAGGTCTGGTGGCCGGCGGAGATGGGCCAGCCGGCGCTGCACGATCTCGACGTGTCGGTCGAGGTGGCGGGCACGGTTTCGGATCGGGAGGCGATCCGCTTCGGCATCCGCGAGGTGACGTCGGAGCTGACGCCCGACGGATACCGCCTGTTCCGCGTGAACGGCCGGCGCGTCCTGATCCGCGGCGGCGGCTGGGCGCAGGACATGCTGCTGCGACCGGACCGCGCGCGGCTGGAAGCGCAGCTCGCCTACGTGCTGGACATGCACCTCAATACGCTGCGCCTGGAAGGGCAGCTGGAATCGGACGCCTTCTTCGATCTCGCCGACGAGAAGGGCCTGCTGATCATCGCCGGCTGGTGCTGCTGCGACATCTGGGAGCGGTGGCCGAAGTGGCCGCCCGGCACGCTGGACGTGGCGACGGCGCAGCTGCGATCGCAGATCCTGCGCCTGCGCCGCCACCCGGCCCTGATCGCCTGGATGAATGGCAGCGACGGCCCGCCCCCCGCCAACGTCGAGGACGCCTACGCCAGGACGCTGGCCGACGCCGCCTGGCCGAACGCGATCCTGAACTCGGCGGCCGACGCCGGCAGCACGGTCACCGGGCGCACCGGCGTGAAGATGACGGGACCGTATGACTACGAACCGCCGAGCTACTGGTTCTCCGATCGGCGCAAGCAGCTGACGAAGAAGGGATACGCCAACGCGCGCTTCGGCGGCGCGTACGGCTTCAACACCGAGACCGGCCCCGGTCCGGCGATCCCGCCGCTGGAGAGCCTGAAGAAGATGCTGCCGCCCGAGCACCTGTGGCCGATCGACAGCGTCTGGGCCTATCACGCCGCCGGCGAGCGGTTTCAGACCATGGCGCAGTTTCGCGCCGGCATGGCCGCCACCTATGGCAAGCCGGCCGACCTGAGCGATTTTCTGCGCAAGGCCCAGGCGATGGCTTACGACGGACAGCGCGCGATGTTCGAGGCGCACGCGCGCAACAAGTACACCGCCACCGGCGTCATCCAGTGGATGTTGAACAGCGCCTGGCCGTCGACGTTCTGGCACCTCTACGACTACTACCTGTACCCGGCGGGCGGTTATTTCGGCACCAAGACGGCCTGCCAGCCGCTGCACGTCCTCTTCGCGCCCGACGATCGCGGCGTCTTCGTCGTCAGCAACCGGCAGGAGGCGGCGCGCGGGCTCAGCGTCGAGGCGAAGGTGTTCGACTTCGCGCTGAAGGAGATCTTCTCGACCACGGTGGCCGTCGACGCCGCCGCCGACAGCAGCGCGCGCGTGGCGACCATCCCGCCGTTCCCGTCGCCCAAGGGGATCTACTTCGTCAAGCTGGCGCTGGTCGATCCGAGCGGCGCCGTGGTGGCGCGCAATTTCTACTGGCTGCCCGGCACGCCGTCGGTGATCGCCTGGGACCGGATCAAGGACAGCGCCATCGCGCCCGTCGCCGCGTTCGAGGACATGACCGCGCTGGCGCGGCTGCCGCCCGCCAAGGTCACCGCCGCCGCGCGCAGCGCGACGACCCGCGACGGAGCCGCGTCCGTCACCGTCACCATCACCAACCCCGGTCCCGGCCTGGCGTTCCAGACCCACGTCGGCATTCGCAACGGCGCCGACGAGGACGAGGTGCTTCCGGTGCTGTGGGAGGACAATTACCTGTCGCTGCTGCCCGGCGAGAGCCGCAGCGTGACCGCCCGCTATGCGCCGGGGACGGCGCTGGGCCCCGAGGCGGTCGTCGTCGTCGACGGGTGGAACGTCCCCGCCGTGACCGTGCCGCTGGCGGTGACGGCCGAGGCAAAAAAGTAACGCCCGCTCGCGCCGTCCGGAGACCGGGGACGACGCGAGCGGCGTTTTAGTCTCATCCAACCAAGCTAGACCTGGCGAATCACGATCGGGTTGCCCGCGGCCCGGCCACCCGCGCTGCGGCCCGCACACTGCAAAACAAGACGCCGCTGACGGAGACGTCCCGATCGCGTCGCGCGCCCGGCGACTCGCGCCTGAAGGCAACCCGTGCGAATATCCCGCCGCCATGGACGACGTTCTGGCGGTCATCTTGGGTGGAGGGCGCGGGACCCGGCTCTTCCCTCTCACCTACAAGCGCTCGAAGCCTGCGGTGCCGATCGCGGGCAAGTACCGGCTGATCGACATCCCGATCAGCAACTGCCTCAATTCGAACCTGCGCCGCATCTTCGTGCTGACGCAGTTCAACTCGGAGAGCCTGAACAAGCACATCGGGCTGACGTACAAGTTCGATATCTTCTCCTCGGGTTTCGTCAGCGTGCTGGCCGCCGAGCAGACCGACGAGGGGGGCAACTGGTTTCAGGGAACGGCCGACGCCGTTCGCCAGAGCCTGCGCCACATGCACCGGCAGCCGGCGCGCGACATTTTGATTCTGTCCGGCGATCAGCTGTACCAGATGGATTACCGGCAGATGCTGCGCACGCACCGCGAGAGCAAGGCGGACGCGACGGTGGCGGTGATCCCCGTCGACCGGGCGACGGCACCGCAGTTCGGGATCCTGAAGATGAACGCGCACGGCCGCATCACCCACTTCGACGAGAAGCCGCCCGCCGACCGGCTGCCGGGCCTGGTCTCTCAAATTCCTGGGTCGGGCGACGGCTTTCTGGCGTCGATGGGGATTTACCTGTTCTCGCGCGAGGCGCTGGAGCAGGCGCTGGCCAGCCCGCAGCTGGTCGACTTCGGCCGCCACGTCATCCCGGACGCCGTGCCACGCAAGCGGGTCCAGGCACACGTCTACCAGGGGTACTGGGAGGACGTGGGGACGATCGAGAGTTACTTCCAGGCCAACCTGGCTCTCTGCGAGGCGATCCCCCCGTTTGATTTCTACGACACCGCCAGGCCGATCTACACCCACCCGCGTTTCCTGCCGGCGTCGAAGATCGAGCGCTGCAACATCCACAACGCGCTCATCTCCGAGGGGTGCATCCTGAACGGGGCGACGATCGATCGCGCCGTGATCGGGATCCGCAGCCGCATCGGCAGCGCGGTTCAGATCCGGAACAGCTTGCTCATCGGCGCCGACGACTACGAGACGCTGGAGCAGATCCGCGACACGGAGAAGGCCGGCATGCCGCCCATCGGCGTGGGTTCGGAGACCGTGATCGAGAACGCCATCGTCGACAAGAACGCGCGCATCGGTCGCGGGGTGAAGATCGTCAACGCCGGCGGAATCAAGGAAGCCGACGGCAACGGGTACTTCATCCGCGACGGGATCGTGATCATCCCCAAGAACGGCGTCGTGCCCGACGGGTTCACGATTTGATCCTGCGCGGGATCCTCAAAGTAGTCTGATCGTCCGCGCATCCGCGGGGACCACCAGCCGCCCGAGCTGCGGCCCAATCCGGTGGTGAACGTAACAGCGCCCTCATCTTGCAGGCTGCCGTTCGGTGAATCGGGTCGGTCTCTTGACCGAGCGGGATGGGCGCCCCAGGTTGCGTCTGCAAAATCGGTTTAGGTTGCGGTCGGTTGGACCGCATAGCCCCAGCCCGGAGACTGATTTCCATGACCCAGCGCTTTGTGTTCTCGATGGTCTTCCTGTGTGCGGCCTGCGCGGCGGATCCGGAGCTGCCGGCAGAGTCGAGCCAGCTCGGCACCGCTGGACAGGCGCTGGCGCCTCTGTGGACGGGCACGTGGGCGGTCTCTCCTCAGAGCAGCGGAAGCACCTTCAACGGTCAGACGCTGCGGCAGATCGTGCACACCAGCATCGGGGGCTCGGCCGCGCGTGTGCAGCTCTCCAACGTGTTCGGCAATCAACCCGTGATGGTCAAAGACGTGCACATCGCCCAGCCCACATCGGGATCGTCGATCAACAGCAGCAGCGATCGCGTCGTGACGTTCGGCGGTCAATCGCAGGTGACCATCCCGGCCGGTGGCCTGGCCGTCAGCGACGCCGTCGCCTTTGCTGTCTCGGCGCTGTCCGATGTCGCGGTCAGTTTTTTCTTGCCGCAGGCCACCGGGCCGGCGACGTCGCATGGACAGGGATCGCAGACGAACTACATCGCCTCGGGGGATGTCAGCGGCAGCGCCACGCTGCCGGGCGCCGGGACCGCGGGCAGCTACTTCTTCCTGGTGAACCTGGACGTTCAGAACACGTCGTCCCTGGGCGCGGTGGTGACGCTGGGAGCTTCAATCACCGACGGCTTTGCGTCGACGTCAAACGCGAACCGGCGGTGGCCAAACGATCTGGCGGTTCGGCTGGTCAACGCCGGGGCGATGGTCGGCGTCTTGAATCAAGGCATCAACGGCAACCGGCTGCTGGCGGACGGCGGCGGTCCCAGCGCGCCGCACCGTTTCGACCGCGATGTGCTGGCGCAGCCTGGCGTGCAGTGGGTGATCTTCTCCGACGATCCGATCAACGACCTGGGGGCGGGCAATCCGCCCACCGGCGCTCAGCTGATCAGCGCCATGTCGGACCTGATCTCTCGCGCGCATACGGCCGGAATCAAGTTCCTGTGTTCGACGCTGACGCCGTTCCAGGGCTCGGGCGGCTGGACGACGCAGGGCGAGACCGGGCGCGGACAGATCAACGCGTTCGTGCGCGGTACCAGCAGCGGCTGTGACGGCATCGTTGATCAGGATGTGGCCACCCACGATCCCGCCAACCCCACCCGATTCCTTCCCGCGTTCGACTCGGGCGATCACCTGCACCCCAACGACGCTGGCCTGCAAGCCATCGCCAATGCCGTCAACCTGAGCTTCTTCGGTGTCGCACCGCCCGCCGAGGGACCGTTTGGCGGCACGCCGGCCGCTGTCCCCGGCACCGTGCAGGCCGAGAACTATGACACCGGCGGCGAGGGCGTCGCCTACCACGTCAATTCGATCAACGGGACGGCCAACGGTTATCGCACCGACGGCGTCGATCTAGAAAACACCGCGGACACCGGCGGCGGCCTGGACATCGGCTGGACGTCGGGCGGACAATGGTTCCGCTACACGGTCAATGTGGCGACGGCAGGCGCTTACAACGTCGCCGTTCGCGTGGCATCGGCGACCGCCGTCGGCGCCACCGGCGGCAGCTTGCACCTGCAGGACGCGGCGGGGACGAACCTGACGGGAACGATCAACGCGCCGGGGACCGGTGGCTGGCAAACCTGGACCACGGTCAATGCCAGCGCGACTCTGCCGGCGGGCCAGCAAGTTCTCACGGTCTTTCAGGACACCGGCGGCTACAACCTGAATTCGCTGACGTTCACCAGCGCCAGCTCGGGCGAGGCGCCGTTCGGCGGCACGCCGGCGCCGATCCCCGGCACGATTCAGATCGAGAACTACGACGTCGGCGGGGAAGGCGTGGCGTTCCACGACAGCGACACCGTGAACTCGGGCGGCCAGTACCGGACCGACGCCGTTGACATCGAAGCCACCGGCGACACCGGCGGCGGTTTCGACGTCGGCTGGACCAACGCGGGCGAATGGCTGAAGTACACCGTCAACGTGGCCACCGCGGGAACGCGCACGGTCTCGTTTCGCGTCGCTGCGATGGCGGCGGTGGGCACCACGGCCGGTCGGTTCCACATCCAGACGCCGGCCGGAACCAACCTGACCGGCACCATCAACGTCCCCGAGACGGGCGGCTGGCAAACCTATACCACCGTCACCGCCAGCATCACGTTGCCGGCCGGCCAGCAGATCCTGGAGCTGTTCGAGGAAACAGGCGGCTTCAACCTGAACTCCATGACCTTCTGACGACAGTCTCTGCGCGCCAGACGACTCGTGCTTTTGGCTTGCGGACGCGAAGGGCGTGGGGACAGCGACTGGGCGATCGCCCAGGGTGGCCCCGATGTGATCATCGGCTGTATCTCGGGCGGCTGTTTGCGCCCCCGCGATCCGAACCCGAGGGAATAACGCCGCGCCCCGCCGTTTTCTTCAACAGGACGGGGGACCAAATGTCGGCGCAATCGCTCACTCTGGAATATCCGGCGGTGCGGGACAGGCAAGAGTCGGCGGCGCGGCGGTTGTTGCGGCGGTTCGGGATCCGCATCGAGGGTGTCGACACCTGGCGGTTCGGGCCGGCCGAAAGCGCGAACGACGTGTCGCGCGTGCTGGCGGAGCCGACGGATCTATGGATGACGCGGTTTCGACCGACGGACCGGCGTCTGGTCTTCGTCGAACGCCCCATCGATGCCTTGAGCTACGAGCAGGCGAACGGCGGGCGCGACGCCTGTTACATGGCGGTGGGCGGCCTGCTGCCGCGCCAGCGCATGATGATCGGTCACGTGCTGCGCGAGCTGCCCGCCGGCGTCACCGTGGTGCTGGCGTTCGGCGGCGACGAGCGCGGCGGCCAGCTGGCGCAGCAGATCAGGGAGCTGGCGCGCGGCCTGCCCGTGCTGCGGCACTGCCCGCCCGTCGGGGGCAACTGGAACGACCACGTGCGCACGCAGACCTGCGAGCGCGCCGCCATGAGCGGCTGAACCCGAAAACCGCCTTTCGCGACGGCGGCGCCGCCCCCGCTTATAATCGAGCTGGTGGGGATCGACGCGACATCGAGGTCCCAGACGCTGGCCCCGGGCAGCGGGCTGACGACGACCAAGGCGGCGTTCATCGAGCAGGCGCGCCAGCACGGCGACGTCTACATCCACCAGCCTTACGAGCTCTACTCGCCGGAGAATCACGCCACCTGGCAGAAGCTCTTCACCCGCATGCAGCCGCGCTGGCAGCGCTATGCCAACGATCGCTTTCAGGCCGGCATGGAGCTTCTGCGCCTGGACCATGACCGCGTGCCCCGCTTCGAGGACGTCAACCGGTTCATGCGCCCGCTGACCGGGTTCTCCGCCCGCGCGGTCAGCGGGTACGTGCCGTCGTACGTCTTCTTCGATTGCCTGCGCCGCCGCGAGTTCCCGACCACCGTCACCGTGCGCGACGGCCAGGCGCTGGAGTACCTGCCCGAGCCCGACATCTTCCACGACATCGCCGGCCACGTCCCCATGCACACCGATCCCGCGTTCGCCGGCGCCCTGGTGCGGTTCGGCGAGGCGGCGGCGCTGGCCGCCGAGCAGGCGCGCGGCATCAGCGACGAGCACGAGAAGCTGCGCCGCCTGACCAGCAACATCAAGGCGATGTCGCGCTTCTTCTGGTTCTCCGTCGAGTTCGGCCTGATGCGCGGCCGCCAGCATCGCGAGGATCTGAAGGCGTACGGCAGCGGCTTGCTCAGCAGCTATGGCGAGATCGCCCACGCCATCGACGGGCCGGACGTGCAGCGCTATCCGTTCCAGATCGAGTGGGTCGTCAACCAGGGCTTCGAGATCGACCACTTCCAGCCCCTGCTGTTCATCGTCGACTCGTTCGATCACCTGTACGACCTGGTCGATCAGCTCTCGGCCTGGATCCGCGAGGGCAAGCTGGACAACGTCGCCCCTGGCGAGCCGGCGGTGAAGGAGCAGGACCTGCGCAGCTTTCTCGAGGCTGGCGCCGGCGCGTGACGGCTCGGCCGCGTTACACTCGGCCCATGCGCACGATCCGTTGCCTGTCCGGCGCGGCCGCCGCCATCGCCGCCGCCGCCGTGCTGGGCGCCGCCGGCTGCTCGCCGTCGGTCGACCCAGCGGCCAGGGCCGACATCGACCGCCGCGTCGCCGCCCTGGGCACACCCGGACAGAACTACGGCGCGCCGACCGGCTTTGCGCCGATGCCGTTTCAGACCGGGCAGTGGACCACGCACAAGCTGGTGGATCAGGACGGCCGCCCGTCGTTCATGACGTACAAGATCGTCGGCGAGGACGGCGGCGCCTTCTGGCTGGAGACGGTGACCGAGACGTACGGCGGGCGCAGCGTGACCAAGCTTCTGGTCGCCATCCCCAACCGCATGGACCTCGGCTCCGTCGACATCCGGGCGGCGGCGTTCAAGGATCACAAGGGGAACGTGACCCGGTTCGACGGCCCGACGCTGGCGATCGTGCGGAACACGTATCGCAGCATCGTCTCGACGCTGGTGGTGAGCTGGCAGGGCCTGCCGCAGGAGAACGTGGCGGTGGCGGCCGGAGAATTCGCCGGCTGTTTCAAGACGCGCACCGACGCCACCTGGGGACCGTGGCACGCCGCCAGCACGGCGTGGTCGCACGCCGCCGTGCCGCTGTCGGGCCTGGTCAAGAGCCAGCGCATCGACCGCCCGAGCACGATGGAGCTGGTCGCCTTCGGCCTGGCCGGCGCGCAACCCGAGCTCTGAGAGCACGGAGGGCGCGCTACTGGCGGAAGCGGAAGTGCTCCGCGCGCGCCAGGCGGATGTAGAAGTCGACCAGGCTGGCGCCGGCGCGCAGCTCGGCGGCGGCGCTGCTGCCCAGGCAGGCGGCGTCCTGGTGGTCCACGCCGAAGACGTACGCCGACGTGAACGACGCCACGCAGTCGTTGACCTCGGGCAGCCGGGTCAGCGCATTGGCCAGGTCGGTGGCGCCCGCGACCTTCACGTCGCCGGCGCTGGTGCCGCTGATGACGCCGCTGTCGTCGATCGGAAAGGCGCCCTCCATCGCGCGATAACGGCCAGCGCCGTCCAGGTGCTCGAGGGCGAACCCGATCTCGTCCATCGTCGAGTGGCACGCCTTGCACGTCGGGTCGGCGCTGTGCAGCGATTCGTAACGCTGGCGCGTGGTGTTGGCCATGGTGGGCGGCGAGATCGGCTTGACCACCGGCGGCGGCGGCGGCACCACGCCGCAGAGAAGCCGCGTGCGCACCAGGTGCCCGCGCCGCGTGGGCGAGGTCGACAGGCTGTTGGCCTGCACCGACAAGATCGATCCCTGCGCCAGCACGCCCACGCCCCACTCCGCCGGGCGCGTGGCGCGGACGAACGCGTCGCCGGCGGCGGTGCCGAAGCCGTAATAGCCGGCCAGCGCGGAATTGACATAGGTATACGGCGCGGTCAGCACGCTCTTGACGGTGCCGCGATCGTCGAACACGGCGGCGGAGAGAAACTGGTTCGTCTCCCCGGCCATCGCGTCCTGCACGTCGGCGCTGTAGGTGGGGAACAGCTGGGCGTCCTTCTTGAGATTCGACAGCCCGCCCAGCTGCAACCACTGGTTGAAGAACTGCAGGATGACGGCGCGGAAGCCGGGCGTCGGCGCCGTGCCGGTGGCGCTGCCGAAGGCCAGCGCGCGCGCCGCCGCCTCCAGCTGATCGGCCGTGCCGAGCTGGTTCGCCGCCGCCTGTTGCAGCAGGCTGTCGGATGGCGGGCCGCCCGTGAACGCGTACGACAGCTGGCTGGCCACTTCGTAGGGCGTCAGCTGATAGCGGCCGCCGCCGGCGGACTGGCCCAGCTCGCTGCGGTAGATGACGTTCGGCGACTGCAGCATCGCCGTCGTCGCCCAGTAGACGAAGGAATGGAAGTCGCCCTGCTTCGTCACCTTGGCGTAAAGGGCCTGATAGCGCGCGATCTCGGCCGCGGTCAGCGGGCGGCGATACAGCTTGGCGCCGTAGGTCTTGATGAACGTGTCGGCGCACGCGGCGTCGCCCTGGGCGTTGGCGGCGCACGGGAGCAGCTTGCCCAGCATTGGATCGGCCGACACCGCCGCCGCCACGGCCTTGCCGCCGTCCAGCGATCCGCCGGCGTACGCGGCGCTGACGGTCAGGTTGTCGACGTTGTTGGTGAACCCGTCGATGGATCCGGTGTCCGGCGGCAGCGTCACGCCGGGCCACTGCGTGGCGGACAGGCCGAACACGGCGCGGATGGTGGTCTCCAGCTCGGCGTTGGTCAGGCGTCGCAGGACGCGCGCGCCGACCGTCTCCTGCGTCGCCGACGGGCAGGCCACCTGGGCGGATGGCGGCGCGGCGCCGGGATCCGTCTTGCCGCCGCCGGCGGTGACCGTCCCGCTGCCGCCACCGGCGGGCTTTCCCCCGCCGGTCGACAGGCCGCCGCCGCCGCCCGGGCCGCCGACCGTGCCGGTGCACCCGGCGGCGACCAGCGCGGCCAGGAGCAGGCGTCTCACGCCAGCACCTCGGTTATCACCGTGCCGCCGAACTGGACCGGCGCCACGCCGAACGCCTTACACACCGTCGCCATCAGCGTCTTGTTGGTGCCGCCGGCGGCGTCGATGACCGCGCCGGGCTTGATCTTGCCGCCCAGCTTGCCCACCAGCAGCGCCGGGACGTCCACGCTCGAGTGCGAGACCGGCAGGCACTCGGAGATCATGACGATCAGCGTGTTGTCGAGGACGGTCGCTCCCGGCACCAGCGGATCCGGCACGTCCAGCGCGGCCAGCAGGCGCGCCATCTTGCCGAAGTAGAAGTTCTGCACCATCGAGAACGTCGCCTGGTCACCGTGCGACGTCACGTGGTGGGGATAGCCGCGACCGACGGGAACGATCATGTCGTTGTCGGCGCTGCCCGCCTGCAGGGTGACGACGCGGCTGAGCCCGTTCACCAGGACGCGCGCCATGATGTCCAGCTGGGCGTCGAACATGTCCGAGAGATAGGCCGACTTGTACGCGTCGGCGGGCTTGTTCTGCAGCAGCGGGCGCAACTTCTCCACCGACGGCAGAGGGGCTGCGCCCATCATGGTCGTCGCCATCGGCATGGCCAGCCCGGCGCGCACGGTCTTGAGCGCATCGCGATGCAGGGCGAGCTTCTGGATCTCGCTGGTGGCGCCCACCATCCGCGCGCCGAGGTCGTTCATCTCCGCGTCGGCGATGTCCAGCGCGTCGGAGGTGAAGTCGGCGCCGGCCGGCTGCCCGGCGCTGGCGGCGGCGCCGCCCCCGAACAGCTTGTCGAACGCGGTGACCGGGTTGGCCTCGTAGTCGACCGGCTGGGGAGAGTAAAAGAAGATGTTCTGTCCCTGGTGATACGACTCGATGTCGTCGGCCGGGATCACGCCCAGGTGAACAGACGGAAGCGGCGTGGGCGACGACCCGGCGATGCTGTCGGCGATCAGCTGGTCGACCGACTTCAGGACTGGGTCGGGCGACGTGTAGCTGGAGACGCTGCCGCCCGAATAGGACGAGCGCACGGCGTAGTGATTGGACGCGCCTTCGATGTCCAGGCCCTGGATGAACGTGACCAGGCTGCCGTACTTGCCGAGCGGCTGGGTGATCGGGCTCAGCGTCGCGGCGTCCGAGCCGCCTGGGTAGAAGTAGGGGTCCACGGCGCCATTCATCAGCGGCCAGCAGACCAGCCTCAGCGGCGATCCGCCGGCCGCCGCCGCCACCGGCCGCCCCCGCCGCCCGAGCAGGGCCGGCGCCGCCGCGGCCAGGCCAGCCGCCTTCAGCAGCTTGCGGCGCGGGAACGAGAGCGAGCGCTTCACCATGATGCCCCTTTGTGGTGTCGACCCCGAAACCGGAACCAAGGCCGAGGAACCTCGACGGCCACCCTCTTCCTCCCCGACTCGCCGGCGATCTTACGCGGCCGGCAACCCCCGCGCATCATTCACCCCATAAGGTCAATCAAGGTTAGAAAAAATGGCCCTGCTTCCCCGGCGATGGGCACGCGGTGCGGCATCGGCGGGCGCGCGCCGCTCAGGTCAGCGTGACGCGGAAATGGAAGGAGGCGATGTCCATCCGCTCGCGCAGGTAAAAGCGGTGGGCGCCGTGGCGCTGAACGCCCGAGTCGAGGTGCAGCTGCGCGCAGCCGTGGGCGCGGGCCTCGTCCTTCAGCCAGTCGAGCAGCCGCTTGCCGAAGCCGCGCGAGCGATCGACGCCGTCGGTGACCAGGTCGTCGACGTAGAGATAGCGGCCCCAGGCCAGGCTCTCGCCGAAGCGGTAGCCGGCGACGGCGCGCACGACCGGGTCAACCGCGCCTTCCAGGGCGGCGGCCAGGTGGAAACCCGACTGCATCATGCGCTCGACGGCGACGCGGTAGTCGGCGGCGACCAGCGCGGGGCGCAGCTGGTGCATGACCGTGAAGGTGGCGTCGATCTCCGCCGGCGTGACCATGCGCTGCACGGTGGTGACGGTGGGCGCGCCCTCCGGCGGCGCCATCACGTCGCCATCAGGTGGCGGGCCAGCAGCTCCATCAGCCGGGCGTGCGACCACAGCGGCGTGAAAGTGTGGTCCGGGCCCTCGACGATGTCCATCTTCACCCGACCGTCTCGCGGCCCGGGCGCGCCCAGTCGGCGCAGCCCCCGCCCGAGGTGACCCTGAATGTTGTCCAGGCCCGGATCGCCCGAACAAAAAACCAGGTAGGTGTCGATGCCGCGGGCGATGGTGGCGCGGAACGCGGTCAGCACCTCGTCGCGGGGAGCGCGCACTTTTTCCAGGATCGGCGACACCTGGTCGCGGGCCACGTCGGCCACGCGTGCGCCCAGCAGCCGGGCGACGCGTGGCAGATCGACGTCGCCGCGCAGAAGCTTGGCCCAGCTCTCGCGCTTCCACATCGACTGCCAGTAGTACTGCGATGCCTGATAAGTGGCGCGGCGGGTGACGTCCAGCGAGGTTCCCTCTTTCCAGAAGAAGAGCTGCGGGTTGATCAGCACGGTTCTGTCGATGGCGGTATCCGCCAGCGCGGCGTGAAACGACACGAACGCGCCCGAACAGAGACCGAGCACGGCGGCCCTGGTGAAGCCGCGGTTGTCGCGCAGGTAGCGAACGGCGGCCTGCGCTTCCGGAACGGAGACCATCGCGTAAAGCCGGGCGCCCACCGGATCCTCGCCGTCGCTGTCGCCCAGACCCGACAGATCGACCCGCAACGAGCTGAGGCCGTGCGCGGCCCAGGCGCGGGCCATTTCGACGTAGAGACGATTGGGGCCGACGCGGCGGATCGCGCCGGCGTTCAGCATGACGACGGCCCGCCGGCGCGCGGGCTTGCCGTTGCCGGCGTCGCCGTTGGTGGCGGCCGGGCCCGCGGCCGGCTCGCAGAGGATTCCATGCAGCGTCAGACCGCCCGCGCGAAACGAGATCGCCGACTCGCGCACGGCGGGGGCGCTGGTGCCGTTCGTCGCCCGCAACGGGATCATCGTCGTGGGCTGAGAGTCGACGGATGCCGGCGGCGGCGCGCTGGTCGCCAGCGGCTGGCTGCGCCCGACCAGCCAGTCGGTGATGGCGCCGAGCGCGACCGCCGGCCGTTCCGAGCGATGCGGGTCCTGCATCAGCCCCAGATAGTCGGGCGCTCTCTGCTCGTTCGTCTCCAGGCCCAGCGCGCGCATGTGCTTTACGAGGCGATCGTCCTCGGGCAGGTCGTCGCGCTGGACCAGCAACATGGCCGCGGCCGGGCGGCGGTCCATCGCCAGCAGGTCCAGGGGCCGGAGCGCTTCCAGCGTCGCGGCCGACAGCAGGAAGCCGGCCGCTTCCTCGTCGTCGGGGTCGCGGCCGGCGTCGATGCCCGGCGGCGCGGCCGGGATCTCGCTGTCGCCGGTCAGGCGCAGCATCTTCATCTCGCGCAGAAACGCCTTGCCGCTGGCGACGGGCGCCCACAGCGCCAGCGCGCGCACGTCGGCGCGCGCGCCGACGGCCACGGCGGCCAGCAGCGCGCCCAGGCGCAACCCAACTAGCGCCACCGATTCGCGGCCGCTGCGCCGCTTCGCCTCGTCGACGGCGGCGGCGATGCTGGCCAGCCAGGCCTGCACGCGATCGGGCTGGCGGTCATCCCCCGCGGAGTCCCCGGTGCCGTGATAGTCGAAGCGCACGACGGGCAGGCCGGCCGCCGCCAGCGCCAGGGCCAGGGCGCGCAGGCCGCGGTGGGCGCAGATCGCCTCGTACCCGAAAGGTGGACAGATGACGACGGCGAGATCACGCCCCTGCCCCGCCGGCGCGTGATACCAGCCGAACAGAGGCGCCTCCGGCGCGCCGAACCAGAAGGGCCGTCCGCCGTCGCCTCCCATCACGCGGGCGCTCCGATGCGCGTGGCGGCGCGCGCGTTCAAGGCGCGCAGGTGTCCGCGCGGATCGCCGGCGGCGCCGGCCCGGCGCAAGCGCGTCTGGTGGCGGCCCCCCGGCGCCAGATGGAAGTAGTTGTCGCCCGGGACGAAGCCCGAGACATCGATCGCGATGGCCTGCGCGAAGCGGCGGGTGGCGACGGTGAGGAGAAAATCACCGTCGGACAGCGGGGCCGCGCTGGCCTGCAGGCCGAGGTCGTCCTCGATCGCGCGCGCCCGGCCGACGGGAAAATGAAACGCCTGGGCGGCGACGTCACCACCGGCCGTCATCAGGCGCGCCACCGCCAGGTCGTGATCGGGCGGTCCGAAGTGATAGGCGGCGGTGGTGTCCCGGAAGCCTTCCAGCAGCGACGCCGACGACAGCGTCAGGCCACCGCGCGCCGGGACGTCGATCTCCGTCGCGCCGCCGCCGACGCGCACCTCGCCGTCGCGGTAGAGCGCGAGGTCCAGTGTGCCCCGCCAGGGTGTGGCGTGATCGTTGACGGCGTGCAGATCGGTGCCGTTCAAACCCTCGTCGCTGATGAACAGCGCCAGCGGTTGCAGCGCGCGGCAGGCATAGTGGTACGCGGCCTTGGGACCACCGGCGAAATCCAGCAACCCCCAGCCGGCGCCCGGAACTAGATCACGCAGGAACCAGACCAGCGCCCCACGGCAAGTCGATCCGGGGCGGCGCCACTCCGCGAGGGTCGCGGCCATCGCCTCCCCCGTCACCACACGCCCGAGCAAAAGATAGCGTTCCGGATCATCTCCTCTCAACTTAACCGGGTCGAGCCCGAATAGAAGGGCCAGGTAGTGATCGCGAACGTCATCGAAGTCCCAGCCGGCGCCGGGGTCGCGCGGCACCCCCGCTTTCCAGCTCGGCGTGTGCGGGCGCACCGGCGCGCCGCTGGCCAGCGCGGCCAGCGCGGCGTCATCGGGGATGTTGCCGAAGCCCAGGCACTCCGAGGCGAAGCGCAAATTGCAGCGGCGGGCGTCGTCCAGCGGCCGGCG
>DATKEU010000134.1:0-3483 GCA_035544495.1 Polyangia bacterium | reverse complement strand
GGCCATGGATCGCATGTGCACGATGACGCCGCGGCGCAAGCGCACGACGGGATAGCCGACGAGCTGCCCGGGACCGTGATAGGTGACGTCGCCGCCCCGCGTGGTGCGGGCCACGGCGATTCCACGCGCGGCCAGCAGCGCGGGGGACGCCGTCACGTGGGCCGGATCGGCCGAACGCCCGAGGGTGATCACCGGGTCGTGTTCGAGGAGGAGCAGCGTCTCGGGCGCGGTTCCCGCCAGCACCTCGGCGCGCAGCCGTTCCTGCAGGGCGGCCGCGGCGCCCCACGGAACCCGACCTAGCCAGACCCAGCGGGCGGACATCGTTTAGGGGACCCTCGAAGAGTCCCACGCCCCCCAGGAGTCACTAGCCTTCCGCCAACTCCGTGAAGAAGTCGGCGTCGACGAAGTCGATGCTGACCATGGTGTTGATGACGCCGACGCCGTGGCGCACGCAGGTCTCCGCCATCGCCTGACCGTCGGCGATCTCCAGCGGGACGCCGGCCTGCTTCCACTCGGCGATCCCGTCCTCGGCCAGGCGCCCGGCCATCAGCAGAAGGCCCTCGTCCTGGTTGCGCGCGCGGATGCCGGCCCGCAGCTCGCCGATGGCGCGGCGGCCGGCCGCGCTGGCGCCTGGGCGCAGCGCGATCAGACACTTCGACGGCCGCGAACCGCGACCGCGCAGCGCCTCGACGTAGATGGTCCCCTCGACCCGCTTGACGAAGGTCGTGGGACCGAACCCCTCGCGCTGCAACAGCACGCGCGCCAGGGCTTCGAACGCCGAGGCTGGCAGCTCGGCGACGCGCTTCTCCAGGGCGGCGATGGTCCGCTCGCGCAGGGCGCGGCGCGCTTCGCCGAAGACGTGCTCCGCTCGCTCGAGCTCGACGTCGGGCGGCCGGCGCGCCAGTGCAAACAGGCCGCTGCCGGCGGCGCGTACGCGCGGCCGCTGGCCGGCGCGCAGGCGCTCGCGCGGCTCGGCGGCCAGCGCCGTGCGCATCACCCGCCAGGCTTCATTGGGCTCGCCGTGGATCAGGCGGCGGCGCGCGGCGGCGTCGGCGATCTGGCGAACGTGGACGCCGCGTCCGGGCGCCTGTCCGCGCAGGATCTCGATGGCGGCGTCGACGGGCGTCATGATCCGGCGCGGCGCCTGCGCGTCCGCCGATTCGGAGCCTCCGGCGGTTTCGCCGGCGCCGCCGTCGCGCGCGGCGCCTTCGGACCCATGCGGCTCCCCCTCGCCGCTGGCCGTGCCGGGCGAGGCGACGGCCGACTCGCCAGCGGGCGGGCCGAAGCCCGCGCCACCTTCGAGACCGCCGGTTCCCTCGCCGGCGGGACGCGGGCCGAAGCCTGCCTCGTCGGCCCGGCCTCCGCGGCGGCGGCGGCGTCGGCGGCGGCGGCGGCCCATCGGATCGTCGGCACCCTCGCGGGCCTCTCCGGGACGGGGCGCGCCAGAGGCGCTCCCCGTGCTCTGCGCTGCTCCAGGCGCGCCCTCGTTCTCGCCGTTCTCGTCGGCCTCCTCGTCGTCCCCTTCCTCGGCGTCCTCGTCGTCACCATCGTCATCGCGGAGATTGTCCTCGTTCCCTTCCGCGGGGGCCGAGGCGGCCGACTGCCCTGAGCTGGGGAAGGCCTCGTCGTCGTCGTCCATGCGCGATTGATCCTCCCCGTCGCTGTCGGCCTCCTCATCGTCGCCTTCCAGCACGCCGGTCTCGGCCAGCGCGGCGGCCCGCGCCTCGGCAGACAAGCTCCCCTCGGCCGGTTCACGCTCGTCGGTGTCGTCGGGACCGTTGCTCTCGTCGGCGTCGGCGTCGGCGTCTTTCTCGGCGGCGGCGGCCGGCGTCTCGGCTTTCGCGCCCTCCTCGCCGCGCCCGCGCCCGCGCCCGCCGCGACGGCGGCGCCGGCGACCGCGGCCGCCGTCCTCGGCGGCGCGGCTCCCACCCTCGGTGGGCTTCTCGCCGTTGGCGCTCTCACGCGCCTCGGGCTCGCGCTCTTCTGGCGCCAGCTCGGGATAGCGAAGCAGGCCGAAGATCCCCGGTTTGACCCGCACGAACGGGCTGCCCGGCGCCTTCTTCACAGCTGCGGTCAGCTGCGTCTGCATCGTCACCTCGGGGGTGCGGCCGACGAAGGTCAGAAGCTTTTTCGTCATCGCGCGCTCGGTCAGCTCCTTGTAGTGGAGGGGTTTCCCCTCCCTGCGCAGGATCTCCAGAGCGGCCTCAAGAAACGTCATGGCGCCCGTCTTTATCACAAAAAGACAGCTTTGTTGCCTGTCGCCCGTCGCGCGCGCCTGCGCCTGCGTGCCTGGACGACGGGGGCGACGCCGATCACGAGTTTTTTGACGGCCTCGCGCGGGGGGGTTACCGGTGAGATATGACGGGTCATCGCAAGATCGGCGTTCTTCTGGGCGGTCTCTCGGGCGAGCGCGACATCTCCATTCGATCGGGGGAGGCCATCGTGGCCGCGCTGGGCGATCGCGGGCACGACGCCTGCCCGGTGTTCGTGGATCGGGACATCGACCTCGTGCTGAGGCAGATGCGCATCGACGTCGCGTTCCTGGCCCTGCATGGCCGCTACGGCGAGGACGGCTGCATCCAGGGCCTGCTGGAGGTACTGGGGATCCCCTACACCGGATCGGGCGTGCTGGCGTCCGCGCTGGCCATGAACAAGGCCAAGACCAAGGAGATCCTGCGCCTGCACAACCTGCCGACCGCGCCCGGCTATGTCATCGCCGCCGATTCGGGCGAGGATCTGATCGAAAGCCACGGGTCGTTCGGCTTCCCGGTGGTGGTCAAACCGTCGGGCGAGGGCTCGTCGCTGGGCGTGCAGGTGGCGCGCGACGAGATGGAGCTGGAGGCGGCGGTCGAGGAGGCGATTCGCTTCGACGACGACGTGCTGGTCGAACGCTTCGTCGAAGGCAAGGAGATCTCCGTCGGCGTGCTGGACGGCAAGGCCCTGGGCGCGGTCGAGATCGTCCCGCGCCGCGGGTTTTACGACTTTCACAACAAGTACACCGCCGGCCGCTCGGACTATTACTTTCCGGCGCGCCTGTCGCCGGAGCGCTATCGGTCGGTGCTGCGCCTCGGGATGCTGGCCTGCGAGGCGCTGGGCTGCGAGGGCGCGGCGCGCGTGGATCTGATCGTCAGCGAGCGCGGCAACGAGATCATCCTGGAGGTGAACACGCTGCCCGGCATGACGCCCACCAGCTTGCTCCCCAAGATCGCGCACGGCGCCGGGCTGCCGTTCGAGGAGCTGGTCGAGGAGATCCTGAAGGGCGCGCGCCTGCGGGCCCACGGCCACCGGCGCGATCGGCGCGCCGTGCAGGTCGATTTCCAGGGGCCCGAGCGACGCACCGGGTTTCTTCCCGAGGCCCACTGAGCGCGTCCGCCACGTCGGGTGCCGGCCCCCGACGCGGGCCGGCGACCGGTGCGCTAGACTAGCCCGACCTTGGCGCGAAGGTCCCGCAAGCCGATCCTGCTGAAGCCGCCGACGACGAGC
>DATKEU010000133.1:0-30806 GCA_035544495.1 Polyangia bacterium | reverse complement strand
ATGCGACGTCTTGTTCATTTGATTCCAGGGTTGTTGATGGTTGGCGCAGCGTGCTCGTCGAACGAGACGACGACGACGGCGGCGCTGGAGAGTTGTTTCGACACGGGCGGCGGCCACATCAGCTGCATCGCGACGCCGAACGGGGCAGACACAACCAATCACGACGTCAACGGCGATGGAAAGCCGGACACGTTCGTCTGCGTGAACGGCGGGAAGCCCGACGATGAAGGCAAGGGAGACGACAAAGCCGAGAACGGCGACGGCGGCGCAACCAAAGGGGACGACGACAAGGACAGTGCGCGCGATGGCGGCAAGGCCGAAGGCGATCACGCGCGTGGATCTCACGACGGGGGCAAGGCCGAAGGCAACGACGACAAGGACAGTGCGCGCGATGGCGGCAAGGCCGAGGGCGATCATCCGCGAGGGCCGCATGACGGCGGTGCAACCAAAGGTGGCGACGCGGGGAAGGGCGCGCCTCGCTGCGAGAAGATGGGCTGCCAGGACATGAGAAAGAAGGCCGGTCACGGCAATGATGCTCGCGGTGATCACGCCGGCCATGATGGCGGCGCAAAGAAGGGCGATGACGAAGGACGCGGCGACGACATGATGTGCCCGACCGCGCCGGCGCCGACCACGCCGCCAGTCGTGCCGGCACCTTAACGACCCAGACGGATTGAGTCGGACCCGCCCGCCATCAGGCGGGCGGGCGTCAGAGCATTTTCGACCGCTCTTGTTGGGCGCCCCTGCCGTCCCCACCATCAACACGATGGAAAAGGACGACGTGACCGGGGCGAGCCGGCAGCCAGAACTGGCGCCACGCCGAAAGGGTGGCCGCGGCAGGATGATCTTTGCGATCGCAGCCGTCTTGTCGGGGTGTTACTACCGTGGATGCGCGTGTGACCATTGGGGCCGACACGGCGACCACGGCCATGAACGAGAGCGCGACCGCGACCACCATGACCGCCGGTAGGTCTCGGCACCGCACGACGAACGTACCTTCGTCCCGCAACAACAGCGGTCCGATCGGCGGGGACATCCTCGACTTGGGCGAAGAGTCAGCAAGCGGCTGCTCGCCGCTTCCTTGATACTCCGCCGACACTCCGGCATCGTCGGGCGCGGCTCGTGGTGGACGAGCCAGCCGTTGCGGCGAGCGTCCGCAGCCTCAGTTTGTGGGAGATGACGCATCGGTCTTTGGAAAAAGACGCTCGTGCAGGGCAAAGTCCGCAGCGGTTGCTGACCGTTTGTGGTGGAACGGACATCGGATCGAAGCGACAGCAGAACCAGGACACCTTCGTCATTGCCGATCTCGAATCGGGGGTGATCAGTCGGCCCTGTGTTCGCACCGACGTTTCAATCTCTCGGCCGGGGCTTTTGCTGCTGGTGTGCGACGGCATGGGAGGCGCCGCCGCGGGCGACGTGGCCGCGCACCTGGCGGCGGTTTCGATCAAACACGAGCTCGAGATTGCCGGATCGACCGTGGTGCGCGCTCCGGACCGGTCGCTGGAGCACGCGATCTCGCAGGCGAATCGAGCCATCTTCAATGAGGCCGAGACCCATCCCGCCGAAAAGGGGATGGGGACCACCTGCACGGCGGCGATCGTATCGCCCGAAAAGATTGCCATCGCTCAGGTGGGCGATTCGCGCGCCTACCTGTTGCGGGACGCCAATCTTCGCGCCCTCACGCGTGATCAAACGATCGCGGCGGAGCTCTTCGGAGCCGGCGCTTTGGATCATCAGCAGGTCGCGCGTTCACCTTTCCGGCACATCCTGGCCCAGGCGCTGGGAACGAAAGGTCACGTCGAACCTGTCATGACCGACGTCGACATGCGCGAGGGCGATCGGCTGCTGCTCTGCTCGGACGGCCTTCATGGTCCGCTGCCGGATGCGGATATCGCCGCGATCTTGAACCGCCAGCCCGACCCCTTTCTCGCCGCCCAAGGCCTGATCGCCGCCGCCATCGCGGCGGGCGGTCCCGACAACGTGACGGTCATAGTGGCCAACTGTGGCGTCCTCCACTGACCGCCGACCGGGTGACGACCTGCCCTATTGGTCGCCGCGCCGTCGGATGGCCCCGGCCGCGAGGAGCACGTAGAGCCACCACGCCGAGGCGGCCGCCGGGGACGGAGCGAGCGCGCAACCCGACGAAGCGGAGGAGGCCTGCGGAGGCTGACCGACGCCGCTGCCTCCTGCGTCTGCCCCGCCGCTGCCGGCGCCGGTGTCGGGCGAGCCGCCGCCCCCTCCGCCCGGTCCCGCCGTCGCTCCGGCATCCGAAGCCGCGTCGCTGCCGGCGACAGTCGCGCCAGCGTCCGCCGGGGTTGAAACCTCGCCGCCTCCGCTGCCGCCGTCGATGCTGCTGGTCGCGATTCCGGTCGCGCCCCAGAACACCAGAAAGGCAGCCGCGGTCTTCGCTACCTTGACGCCGGTCAGAACCTTGCTGGCTGCCGGATGAATCTCCACGCCGTCGATGAAATGGTGTGCTCCGTCCGCGACGGCGTTCGTCTGCCGCCATTTCGCCAGATCGAGAGCCAGATTGAAGAACACCGGATCGGTGGCGGGAATGGGAATGTAATAGTCCGGCAGCAATTGATTGACGACATCGGTCGTCCCGTCGGCGTACGTCAAGGTGAACGTCAGCGCGGACGCGCCCTCGCCGCTGGTGAAGATGAGAAAGAGCTTCTCGTACTGAGCGGCGGGCGTCGGGAACGAAAATTCTCCGACGCCTTTGACGGGCCGGGTCTGCTGGCTGGCAGGGTCGGCGTCGTTCGAGAAGTGTAGCACGATCTCGGGATGCCGGTTGTCGGCGGGAAACGTGCCGTCGTCGGGCAGTGCCTTGACGGTGGCAGGGTCCTTGTGGAACTTGGACGCCGCGGCGGTCAGGAACCCGTCCCCGGTCCCCCCTTCGTCGACGCCCACGGTCCAGCTGACCAGCGCGCCATTCGTCAGCGTCGTGACCGAGCGCGCGGTGAGCAACGCATCGACCGGAATCTGAATCGTCTCCGCGGCGCCCGCCAGACTGGAAGCGCCGGCGATCAGGGCGGCCACGGCGATCACGGCGACCCGCGCCGAGATCCGCGCGCGCATCGCGGTAACACCAGCCTTCATGCGGGCAGTCTCACCTGGGCGAGTCATTCGTGTCCAGACCGAACCCCGAGACGTTTGCCCCATCTTTGCGTTCCGGCCTAAGAATGATGGCGATGCAGGCGCCGGGGTCCATCGATGCGCGATTCGTGGGGCGGGCGCGGGAGCTCGACCAGGTGGCGCGCGGGCTCGACGAGGCGCTCGGGGGGCGGGGGCGTCTCTTTCTCCTGGTCGGAGAGCCGGGCATCGGAAAGACCGCGCTGTGCGACACCGCCGCGACCGCTGCCGCCGCGCGCGGGCTGCCCGTCCTGTGGGGGCGCGCCTGGGAGGCAGGCGGGGCGCCCGCCTACTGGCCCTGGCTCGACGTGCTGGCGGAGCTGGCGCGCCGCCTCGACGACACAACGCTGAATGCGGCGCTGGACGCGGAGGGCGCGCCGCTGCTGGCCGAGCTGGTCCCCGAGATTCGCCCGCGCCTCCCGCCCGCGCCCGCCTTCTCGCCGCCGCCGCCCGACGAGGCGCGCTTCCGTCTCTGCCGCGCCGTCACCTCGCTCGTGCGTCGCGCGGCCGCGCCCCAGGGGTTGGTCGTCGTCTTCGACGACCTGCACTCCGCCGATCGCGCGTCGTTGCTGCTGCTCTATGCGCTCGCGCGCGAGCTGCGCTCGCTGCGTCTGCTGCTGCTGGCGACCTGCCGAGACGTCGAAGCGCGCCTGGACGCCGAGACCAGCGATCTGATCTTCTCGCGCGTCGCGCGCGAGGGGATCACGCTGACGCTGCCGCGCCTCGACCGCGCCGCCGCGGCGGACCTGCTGCGCGGGCGGCACGCGAGCGCGCTGCCCGCCGATCTGGAGACGCGGATCTTCGACAGCACGCACGGCAACCCGCTGTTCCTGGTCGAGATGCTGCGCCTCTACGACGAGGAGGGGCCGGCCTCGATCGCGGCGGGGGTCGTGCCGGCGGGGGTGCGGGACGTCCTCCGGCAGCGCCTCGCGCGCGTCGCCGACGACACGCGCAGCCTCCTCGACCTGGCGGCGGTCGCGGGCGACGAGGTCGACCCGGCGCTGCTCGCGGCGGCGTCGGGACGCGAGGTGGGATGGGTGGCGGCGCGCGCGGCCGACGCCACACGCGCGGGGATCTTCGGCCAGCGCGCGGGGCGGCCGTGGTTCTCGCACGCGCTGGTGCGGGAGGTGCTGTACCGCGAGCTTGGCGACGACCAGCGGCGGGCGCTGCACGCGGCGGTGGGCGCGGCGCTGGAGCGCGCGGCGGCAACCAGCGGGGCCGCGCCGCCCCTCATGGAGCTGGCGCATCACGCGCTGGCGGCGGGCAGCGAGCTACCGCGCGCCGTCGACCTGACGGTGCGGGCGGCCGCGCGCGCCGTCGCGGTCGCGGCCACTGACCAGGCCATCGTCATTCTGGAACGGGCGGCCGGCGTGCTGGACGCGGCCGCCGCGCCGCCGGCGCTGCGCGCGCGCGTGCTGCTGGCGCTGGCCGAGGCGCGCATCCGCGCCGGCGACTCGGTTCAGGGAACGGCGCTGGCGTGCGAGGTGGCGACGCTGGCCGAGCGCGCCGGCGATCCGGCGCTGCTGGCGCGCGCGGCGCTGACGTACGGGCTGGTGCTGAAGTTCGCGATGGTCGACCCGGTGATGGTCGACCTGCTCGAGAGCGCGCTCGCCGCGCTGCCGCCCGGCGACAGCCCGCTGCGGGCGCGGCTGCTGGCGCGCCTGGCGGCGGCGCTGCAGCCCGCGGTCGACATCGACGAACCGGTGCGCCTGGCGCGCGAGGCCGTCGCGACGGCGCGCCGTCTGGGCGATCGGCGCGGGCTGCTGGAGACGATGTTCGACGGGCTCTCGGCCATGATGGACGTCGTCGAACCGCGCGAACGGCGCGCGCTGAACCTGGAGGTCGAGGCCCTGGCCATCGCCGAGGGGGACCGGGATCGCCTGCTGCGCACGCACGCGCGCCTGGCGCTGGACCATCTGGCCCTGGGCGAGCTGTCGCTGGCCGACGCGCGCATCGACGCGTTCGAAGCGCTGGCGGGCGAGCTGCGCGCGTCATGGCTGGGCTGGCGCGTTCCGCTGTTCCGCGCGGCGCGCGCCAGCATCGACGGGCGCTTCGCCGACGCCGAGGCCATCGAGGCGCGGGCGCGGCAGGAAGCGTTGCGCGTCGGCGATCCGCTGGGCGAGCGCGCGCTGGTGCTGCTGCGGGAGGGGATCCTGCGCATGGCCGATCGACACGATGAGATGCGCGCGCACGACGCGGTCGCGCGCCGCCAGCGCGCCGGGCTGCACCTCGCCCCCGCCTGGCAGAGCCTGGCCGCCGCGCTGCTGTACGCGCGCGTCGAGGACGAGGCGCAGGCGCGCTTCCACCTCGGCCTCGTGCCCGCGGAGCTGCGGCCACCCCACCACAACATGTTCCCCATCTGCTGCCTCGCCGAGCCAGCGGCTTTCGTCGGCCCGCCGGAGCTGGCGCGGGATCTCTACGGCGTGCTCGAGCCGCTCGCCGACCAGTACGTCATGCTCGGCATGTCGCAGATGCAGTGGGAAGGGCCCATCGGCCGCCTCCTGGCGCTGCTGGCCGCGCGCCTCGGCCGTCCCGATGAGGCGGTGGCGCGCTTCGACGACGCGCTGGAGCGGCTGGAACGCCTGGGCGCCCGGCCGCTGCTGGCGCGCACGCGTTACGAGCTCGGTCGCACGCTGCTGGCGCGCGCGGCCGCGGGTGATCGACCGCGCGCACGCGCGCTGCTCGCCGGCGCGCGCGCCATCGCGGTCGAGCTGGACATGCCGGGCCTGGTTCGCCTGATCGACGCGCGGCTCCCGGCCACCAGCGAGGCCGAGACGGCGACCACGACCGACACCGCGGCCGCGAGCGCGCCCGCTCCCGCGCCGGCCGTCGAAGCGCGCGCGGCGCTGAGCCTCGCGCTGGAGGGGGAGTTCTGGACGGTGACCAGCCCGGGCGGCAAGACGTTTCGCCTCAAGGACAGCCTGGGCCTGCAGTATCTGGCGCGCCTTTTCGCCGAGCCGGGTCGCGAGATCCATGTCCTCGAGCTGGTGCGCGGCGCCGGCGGCGCGGACGAGGCGGCGGTCGACGGCGGCGACGCGGGCGAGCTCCTCGACGACGAAGCGCGCGCCGAATATGGCCGCCGCCTCGAAGATCTGCGCGAGTCGCTGGCCGAGGCCGAGTCCTTCGGCGACACCGCGCGCGCCGGGCGTGCGCGCGAGGAGATCGACTTTCTCGCCGCCGAGCTGGGGCGCGCCGTGGGGCTCGGCGGCCGCGCGCGCCGGGCCGGATCGGCCGCCGAACGCGCCCGCAGCGCCGTTCAGCGCCGGATCAAGAACGCGCTCGCCCGCCTGGGCGAGGCGGCGCCCGAGCTGACGCCCTTCCTGGCCAAGGCCATACGCACGGGAAACTACTGCGTTTATCGCCCACCCGGCGCGTAGGAACGGCGACGGAACGCCCGTTCCGTCGAAGGTCACGCCTCCTTTTCACACGGGAAAAGGAGGACGAGATGCTGGCGGGAAACTGGAAGGTCCTGGTGGTGGCGACGGCGACGGCGGTCGCGCTGGCGATCGGCGCGACGGCGACCACGGGCGGGCGTCCGACCACGGCGCCGGCGGCGCGCCGGGTGCATCACGCGCCGGCCTGGCAAGCCCAGCAAGCCGAGCGGGCCGAGCGGGCCGAGCGCGCCGACGACGGCTGCCGAGAAATTCCGGCGCCCGCTCCCTCGCTGTCGGCGCCGCCCCCGCCCAGCTCGGCGGCCGCGTCCTGCTCCTGACGCCCGCGAGCGCCCCCATGAAGATTGTGGAGCTCAAGGCGCTGTTCGAGCGCAAGGCCCGCGCGATGGCACGCCGGCCGGTGTTCGGGCGCGGCACTGCGCAGGCGCGCATTCAACTCGGCGACGGGCTGGCGTGCGACGTCGAGCACCCGGAGCGCAAGCTGCTCGTCGACCAACCGGTGTCCGAGGGCGGCGGCGGCGCCGGTCCGCCCCCCGATGAGCTCATGCGCGCCAGCATCGGCGCCAGCCTGGCGATGGGCTACCGGTTGTGGGGCGCCCGCCTCGGCGTGGCGATCGACGCTGTGGAAGTCGAGATGACGTGCGAGTACGACGTGCGCGGCCAGCTCGGCGTCGCCGACGACGTCACCGCCGGCTGGCAGAGCGTGCGCTTCGACGTGGCCATCACCAGCGCCGCTCCCGAGGCGGCGATCCGCCACGTCGTCGAGACGGCTGACAGGCGCTGCCCCATGCTGGCCAATCTCGCGCTCAGCGTGCGGCGGGTCCACCACCTTTCGATTGTCCGTGCCGGCGTCCGCGCGACGGAACGGGCCGTTCCCTCGGACATCACGCCTTTGGGTTCGTGAGCCGAAAACAAACTCCAACAAGGAAAACGACGATGAAACTCGAGACCAAACTGGTGAACGCCACTCTCGCCCTCCTGGTGCTCGGCGGCGCCGCCACCGCGCGCGCCGAGCAGGCCGCCACGCCCAGCGCCGCCGCGGCGGCCGCGCGCGCCGACATCGGCAAGACGCTGGGCTTCGTGCCCCAGTTCTTCCTCAAGTTCCCGGAGGGGATGCTGCCGGGCACGTGGGAAGAGATGAAGACGCTGCAGATGAACCCGAAGACGGCGCTGTCCGGACGCACGAAAGAGCTGATCGGCCTGGCGGTCGCGGCGCAGGTGCCCTGCCGCTACTGCATCGTGGGCCACACCGAGTTCGCGAAGCTCAACGGCGCCAGCGAGACGGAGATCGGCGAGGCCGTGGGCATGGCGGCCATCACGCGCCACTGGAGCACGTTCTTGAACGGCATCCAGACCGACGAGACGAAGTTCCGCGCCGAGATCGCGAAGATCATCGCGAACGTCAAGGCGTCAGCCGGCAAGGCGCCCGCGGGCAAGGCGGTCACCGTCGTCGACGGGGACAGCGCGCTCGCCGAGGTGACGCAGCTGCTCGGCTTCGCGCCCGAGTTCCTGCAGCGGTTCCCGGGCGCGGCGCGCGCGGGCGCCTGGCGGCAGATGCGCGACGTGCAGCTGAGCCCGGCCACGGTCACCTCGGGCAAGAACAAGGAGCTGATGGGCCTGGCCGTCGCGTCGCAGGTGCCGTGCCGGTTCTGCATCATCGCGCACACCGAGTTCGCGAAGCTCAACGGCGCCACCGACGCCGAGATCACCGAGGCCGTCGCCATGGCCGCCTTCACCCGCGACATGAGCACGCTGCTGAACGGGATGCAGGTCGACGAGGCGCAGTTCCGCAAGGACGTCGACCACCTGGTGAAGAACTTCTCGCCCAAGAAGGAGCACGCGTCGCGCTGAGCGGCCGTCGCCAAAACAAAAAGCATCCGAGCTTGGGCCGGGGTCGCGCGCAGCGGCTCCGGCCTTTTCTTGTCTTCTGACTGTCGCAGTCAGTTCATCGCCAGGCGCACCACCACCGCGCCCATGATCTGATTCAGCACGAAGTCGTGGCGGGGGCTGTCGGGGTGGTTGTTGTGGCAGCTGACGCAGGACTTGGAGACGGCGCGATCGGCGTAGACGGCGGTGAAGAAGTGACGGTCGCGCACCGTCTCCTCGGTGTAGTAGGGCTTGTTGGGGTCGTTCGCCAGCGCATCCAGGGCGGTCTGTTCGAGCGGCGTCTTCGGTCCGTTCTGCTTGTTGATGGGCCAGGCGGAGATCAAGGCGTACCACATGCCGTTCGATGTCTGGCGCGCCTTCTCGGCCGCCATGCGCAGCATCTGCGCGGGCAGCGGCAGGGTGCGGTCGTCCTTCCAGTGCTCGGTGGCGCGAATCACCTTCTCCTCGTTCTGGAGGCGCTCGACGACGAACTTGGCGTAGGTGCCCCGATCGGCGGCGATCACGGCGGCCACGGCGTCGGCCGCCATGCGATAGGCGGCCACCGGTTGCGGGGCGTTGCGCGCGCAGCCTGCCGCGACCGCCAGTGACAGGCCAAAGCAGACAACGGTGACCGGGACGGGGGCGCGACGAATCATTTGGCACTCCTCGGCAAGAAATCGAATCCGGTGCGGACGGGGCTGGGAGCGGCGGCGAAGTTCCCGGCGACGACCGCCCGGTCGGCCAGCGCGTTCAGCGAGAATTGCAGGCCGTGGCAGCTCATGCAGACCGAGCGCGCCATCTTGTCCACGGGCCGCAGGTTTCCGTTCTGGTTGTGGTCGGCCCACACGCGCGGCGTGACGCCGAACCGATCGATCGCGCGCGGCAGGTGACAGGTGGCGCACGACACGCCCGATCCGGGCGGCTTGGTGCCGGCGACCTCCGCCTGCCAGGCGGTGAAGTGGGCGGACTGGCGGTAGGCGCGGGTGTGGCCGTCATTGTGGCAGCCCTCGCACCGCTCGACGGCGGCGACGCGCAGATCGGGAGCGTGGGCGTCGTGGCAGCGGCTGCAGGTCAGGCCGCTCTCGTGCGCGTCGCGCGCGACTTCGTCTTTCATCGGAAGGCGCGCGTCGGCCGGACGCATGGGCGGCAGCCCGACGGCCAGGCGCATGCCGTGCTTGCCGCCCAGGAAGGTGCGCTTCTCGTCAGAGTGACAGCCAGCGCACGCGACGGTCTGCTCGGGCCGCCAGTTCCAGGCGCCACTGTCGTCGCCGGCGGCGCGGTGGCAACCGCTGCAATTGATGCCCTGGCGCGCGTGCGCCGAGCTCTGCCAGGCCGACGTCGCCGCGGCGATGGCCTGCCGCCCGACGGACTCCTCGTCGATACCGGGCGGGACGTCGGCGGCGATCGGCGGCGCGGACTTCGCGGCGCCCTCGTCGAGGGTCGGGTTTGGCTCGAAGGCAGCCGCCGGCGCGCTGGCGGTCAGGACCGCGGCCTGCTGGGCGGCGCGCGACGGGACCGCCGGCGACCGCAGCAGATCCGGCTCGCCGCGGTGCTTGGCCAGGAACTCCGTGTACACGGACCGGTTGTCGTGAAAGTTGTGGCAACCGCTGTCGTTGCACGTCGTGAAGGCCAGCCCCTGGTGGCTGACGCGATCCTTGCCGACGTCGCGGTGACACTCGACGCAGAAACCGGCGCGCGCCGAGACGCTCATGCGGTCGGTCTGGGTTGGGCGGTGCTCGCGATGGCACTCGACACAGTGGCCGGCGTCGATGCGCCCCAGCGCCAGCGCGTTGCGCGGATCCTCGAATTTGCCCGGACTGTGGGAGTCCTGCTCGCTCTCCATCCCGTCGGCGTGGCAGGCCAGGCAAGCGGCCTGCGCGACGCCGCCGAACGGCGTGTGGCAGGCGTCGCACTTCTTCTCGATCTGATGATGCCCGTCCGACGTCGGGCCGGGCAGAAACGAGCTCTGCTCCGCGCGCTTGAAGAACACCGCGCCCGCGGCGCCCAGCGCCGCCAGCCCGAGGACGATCTTGACTGTGCCGTGCATGGTTGTGCCGTCCGTCAGAAGTAGTAGACCGCCAGCACGTGCAGGCCGATGAGGCCCAGCAGCGGCCAGAACACGAACAGGTGGCCGAGGCGCAGCAAGCGACCCAGCCGCCCGCCGCGGTCGAGCCCCAGCAGACCCGCGGCGCCGCCCAGCAACAGCAAGGCGGCGAACGCCGCCTCGAGGACGAAGTTCATATGGTGGCCGGTGCGCAGGTTGGTGTGCACCACCATCGCCAGCAGCGCGCCCACGCCGATTCCGGTGTGCGCCGCTCGCCAGGCCGGCAAGGACGTGCCGCCGACGTGCAACGCCCGCTTCGCCAGCGGCAGCAGCATCGCCAGCGCGCACATGCCCAGCAGCGTGAAGCCCGAGACCTGTTGCCAGAACGGTTCGCGGAACAGCCGATCCACCCCGAACGAGGCCAGAGCATCCGCCAGCGGCGCCGGCGGCAGCGCCAGCATCAACGCCGTCCCGGCCAGGGCCAGCGCGGCGAACCCGGCCATCCAGGCGCGCGGCTTCCTGTCAGGCGCCGCCGGCTGCCCGACCATCAGCGACACCAGCGGCAGGCACGATCCGCATCCGCGCGTGGCGCCGGTCGCGGTCGCGATGGCGTCGACCGTGGTGCAGCCGGCGGCGATGGCGTCCTGGATCGTGCCGGCGGTGACGTTGGCGCACATGCACACCTTGTCTTCGCGCCTGGAAATGGCGGGCGCGGCCACGCCTCGCCACAGCGTTCCTTCGCGGTTGAATCGCTCCCGCCAGCCGAGATCCAGGTGGCGGCGATCGCTGATCGACTCTTGCACGGCGCCCAGCTCTGGCCAGTTGCCGACCGAGGTGGCGCCCACGACGCGGCCGTCCTCGATCACCACGCGCCGGTAGACGCTGTTGTGCCTAAATCGATAGGTGCGGTGCCGCGCGCGGCGGCGCGTCTCGCCCATGGTGACGACCTCGACGCCCGCCACCTTCAGGCGCACCGGCGCCACCGGCATATCGAACTCCGTCGGGTGGCCGAGCAGCGTGCCGGCCAGCGCCTCGGCCATGCGATACCCGGGCGCGATCAGGCCGAAGGTGACGTTGTCGACGGCGGCGCAGTCACCCATGGCGAAGATCCGCCGATCGGAGGTGCGCAGCAGCTTGTCGACGGCGATGCCGCCGTCGCGGCCGCAGGACAGCCCGCACGCGGTGGCCAGCTCGTCGCGCGGGCGCACGCCGATCGAGATCACCACCAGATCGACCTCCAGCGCGGGCCGCGACGATCCGGCCTGGAAGACCAGCCGGGCCCGGCCCTGTCCGGCGGCCGCGATCCGCTGCACCTTCTCGCCCAGGATCACCTTGAGGCCGGATCGCTCGAGCTTGTTCTTCAGCACCGTGGACGCCTCTTCGTCCAGCTGGCGCGCCATCAGCTGCGGGCCGGCTTCGATGACGGAGACCTCCAGGCCGGCGTCCAGCAGGCTCCTCGCCGCCTCCAGGCCCAAAAGTCCGCCACCGACGACCGCCGCCTTGCGCGCGGTGGTGGCGCGGGCGCGCAGCGTCTCCACGTGGCCGGTCGTGCGGATGACGAAGATGTCGGTCTTCTCCTCGACCTCCATCGGCGGCATCACCGGCGACGCCCCGGTGGCGAACACCAGACTGTCATAGGAGACCTCGCGCCCCGATTTGGTGCGCACGATCTTGGCGTCGCGATCGACGGTCACCACCGGATCGCCCAGCACCAGATCGATCCCGTTCTGGAAGTACCAGTCGGCGGTGGCCAGCTTCAGGCTGGTCGCGCGACGGCCCTTCAGCATCTCACCCAGGCGGACGCGATCGTAGGCCGGGCGGGTCTCCTCGCCGAGGACGACGATGCGCGGGCAGTTGCCGGCGCCTTGCTCCACCAGCCGCTGGCACAGGTGGTGGCTCACCATCCCGTTGCCGACCACGACGACGGTGCGCGCACGGGCGCTGGCCGAGGAGAGCTCGTCGTCGTCCACCGACTCCGGTACACCCGCCTGCGATCGCGTCGTGTTCTCCCTCATCGAACAGCTCCCACGGGCCCGTACATCGGCGATCCGCGACCGGAATTTAGCGAGGCCCAGTTTTTAAGCAATTTGTCAATATAGTAATGTCAACTAGCAGCGGGCGGTGGGTGCGGCGCCGAGGCGGCCACCCGGGCGAACGCCTCGGCCAGGGCGTCGTAGGACGCGAAGCGATCGTCGGGCTTCTTGGCCAGCATCCGCAGCAGCAGCGCCGACAGCGCCGGCGGCAGCCCCGGGCGCCGCTGCTCCGGCGGGGGCGGCGGATCGTGCGCGTGCATCTCCATGCAGCGGAGCGGATCCTTGAGCGGAAACGGCGGCGCCCCGACGGCGGCCTCGTACAGCGTGGCGCCCAGCGAGTAGATGTCGGCGCGAAAATCGACGCGCTCCGGATCAATCGCCTGCTCGGGCGCCATGTATCCGTAGGTCCCCACGGCGGCGCGGCGGCCAGACGCCGGCCCCAGCTCGTCGGGAGCCGGGTCGGGTGTCACGGGCGCGGTGCGCGCGCGCAGAACGAGACCAAGATCCACGATCTTGATCTCGCCGCGCCGGCCGAGAAGGATGTTGGCCGGCTTGATGTCGCGGTGGATGAGGCGCGCGGCCAGCGCGACCTTCAATCCCGAGGCGACGGCGGCGCCGATCTCCGCCACGCGCGGCCACGCCAGCGGCCCCGAGCGGGCGATCGTGTCGGCGAGCGATCGCCCCTCGATGTACTCCATCACGATGTACGTGATGCTGGCGCTGTGGGTGACGTCGTAGACCTTCACCACGTTCGGATGGTCGATGCGGGCGGCGAAGCGCGCCTCTTCGTACAGCAGCTTCGCCAGGTGCGGCTGGCGCGCCAGCACCTGCGGGCGCAGCAGCTTGATCGCCACCTGGTTGTTCAGCAGCAGGTGCGTGGCGCGGTAGACGGCCGCGAAGCCGCCCCGGCCGAGCAAGCGATCGATGCGGTACTTGTCGATGATCGTCCCGCGCGGCAGGGTCTCCTCGCGCGGGCGGCTGCCGGCGCGCGCGGACGAGGCGGGGACGGCCGCGCCGCCGTCGGTGGCGCGCGGCGCGGGGCCGGGTCGCGGCGGCGCGGCGGCGCTGGACGGGCGCGACGGCGCGGAATACGCCGCCAGGACGGCGCGATCGGGGCCTGGCCCGACGAAGATATCGTCGGGCAAGTCGAGGTGCCCGGCGACAGCGGCGCCGTCGCGACGGAAGACGCCACGCAGGTCCAGGATCAACGGCGGGTACAGCACGGGCATCGCGCGCCGCGCAGGCGCCTTCTCGGATCGCGGCTCGGCCTCCATGTCGATCCACGATTCGACCAGGATTTCAGGCTGGGTCTGCTCTTCCGGCCGATCGGGCACGGCCGTGGGGACGGCCATGGTGACCTCGTCTTCGACGATGCCCGACGGCGCCGCCGACTCGTCACCAAGCTCGGCGACGTCCGCCATCGATTTGGCCAGCTCGGCCGGGATGGTCGAGATCAGCGTTTGCCGCCGGTGTCGCCTTTCTTTTTCCCGCGTGGGCCCGGCGACCGGCCCGGAGCGCTCCTCCTCGACGCAGTCGCTGAGGTCGACGATCGGTTCGGGCTCCGGTGGTGGTGGCGGTGGCGGTGGCGGTGACGGCGACCCGAGCGAGGGCGGGGGCAGACGGCGGCGGCCCGCGCTTCGCTGTTTGTGCTCGCCCGAGTGCTTCATCGCGTGCCTCGGCCCCTCCCCTCGACCGCCGCCAGCACGGCCGCCGACATCTGCAGCTCCTGGCGGCTCCACAAGCCGCGCGGATCGACGAGAACGCCGACGTCAGCTTCGATCTCCTTCTTGACCGCCGCGGTGGCGAAGCCGTCGGTCAGGGCGCCGCGGCGGGACTGGAAGACCTCGCTCGGCAGCTTCATCAAATTTCGCAGCGACTGCACGGCGAAGCACGGCCCCGTGCGCAGCGCCAGCCACACCTCGACGCCCTCGTGCATCAGCGACAGCAGCACCCACGCCCCGGCCACCGGGCCAAGGCCGAACAGCACGCCCAGGTCCCACGCCGCGAAGAAGCGCTCGCCCACGCGCACCACGTCGGGCACGGCGGCGGCCGGGTCCTCGCGCGGGCCGCCGGCGGCAGGCCGCGGCGACGGCAGCGCCTCCACCGCGTCCGGGAGCACCAGGCGATCGATGTTGTCGATCGGCAGCGCGCAGACGACGTGGTGGCACGCCAGCACGACGCACAGGCGCGGCTTCACCTCGTCGCGCGCCTTGGCCTCGGGCTGGGGCGAAACGCTGCTCACGATCGCTTTCCGTCCTCGCGCCGGCTGGCATCGCTGCGGTCGCCGTCGCTGCCGGGCAGGCTCGCCGGCGCGGGGGCGGAGGCGCCGCGCCCCACCCGGTCGAGGATCTCGGCCAGCATCTGCGCCGTGAACGGCTTGGTCAGGTACTCGGTGGCGCCGAGCTCACGCGCCTGTTGCCGGTGCTTGGTGCCCGAACGGCTGGTGACGACGGCGATGGGCAGGTCGCGGTACGCGGGCAAAAAGCGCAGCTCGCGGATCAGCTCGAACCCGTGCATGCGCGGCATCTCCAGATCGGTGAACACCAGGTCGAACGAGCCCTCGCGGATCTTGGCCAGGCCGTCGACGCCATCGACCGCCACGGTGACGTCGGCGCCGAGCCCGGTCAGCGTCAGCAGGGCGAACTTGCGCACGGACAGCGAGTCGTCGATGAACAGCACCTTCAGCCGCCGCGCCGGCTCGACCGCCGGAGCGGGACCGCCCGCGGGGCCGGGGCCGGCGCCGCCGGCGCGACCGGCGGCGACGGGCACGGCACGCTTCGCCACGCGCTTGGGGGCGGCGCGCCGCCGCTCGACCTCGGCCGCTCCCGTCGCGCGCTCCTGCAACAGACCGGGCACGTCCAGGATCAGCACCAGCTCGCCCGAGCCGCGCACGGTCACCCCGGCGAAGACGGGATGGCCGGCCAGCACGTCGCCCAGGCTCTTGACCACGACCTCCTCCTGGCCCAGGACCGCGTCGACCTGCAGCACGGTGCGCGCGCCGCCGACCCGCAGCAGCAGCACCGGCCCGTTGGCCCCGGTGGTGGCGCCGGCACCCGCGCTGGCCGAATGGAAGTAGTGCTCGAGGCGTTTGACCGAGTGGAACGTGTCGTCGACCTTGATCCGGTGCACGCCGGCGGAGTGGATCAGCGCTTCCTCCTGCGCGTCGATGATGCGCTCCGCGAAGTGCAGCGGGATGGCGTACGAACGCTCGCCGTGGCGGACGATGAGGGCCTTGGTGATGGCCAGCGTGACCGGCAGCGTGATGATGAAGCTGGTTCCGCGCCCGGGGCTGCTCTCGACCCGGATGTCGCCGTTGAGCCGCTCGACGGAGCGGCGGACCACGTCGCAGCCCACGCCGCGTCCCGAGACCGCGCCCGCCCGGTCGCGCGTGCTCAGGCCCGGGGCGAAGACCAGATCGCGCACCGCGGGATCGGACAGCGGCGTGTCGGCGGCGATGAGGCCCATGGCGGCGCCGCGTGCGCGCAGGCGTTCCAGATCCAGGCCGGCGCCGTCGTCGACCACCTCGACGACGATCTGGCCCGACTCCTGGCGCGCGCGCAGGGTGATGGTGCCGGTCGCGGGCTTGCCGGCGCGCTCGCGCGCGGTGCCCTTCTCGATGCCGTGCACGGCGCTGTTGCGCACCAGGTGCAACATCGGCTGGAAGAGCGCGTCGGCGATGGTCTTGTCGATGTTGACGTCGGCGCCTTCCACCGCCACGCGCATCTCCTTGCCCTCGCGGGTCGCGGCGTCGCGCACCGGCAGGCGCAGGCGCGTGAACAGCTGCTCCAGCGGCACCATGCGCGCGCGGGTCACCTCGCTCTGGATGCCTGAAACGATGCGGCCGAACAGCTCCGAGTCGTCGTTGAAGGCCGACAGGTTGTGGGCCAGCTGCTGGTTGATCTCGCTGAAGTCGCTGGTCATCTCCGTCAGGCGGCGGCTGAGCACGTGGATGTCCTCGTACCGGTCGAGCTCCAGCTCGCCGAAGGCCTCCCAGGCGGTGCCGCGCTCGCCACCGGCGTCGCCGTCGCGATGACCGTTGCTGGCGCCAGCGCCGTTGCCGGCACCGTTGCTGCCGGCCGCGCGCGCGCGGCGTTCGCCCGAGGCGGCCGCGCCCCCCGCCAGGCCGCCGAACTGATGCTCCTCGGTGAAGCTCTCGACGGTCTCGACCAGGCGGCGCTGCCCGAAGCTGATCTCCTGCTGGACGGCGCGCAGCGTCCCCACGCGCGCCAGCAGCCGCGAGCGGCTGACCACCAGCTCGCCCGCCAGGTTCATCAGCGAGTCGAGCCGCTCGGTCGCCACCCGGATGTAGCGCCGGTTGATGGCGTCGTCGTGGCTGGCGGCCGGCGCGCTGCCCGAGCGCCCCTCGTCGCTGCGCACCCCATGCTCGCTGCGGGCGCTGTGGATGCTGTGCACGCTGGCCCCGGTCTCGATGCTGGGCCCTGCGGGGTGCGTGCCGCCGGTGAGGCCGGGCAGGCTGCCGCCGGCCGGCCCCTCCTCCGCCCCGCGCGAACCGCCGAGCAGCCGCGCGATCCGCGCCTCCAGGCGCGGCAGATCCATCTCGACGTAGCCGTCCTGCGCCTGCTTGAGGTGCTTGCGCACGTCGCTCTGCACGCCGAACAGCAGCGTCGCCACGGCCCGCATGGGCGGCAGGATCGGCGCCGCCTGCAGCGTCTCCAGCAGATCCTCCACGCGGTGGAGCATCTCGCCCGTCGGCGCCAGACCGACGGTGTTGACCACACCCTTGATGGTGTGGATGTGGCGCATGAGCGCCTCCAGCGACTGCTTGGGCTGGCTGCTCTCCTCGATGTTCAGCAGCTCGCGATCGATGGCGTCCAGAAGCTCGCTGCACTCTTGATTGAAAGCGTCCCCCAGCTCCGCGTTGGCGATCATCTGCACCGCGTGGCGCGTGACGGCGGCGGCGGGCGCCTCGGGCGCGGCCGCCCCGCCGCGCTCCTGCTCGACCCGGCCGAGACGCGCCTTGACCAGCGCCAGCCAGACCTCGGTCTCGGCCACGGCGGCCACCGCCGTCGTCCCCTCCCCTTCCATCAGAAGCTGCAGGCGTTCGGACTCCGCGCCGATCTCCGTCTCGCCGACGATCAGCGCCGAGCCCTTGATGCGGTGGAACAGCCGGCCCAGCTCGGCGCGCGTGCGCGCCGCCGTCTGCCCGTCGCTGGCGGACAGCGCCGGGATGGCGGCCGTGACCTCGGCCAGGGCCTCGCGCACCTCGTCGATGAAGAACGCCAGCGCCTGGTGCGCCGGCGTTCCCGCGCCGGCGGCCGCCTCGGGCGCCGCCCCCCGCACGATTATCGGCAAGCCGGCGGCGCGCAGCATCTCGTTGATGTCGCTCACCAGCTCCTCGATGAAGTCGGCGTTCACCGTCGTCCCCGACTCCACCACCGCCTCCATGCGCTCTTGCAGCGCCGCCGCGATGGCGCTGATCTCGTTCAGGCCCACGGTCGCCGCCGCGCCCTTCAGCGTGTGAAACAGCCGCTCGAGGTTGCCGGCCACGGTCGAGCTCGCGGGCTCGGCCGCCAGGGCGTCGAGCTCCGTCTCGAGCGACGCCACCGCGCTGCGCGCCTCCTCGTCGAAGATCGCGCGCAGCTCGGCGTCGATCGCCGCCGGCGCCGCCGGCTCATCCTCGAACGAGAACTCGGCCGGCCCGTCGCCGGCCGCGGGCGCGGCGCCGTCGAAGTCGGCCTCCATCTCCAGCGACACGGGCGCGGGCTCCGCGTCCCCCGCCGCGGCCGCCTCGGCCAGCGCGACGATGGACTCCTCGCCGATCACGGCCGCCCCCTCCTCGGCCGCCGGCCGCGCCGCCGCGGCGGAGGCGGCCGCCGCCGCCCCGCCCAGGTCGCCGGTCGCCCAGGTCGACACCGCGTCGATCCACTCGATCGACTTCCAGACCGCCTCGCTGGAGCGGTGATCCAGCTCGAGGCCGAGCATCACGCGCATCTGCTGCACGCCGTCCGCGCACAGCTCGGCGGCGCGCCGCGCGCGCGCCACGCAGCGATCGAGATCGGCGAACGCCTCCTGCCCCCGCTGCGCCAGCACCTCCAGCGCGTGCGCGCTGTCGGCCAGCGAGTCGGCCCCCACCAGCGACGCCGTTCCGCCGATGGCATGCCCGAGATCGCCGATCACCGCGAAGGCCGGCTGGTCCCCCCGTCGCGGTTCGGATGGCGCGCCGGTATCCGCGGCGAAGATCCCGCAGCTTCCCAGCAGCTGCGCCGTCTCCTCGACCTGTCCAAGCAGCGAGGAGACGTCGGCGGTGAACGTGTCGCGAACGTCGTCTATCGAGAAGCCGGGCATCGGGACCTCCTGCCGTCCAATGGATTGATCGGTCGTCCGGTTGGTCGGCTGGTCAGTTGGTGCGGAACTTCTTCATGCTGGTGGACAGCTCGTTCGACAGCTGGCTCAGGCGGCCGAGCGAGTTCACCGCCCCCTGCGCGCCGTCGAGCGTGGTGCGCGCGATGGCCGAGATCTGCTTCATGGCGTTGCCGACGACGAGTGTCCCCTCGGCCTGCGCGCGCGCGAGCTGGCTGATGTCGGTGACCAGGCTGGCCGACTCCGTCGACACGTCGCGGATGCGGATCAGCGACTCGCCCGCCTGGCTGACCAGCTGCGACTCCTGCTCCACCACCTGGGTCTGGCGCTCGATGGCGGCGACCGTCTCGTTGGTCTCGTTGTGGATGGTCTTGACCAGCTTGGCGATCTCCTGCGTCGCGCCCGCCGTCCGCTCGGCCAGCTTGCGCACCTCCTCGGCGACGACGCTGAACCCGCGGCCGTGCTCGCCGGCGCGCGCCGCCTCGATGGCGGCGTTCAGGGCCAGCATGTTGGTCTGCTCGCTGATGCGGCTGATGGTGTCGACGATGCTGGTGATCTCCATGCTGCGATCGCCGAGGCCCTTCATCTTCTTGGCGCCCGCCTGCACGTTCTGCCGCAGGGCCTGCATGCCGGTGATGATGGCCTGGACGACGCTGGTCCCTTCGACCGCCGAGGTCTCCGTGCGCTTGGCCGCTTCGACGGCGCTCTGCGCGGCGCGACCCACGCGGGTCATCTCGGTGCTGGTGCGCTCGACCAGCTGGCTGGCGGCCGCCACCTCCTGCGCCTGCTGGGTCGCGTCCTTGGCCATGCTCTGCGACGACAGGCTGATGCTGCCCACGGTCTGGGTGGTCTGCTGCACCTGCTCGGCGATCTTGCGCACCAGATCCTGCAGCGACTCCAGCAGGCTGTTGAACGCGTCGGCCACGTTGCCGAGCGCGCCGGTGGTGACGCGCGCGCGCACCGTGAGGTTGCCGTCGGAGGCGTCCGACACGACGGAGAGCAGCTCGACGATGTTGTCCTGCAGCTCCTTGTTCTCGCGCTGCACCTCCTGCAGCATGCTCTGAATGAAGGCGAAGGCCTCGCCCACCTGACCCAGCTCCTCGCGCGCCCTCATCTGGAAGCGCCCCTCGGCGATGCGGCTGGCGCTGGACACCGCGAGGCCCAGCCGGCTGCCGATGTCGCGGATGATGACGAAGGCCAGCAGCAGCGTCAGGGCGATGAGCACGACGCAGAAGAAGAGGGCGGTGGTCAGCGCGCCGCGGGCGCTGCTGGCCGCCGCCGCCGAGCGGGCCAGCAGGGCGCGCGACTGCGCGTCCTCGATCCGCTTCATGGTCTCGATCTTCGCGGTGATGGTATCGAACCAGGTGACCGGGTTGATCCCGAAGCCGCCGATCGTCTGGCGCTCGGCGGCGACCTTCTCCATCGCCTCCACGCCCTCGAACGCCGCGTCGGTGAGGTGCTGTTTATAGACCGCGAGGATCTCGGACGGGGCGTTGAGCTTGAAGACTTCGAGGTAGGAAGCAGCGGCCGAGATGAGCGAGGTGACGACTGCGAACTGTCCCTCGGCGAACTTGTCCACGGCGAAGACATTGCTCAGCTGCGCGCGCTCGGCGCCGGTCTTCTCCTTGGCCATCAGGTAGGCGTAGTAAGCGAGGGCGTAGCGCGCCATCTCCGGATCGGACGACAGGCTGGCGATGCTGCCGACGCCGGTGACGAACTGGTAGTTCATGTTCGTGAAGTAGACCAAGCCTTCCTTCGCGTCGGCCTGCAGGCGCGAGGCGCGCGCGCGGATCTCGGGCAGGCGCCTCAGCGCGACGTTGGCGTCGGCCAGGCTGGCCAGGGCCGACGCCAGGGCCTTGTCCTCCGAGGCGACGAACGCCTGGTACTCGGCCTGCCGCTTATCGGTCTCCGCGCGCTGCCGATCCAGCTCCGGTCCGAACTTGGTGCCTTTCGACGACACGAAGATCGACGTCATGCCGCGCTCGCGCTGGGTCTCGTGGATCAGGTTGCCCATGGCGACCGCCAGCTCGGTGGTCAGCCGCAGCGCCGACGCCGACCGGGCCTGGCCGGCGAGCTCGACCGACCGGCTGATGGACAGATACGCCAGGCCGAGCAGCGGGACCAAAGTGATGGCGAGCAGCTTGGTCCGGATGCGAACGTTCAGAAATCTCGACAATAACTCTTTCATGACTCCCTCTCTCTCGGTGATGTTTGTCGCGAAGGCCGAAAATCGATTTGAATGAACCCGCGCCGCTTCAGCCGGCGCCGCCGTCGGAGTACTTGAGACGCTCGATGTGGCCCAGCACGGCGTCGGCGTCGAGGACGGTGATGGTGAGGCCGCGCTCGGCGAGCTCGAGGAACCCGGCGACCACCGGGTGCTCGGCGTCGCTGGCCTCCGCCGCGCTGAAGATCCCCTTGCCGGCGGTGATCACCATCTCCATGCGCCGGATCAGAAGCCCGATCAGGACCGCCTCCGTGCGCAGCACCAGCGCCGTCAGCGGGCGGCCGGGGCGCGGCTCGTCGTTCAGCGGCGGCTCGGGCAGATCCAGCAGCCTCGCCGGATCGATCAGCGCCACCGGCGTCCCGCGAAGATTGAAAAGACCGATCACCGCCGCCGGCGCCAGCGGCACTGGCGCCAGCGCGTCCACCTCAACCACCTCGCCCACGAGCGCGATGTCCAGGCCATAGCAGTGCTCGCCCAGCCAGAAGGCGCAGGTGTTCCGGCGCATGCGCTGGTTCGCGGCGCCGCCGTCCGATCGCCGCGCGCTGGAGCCCGAGCCCGAAGCGCCGCCAGAGTGGGTCAGCTCAGCGGACATAGCGGCTGATGATGTCGCCCACTTGCTGGGCGGTGTATGGCTTGCCGACGTGCTCGTCGGCGCCTTGCTTCTTGCCCCAGAACTTGTCGCTGTCGGTCTTCTTCGACGTCACCAGCACCACCGGGATCTTGGCGGTGGTCGGATCGGCCTTGAGGGCGCGGCAGGTCTTGAAGCCGTCCTGCATCGGCATCACGACGTCGAGAAAGATCAGCGCCGGGTGCGACTGGCGCGCCACCTCGAGGGCCTGGTTGCCGTCGCCGGCGTAGATCGGGTGGTGGCCCGCATTCGACACAACGGATCCCAGCAGCTCGCGGTCGGTCTGGACGTCGTCAACGATCAGGATGTTCTGCATGGCTCACTCCTTTTTCTTTCATTCACTCGGTCCGGAAAGCGGAGGCGGGCGGTTGGTGGCGGGGCGCGGATGACTCCGTGCCCAGCAGCGCGACGAGATCGAGGTAGTGCACCGGCTTCGTCCACACGGCGTCGAAACCGGCGGCGGCCAGCGCGTCGGGTGACGCGTCGACGCCGGCGTCGATGACCGCGGCCAGCGCCGTGCCGGCCAGGTGGGGCGCCGCCCGCACGGCGCGCGCGATCTCCTCGAGGCGCCCGGGCGCGCCGGCCTGGTTCAGGACCACCAGCCCCGGGCGTTCGCGCGAGATCGCGCCCGTCAGGTCAGGCTCGCCCGACAGATCGACCACGCGGATGGGGCGCGCCCGCCGGGCCAGCATCTCGCGCAGCGGCCGGCAGAACCCCTCGGCGTCGCCGTCGAGGATCATCACCGAGCGTTGTGGCGCATCGGCGCCCGCCGACGCGCCGGCCAGCGACAGGGACGCCGAGGTCGACGCGGGCGGCGCCGTCAGCGGCAGCGGCTGGATGAGCTCGATCTCCGCCAGTCGATAGGCGATGCGCGCCACCTCGCGCCCGGGCAGGCCGGCGCGCGCCGCGATCGACCGGATGGGGTTTTGCCGATCCACCAGCGCCAGCACGCGCTGCTCGCTGGCCGTCAGGTGCAGCGAGCGCAGCTTGCCGCTGAAACCGGCCGCGCGATCATAGCTCTGGTCGGGCGGCGGCAGGCGCGAGTCGGCCTCGTCCCAGGCGCTGGGACGGCGCAGGCGCTCCAGCGTCAGCTGGGCGACGGTGGGTTCGCTGGCGCGGCGCGCGCCGTCGGTCCCGCCGTCGGCGTCGTCGCCAAGCGAGACGTGCCGTCCCCAGCCGAGCGCGTAAGTCGGCAGCGGCGCGCGATCGCGCCACGCATAGCGGACGGTGGCGGCCGCCCGCGCCTCCTGCAACAGCCGCACGCTGCGCTCGTGCAGCAGGCCGCAGAGATCGACCGACGCCGGAAGGACCCCCGCCTCCTGCAGGGTGACGTAGACCGGCGTGCCGCTGCTCCGCTGCTCGGCCTCGGCGCGCGCCCGCAGATTGGGCGCCACCGCCGCCAGATCGACGCTGGCCCCGTGAACGTAGTCGGCCGGATCGTGGCTGGTGCAGAGAACAACCTCGCCGTTCTCCCAGTACGTGACGAGGTGCTGCGCGCCGTGCGACAGCGCCAGCTCTCCCGTGCGTCCCGCCGTCTCCAGCATCGCCAGCAGGTCGCCGAGGGGCCAGCCCGCGATCTCGCCCTGCAGGGGCGCCGCGCCGTGGGCCTCCGTCGTCGCCGGGGCCTCCGCGCGCAGGGCCTGCCGGAAGATCGGCAGCAGCGACTCGAGCAGCGAGGAGACGAGCTCGGGGGTCAACAGCTTGCGGGCCAGGAATGCCGGCACCGACGGCGCCGCCGTTCCCGCCGCGCCGGCCTGGCGAAGCCACTCGGGCATCGAGGCCAGGGGTCGCGCCAGCCGCGCATAGAGAGCCTTGGCCGCGGCCTCGGCTTCCCTGGCGCCCAGCCCACCCGCGGTGCCGGGCGGTGGCGCTTCGTGCGGTGCTGCGGGCGCCTGGTGCACGGGCGGTGGCGCCTCGGGCGGGGGCGCCTCGCGCGCAACTTGCCCGGCCGCGGCGGCCTTGACCCGCGCCAGCACGTCGGCCGCGGTGAACGGCTTGGCCAGGAAATCGACGACCTGCGGAAAGCTCTCGAACGTCGTCTTGAAGACGCTTCGATCCTTCGCCGACATCAGGATGATGCGCGCCGCGCGCGCCTTCTCGGCCTGCGCCAGACGCTGGCAGACGTCGAAGCCCTTCATGTCGGGCAGCACGCAATCGAGCAAGACGATGTCGGCCGAGCCCGTGGACGCCTTGGCGACGCCGTCGGTCCCGGTGGTGGCGAAGTCCAGCATGAACGGGGCCTCGCGAAACGACATCTCGACCAGCTTGCGGATGGTCAGGCTGTCATCGATCACCAGCAGGCGTTGTCCGTCAGCGCTCATTGGGCCTCGATCACCACGCAGCAGGACGGGCCCGCGGCGTCCCGCACGCGCGGCTCCAGCGCGTCCAGCAAGGGGGCGCCGCTGGCCCCGGCTTCGGTGCCCAGCGCGGCGAGGACATCGCCGAGGTCCGGGACGACGTCGCCGGGCATCAGCGCGACCACGATGTCGCCGGCGGCGGCCGCCAGCCGGCGCACGCCGTTGTCGTTGCTGGCGCTCGGGCGCCCGAGATCGCTGAAGGCGGGAAAACGCTGCGCGGAGAAGAGCACCAGCGCGCCACCGGCCCGCGGCGGGCGCAGGATCCAATCCGATCGCTCGGCCGACACGTCGAGCTGGATCATCAGCGGCGCGCCAGCCTGGTCGTCCGCCTCGGGCGGGGGCGCGCCGGGCGAGGTGGTGATGACTGCGGCGACGGCCGCGCTGGTGCGCAGCCAGGCCGCGGGCCCCGGCTCGGCCGCGGGGTCCGCCGCGCGACGCTCTCCCGCGCCCCCCCTCTCGAGCACGCCGATCCAGCAACGCCCTTTCCGGTATTCACGCCGCGCGACCGTCGTCGGAGAGGTCGCGGTCGCGGCACCGGCGACGGCGACGGCGCCAGGATCAACGGCGCGCCACCACCCGGACTGATCCGCGGGCGAAGGCGTCGCCTCCGCCAGCAACGCGCGCAAGCAGCTCGCCAGCCGCGCCGCCGACGAAGGGGCCTCCAGCAACGTCACCCGGCCGTCCTGCATGGAGATCACCGGGCGCACCAGCGGCTCCTCGGCGACCAGCAACAGCGGCAAGCCCGGAAGTTGCTCCGTGACCACCGCCGCCAAATCACCGGGAATCCGGCGGGCCCCGGCGGGCAGCACGCCCAGCGCCAGCGCCGCGCTGCCCGTCAGCGCGTCGAGCCGTGCGGGCGCCGCCCAGTCGTGACAGTCGGCCCCGGCCAGCGCGCAGGCTTCGCGGGTCATCTGCAACAACATCGGATCCATCAGGCGGGGCGCCACCACCACCGTCCGCTGCCTCATGCCAGCGACCTCGGGGGCGACAGCAGATCGGCCATCATCGCGGGCACGTCGATCCAGCCCAGCGTTCGCCCGTCGGCGGTTCGCGCCCGGACGATCCAGTACGGCAGATCGCCGACGCGCGTGGGGCGGCCCCTCCGCTCGAGGATCGACGCGCGCACCACGATCAGCACGTCTTTCACCTCCAGCGCCCAGGCGGTCCTGGACTCGGGCGCGTGGATCAAGATCGCCTTGGAGACGCGCCGGCCTTGCGGCGCCGCCTCGCTCGGGGCGTCGGCCCCGCCGATCAGCCCGACGGTCATGACCAAGCGATCGTCGTGCAGCCCCACACCTGAGATCCAGCGGCGCGCGAGCGGCAGCGGAGAGATCGGAAGCTCGATGATCTGCGCCACGTGCTCGACCGGGACGACGATGGGCGCCTTGCCGACACGGCACTCGAGCCCCGCGACCAGCGGACCCGACTGAGTGTCGGGGGCTGGTGACGTCGATGCGAGATCGCGCGATCGGGCCTTGTCGTCGTTCATTGCGTTGTTCCTCTGTTGGCCATGAGGGACGACGGGGGCCGTCCCGGAACGGCGAGCGCCACCGGCAGGCGCGTGGAGAGCCGCTGGCTCGACTTCTCCTGAATGAGTCGGCGCAAACAACCGGCCCGCCGGTCACAACGACCGAACCGACCAGACAGCAACGCAGACCCGTTACGTGCTTTGCCTGTCGCGCGAGTACGCGCGTCTTTGGATGCTCGAAGGTCTTTAGGTTCTGCCTCCGGCCAACTTCCCTTTCCCCCCTGCCGGACCAACTTTCCGATGGCGACCTGAATCGACTGTGATTCGCACGATCTTTAGCGCAATAACGTCACAGACGAGTCCCGACCACGGGAGCATTATCAATTAGGCTTCGCAAACGGTCAAGTGCGGGGCAACAAAGGCCGATGATGGTCGCGTGGGCCATTTGGACCCTTTTGAGCCTTTGGACCCGGTCGACACTTTGCCAAAGCCGTTGGCTCCGGAATCCACCGCAGATGGGGAGGTCGACGCCGGCGAGGCGGCGTGTGTGCCGATCGGCGGCGATGGCGCAGATCCGGACGACGGCAACACGACGCCGACACCGACATTGGAGCCGAGATTGGACCCGAGATTGGACCCGACATTGGACCCGACTTCGGACCCGACTTCGGACCCGACATTGGAGCCAATCCGGGCGGCTGCGCCGGCGCCACGCGGTCCGGACAACGTCCTCATCGTCGATCCCGACGCAGTCTCGCGGCGCTTCGTCGAGATCGCGCTCGGCGGCCGATCGGATCTGCGCTTGCTGGCCGCGACCGACGGCGGGTCGGCCCTGGAGATCCTGGCCACCACGCGCGTCCACCTGATCCTCGCCGAGACCGACTTCGGGGACATGAACGGGTTGCAGCTGTTCCGCCGCCTGATCCAGGAGACGCGCCTTTCCGGGGTGCCGTTCGTCTTCCTCAGCGCCGACACCCGCGTCACGACGCGCCGGGCGGCGTTCGCCGCCGGCGTCGACGACTTTCTGGCCAAGCCCTGCGATGGCGACGTGCTCGCCACCCGGGTGCGCGCGCTCATCGCGCGCGAGCGGCGCTCGGTGGCGGCGGCCAGTCGCGCGAACAGCTTCGATCTCGGGGGGCGGTTCGCCGAACTGGCCCTCCCCGATCTGGTCACGTTTCTCGAACAGGGGCGGCGCAGCGGCACGATCTCCGTCGCCTGCAGCGACGGCCTGGGAACGATCTTTCTCGACCAGGGGCGGGTCGTTCACGCCGTCTTCGGCACCCTGGTGGGACCGCAAGCGCTGATGGCGCTGGCCACCGATCCGGCGGGTCGATTCGAGTTCTCGCTGGGCCCCTGCCGGGTCGAGGCGGCGCAGCAGACCATCACCGAGTGGACGCAGTTCCAGGTGATGCAGGACGCGCGCGCCGGCCGCACAAAGGGAGGGACCACCAAGTACTTCGCTGTGAGTGCCGGTGCGAGCCAGATCTCCGGCCCGACCGAGAACGCCGCCGCGGCCGCGGACCCGAACGCCGCCGCCCCCGCCGCTTCTCGGCCGGCCGCGCCGGCACGCACGAACCTGATTCCGGCTTTCATTCCCGATCCTGGAAGCGCAACGCTGATGGCGGAGGCCGTCCAGGACGGCTTCACCCTCGGCGATCTCATGAGTTTCACCGACGAGGATCTGTCGCGCTGGACGGGCGCCACGCCGGCGCGCGATCGCTTCCACGTGCTGCTGGTGGCCGACCTGCCGCAAGGGATCTCCGCCCTGCTTCCCCTGGCGGGCGCCCCCACCGACGACTGGATCCTGCGTTCACTCTCCCCGAAGGTGAAAGCGCTGGGCCTCAGCTTCTTCCTGCGGCGCGAGCGACTGCTGGACCTGGTGCTGGTGGACATCCGCGAGCCGGGGCGCTTCAGCGAGTCGCTGCGGCGCACGCCCAGCGCGATGATCGTCGCCCCGCCCGGGGCGGAGCCAGAGACGGTCGGCGTGCGCGCGCGCGTGGAGCTGGCCGACCTGGCCTGCCGCCTGACGCCGCCGGTGACCCTGGTGGCGGGAGACGCGATGCTGAAGAAGGCGCTCCGTTCGATCACCAGCCGCTCGGGCGGCGAGATCGCCGTCCGCGGCTTGCCGTCACTGCTCGGCGCGCCGGGCGCCGACCTGCGCACGGTCCTGGCGGAGGGCATCCGCCTCTGCGCCGGCGCGCGACGCAGCTGACGACAATCCCGGCGGGCGCTCGCCGCGTTCCATCCGTCAAACCCGGGTGAAAGTCGCAACGAATTGTCACGCCCCACTTTCGGCGACTTTGGCAGTGAGAACGCCCTCGGCGCGGATCGGCCGGGCGGCGTCCCGCCGGGCGGCGCCGCGCCTCATCAAACTATCGCGAATTTCACTTCGTGCCGGCGGCGACCAGCAGCTCGCAGGGGCCGACGAAGCGGCCGGCGCCGTCCTCGAACGTCTCCAGCGCCTCGCCGACCTCCGCCCACGCGGCGTCGCGCCCCGCGCGATCCAGCGACGACAGCATCTGGTGAAGGGCGCCGAATGACTCCTGCTCGAAGCGCAGGCACTGTTCGGCGGACGCCATCGCCAGCGGCGCGCGCACCGACTCGACCATGACGTCGCGGAAGCCAGCCTGCGCCAGCTCCGCCGCCAGGACGCCCGGCGCTCCCAGGCTGAAGGGACCGGGCTGCCCGGGCAGGGGCGGGCCCAGGTTGGCGCGGCGGCGAACGATCGAGACCGGCACGCTGAAGAACCCGTTCGCGTCGGCGGGGCCGTAGACGATCGCCGCGACCCGGCCGCCCGGGACCAGCACGCGATGCATCTCGCGCAGCGCCCGCTGCTGGTCGGGAAAGTAGATGAGGCCCACGCGCGACATCACCACGTCGAACGAGGCGTCGGGAAGATCGAGGTTCTCGCCGTCCATCACGCGCGTGGCGACATTCTGGTGCCCGGCGCTGGCGGCCTCGGCGGCGGCGAAAGCGAGGATCGCCGGCGCGATGTCGGTGGCCAGCACGCTGCCCTGTGGGCCCACGCGCGAGGCGGCCTGCAGCGTCTGATCGCCTGCGCCGGCCGCCACGTCCAGCACGCGGCACCCGCGCGCGACGCCCCCCAGGTCGAACATGCGCAGCGTCGCCGGCCCCAGCCACGCGCGCAACGTCGGCGCCCACCGGTGCCAGGCCTCGGCGGCGGTGTCCCACTGCTGGCGCGTCGTTCGCTTGTAGGCGATAGGATCGAAGGTTGCCGGAACATTCGTCGTCACGGTCGTCGGTGCGGTCGTCATGGTCACGCTCCTTCCGGGACCTCTTCTACGGCCGCGGCCGGCGGAGCCGTGCTGGCGATTGCTCAACGGCCGTTGAGCTCCGCTCAGGTTGCCGGATCACCAGCGGCGCGCGCGCGGTCGCTCCGGCAGCCCGAAGCCGCGCGCGATCGTCTTCACCAGCTTGCGCAGCCAGGCGTGCGCCGGATCGTCGTCGAAGCGCTCGTGCCAGTACGCCTCCTCGGGATACGACGGCAGCTCGATGGGCGGGCGCAGCACCTGCAGCGGCATCAGCTCGGCGAAGGTGCGGATGAGCATGCTCGGTCCCGTGAGGAGAAGGTCGCTCTTCGCCACGACCAGCGGCGCCGCCATGAAATAGCGGACGCGCGCGGCCACGCGCCGCTCCTTGTCGAGGCGCGCCAGCGCCTGATCGACCCAGGTCGGCGTCGCGTCGTCGCCCAGCGTGATCAGCAGGTGCGGCGTCGCCACGTAGAGATCCAGATCCAGCGCGCCGCGGATCGTCGGGTGCCCCACGCGCGCCGCGCAGGCGAACCCCTCCGTGTAGAGATCCGCGCGCCGGATGCCGGGCGCGTCGTCGACGATCGCCCCCAGCGCGAGATCGGCATCGCCCGTCTCCAGCAGCCAGGCGTTCCCGCGCCGGGCGCTCGGCACGATCTCGATCGACGTGCCGGGCGCCTCGCGCGCCGCCGCCGCCAGCAGCGGCGGCAACAGCAGCGTCGCCAGGAAATCCGGCGCCGCGATCACGAACCGGCGCGTCGCGGTGCCCGGGTCGAACGCCGCCCCGCCGCGCAGCAGCCGCTCGACGTCCTTGAGCACCGTGTGCAGCGGCCCCACCAGCGCCTCGGCGCGCGGCGTGAGGACCATGCCGCGCCCGGCGCGCACCAGCAGCGGATCGCCGAGGCGATCGCGCAGCTCCGCCAGCGAGTGGCTCATCGCCGACGGCGTGACCCGCACGCGCTTGGCCGCCGCGCTCACGCTGCGCTCGCTGAGCAGTCCGTCCAGCGCCAGCAGCAGGTTGAGGTTGAAGTTCGCGAGGTCGAGGCGCCGCATCGGCGCCGATCATCGCACGGCGCGCGCGGGGTGACGGGTCGCCCTCCGGATTCCGGAGGTGGTCACCGATTCCCGGCAAGGTCTTCGGCAGCGCTCCGGCGGCGCGCGCACGCGCACGGCCCTGGTGGTGCCCACTTGCGCGCCTCGCCGGCGCGGGCGCGCGTGGTGCCGTGATTGCATGACCAGCGGCGACCCCCCTCCCCCACGAACGAAAGAAGGTCGCCGTGAGCCGCCAGCGCGCCTCTTCCCATTACCTGATCGCCATCGCCGGCACCCTCGCCGTCGCCGGCCTCTTCTCGGCTGCCGCGGGTTGCGGATCGAGCCGCCCAGGCGACGCCAGCGATCGCGGGACGGCGTCGCTCGACCTGCAGATCGCGTCGGGCATCATCCTCGATCAGGCGGGCTTCACCATCACCGGGCCGAGCGGTTTCACGAAATCCGGGACAGTCGACCTCAGCCACAGCGCCTCGCTGATGTTGAACATCGGCGGCCTCCCCGCGGGGACGGGATACGCGCTGGCCCTGACCGCCACCTCGGTCAGCGGCAATGCGACCTGCGGCGGCTCGGCGATGTTCGACGTGACCGCGGGCCAGACCACGCCGGTCGCCGTTCATCTGCAGTGTGTGGAAAAACCGCGCGCGGGCGGCATCGCCGTCAGCGGCGACGCGAACGTTTGCCCGGTGGTGGACGGCCTGTCGGCGCTGCCCGCCCGGGTCCTGGTCGGCGGCGCGATCACGCTGGCGGCGTCGGCGCACGACTCCGACGGCGGCCCCTCGCCGCTCGCTTACGCCTGGACGGCGACGGCCGGCAGCCTCGACGATCCGAACGCCCCCAGCCCCCATCTGACCTGCTCCGCGGCCGGCCCGATGACCGTGTCGGTGGCCGTCTCCGACGGAGATTGCACCGGCACGGGAACCCTCACCGTGGTCTGCGACTCGCCCGACTGCGACGACGACAACCCCTGCACCAGCGATTCGGCGACCCCCGACGGGGCCTGCGTGCACGCGCCGGTCGCC
>DATKEU010000132.1:0-2646 GCA_035544495.1 Polyangia bacterium | reverse complement strand
CTGCGCCGGCTCGCAATATGAGTCGCATAATCGGCGTATCGACGAATGAGGGCAGGCTGCAATTGGCCCAGTTGGAAATTGATCCGGATCTGATCTGGCTCTGATCCGGATCTGACCGGACGATCGCTAGAGGGATGAGGGGCTCGGGCTGTTGAGCCGGCGCAGCAGGGTCGGGTGGCAGGGCAGGAAGGGTACCCGGCGGGTCGGTGAGGGGGCTCGTCCCTCGGCGTTTCGACGAGCCGGGTCGCATGGTCTAGGCTCTCGAACGCGGGCCCCCGAACCGGCCCGACGGGGAGGTGGCCTGCCCTGACAGGACCCGTCCCTGCGAAGCCGGCGGACGTCCCAATAACCAAGTCCGAACCGCGCCGACCGGGAGCAGAAGTTCAAGTATCGGTTGAAGCCGAAGCGGCCTCGCCGCCCGCCAGCAGATACAGCACCGCCATGCGGATGGCGACCCCGCGCGCGACCTGGTCCAGGATGACCGCCCGCGGCCCGTCGGCCACCGACGGCTCCAGCTCGACACCGCGGTTGATGGGGCCAGGGTGCATGACGATGGCGTCGGGCTTGGCCAGGGCCAGGCGGCGATCGTTGAGGCCGAAGTAGCGCGTGTACTCGCGCGTGTTGGGGAAGAGGCCCGTCCCCATGCGCTCCTTCTGGATCCGCAGCATCATCACCACGTCCACGTCTTCCAGCGCGGGCTCCAGGCGATCGTGGGCGGTGACGCCCAGCGCCTCGACGCCCGCGGGCAGCAGCGTGCGCGGGCCGGCCACGCGGACGCGAGCGCCCAGCTTCGCGAGCGCGAAGATGTTCGAGCGCGCCACCCGGCTGTGCGTGATGTCGCCGCAGATCGCGACGTCCAGGCCCGCCAGGCGCCCCTTGTGCGCGCGGATCGTCGAGCAGTCGAGCAGCGCCTGCGTCGGGTGCTCGTGGGCGCCGTCGCCCGCGTTCACGACGCCGGCGGCGATGCGCCCGGCCAGCATGGCGGCCGCGCCCGCCTGGGCGTGGCGGATCACCACCAGGTCGGGCGCCATGGCGTCGAGGTTGCGGGCGGTGTCCAGCAGCGTCTCGCCCTTCACCGTCGACGACGCCGAGCCCGAGATGTTGATGGCGTCGGCGGACAGGCGCTTGGCGGCGATCTCGAACGACGTGCGGGTGCGCGTCGACGGCTCGAGGAAGAGGTTGATCACCGTCTTGCCGCGCAGCGTGGGCACCTTCTTGATCGGGCGCTCCGCGATCTCCAGGAACCGCTCGCCGAGATCCAGCACGGTGGTCAGGTCGCCCACGCTCAGCGTCTCGATGCCGAGCAGGTGGCGGTGCGGGAAGGCGGTCATGCGCGCCGCTCTCGTAGCACGACCCGGTCCGGCTCTCCGCGCTCTTTCAACATGACGCGCACCGATTCGCGCGCCGTGGTCTGCAGCGCCACCCCGACGAAGTCGGGCTGGATCGGCAGCTCGCGCAGTCCGCGGTCGACCAGCGCCACCAGCTTCACCGCGCGCGGGCGGCCGTAATCGGCCAGCACGTCCATCGCCGCGCGCACCGTGCGTCCGGTGAACAGCACGTCGTCGACCAGGATGATGGTGCGGCCGTCGATGCTCTCCGGCAGGTCGGTGGGGCCGATCTCCGGCTTGGGCAGGCCACGGAAGACGTCATCGCGGTAGAGGCTGATGTCGACCGCGCCCAGGACCGGGCTCCCCTCCCCTTGCCCGGCCAGAAGCTGCGCCAAACGCTGGGCCAGGAAGGCGCCGCCGGTGCGGATGCCGACGAAGTAGAGCGGCCGCTCGGCGGCCGACAGGCGCTCCACCAGCTCGTAGGCGATGCGGCGCAGGGTGCGGGCCAGGCCCGTCTCGTCGAGGATCTCCCGGCGCTCGATGAGATCGCTGTCGGGCGGCGGCGGACGGGGCGACATCGGGCGGTTCCGTCAGAGATAGTAGCGGACAAACAGGTCGGTGAGGACTCCCCACGCGGATTCGGGACCGACGACGCCGATCGACCAGACGCGGGCGTCGGGCGTGTCCTCGTAGTGAAAGGCGACGCCGGTCGCCATCCCGACGGACAGCGCGGGGACGCCCAGAAAGCCGAAGTGCAGCTCGCCCTCCAGCGTGGCGGCGAACTGGACGATGACCGTGCTGCTGGTGGAGTCGCCGCCCGGCTTGAAGAGAAAGACGCCGAGCTCGGGGCTGGCCGCGACCGCCAGGTGGCGCCAGTTACCGAGCAGCAGCGAAAGACCGAGCTGCAGCCCGCCGCCCGCGTACGTGTCCAGCGTGCGCGTTCCTTCCCGCCCGCCTCCCACCGCCAGCGCCGCGCCGACGTCGAGGGCGGCGTTGCGGTTCCACCAGTAGCGCACGCCGAGAAGCCCCATCTCGACGGTGCAGGGCGTGGGGGCGGTGCTGGGGCAGCCGCGCGACGGCCGCAGCGTCAGGGAGTACGGGCCCGGCGACAGCCGGCGCGCCTCGATGCCCCAGTGCCCGACGACGAGATCGTGGTCGGAGGCGGCGACCTCCGCGTCCGCCGTGGGGACCGGCGCGGGCGGCGGCGTGACGATGGCGGCAGCGGCGGCCGCGGGAGGCCCGCTGGTCGCGGGGTGCGGATTGGCGGCGCCGGCAGGCGCGGCGCTGTCGCTGGTGGCCGGCGCGGCGGGCGCGGTCG
>DATKEU010000131.1:0-3675 GCA_035544495.1 Polyangia bacterium | reverse complement strand
TGATTGCTACATTCTTCCAGTTCATGACCTGTCTCCTTTTTGTTTGCCGGGCCCAATGCCCGACGGAGACTGGTAGTGCAGCCGCTGTGCCAGACGGTCGTGCCGTCCTTGCTGGCCGCCCAGTCGAAAGTGGCGGGGAGAAATTCCTCGCCTGCCACTTTCGAGGAAAAATTCCGCGGTCGCGCGCCGCGCCGCGCGCCTACTTTTTCTTCAGCTCGTCGTCGATGACCGACTTGAACTTCTCGTACGGCTGGGCGCCGACCAGGCGCGTGCCGTTGATGAAGAAGGTCGGCGTCCCCGACGCGCCGGCCGCGCCGGCGTCCTTGGCGTCCTGGTCGACCTTGTCCTTGTACTTGCCGCTGTCCAGGGCGGCCCGGAACCGCGTCATGTTGAGGCCCATGTCCTCGGCGTACTTCTCCAGCGACGGGCGATCCAGCGCTTGCTGGTTGGCGAACAGCTTGTCGTGGTACGGCCAGAACTTACCCTGCTCGTTGGCCGCCAGCGACGCCTCCGCCGCCAGGTGCGCCTTGTCGTGGAACGGCAGCGGGAGATTTCGAAACGCGATCTTCACCTTGTCTTTGTACTCGTCCTCGATCTGCTTCAGCGTCGGATTGACGCGCCCGCAGAACGGACACTGAAAGTCCGAGAACTCCAGCACCGTCACCGGCGCCGCCGCGGCCGCCGACGGCGGGGCGGCGGCCGCCTGCTCCATCAGCTTGGTGTACACGTCCTTGAGCGGCGTCCCCTTCTTGATCAGCGCGTCGGCCTTCGGGATCTCCTCGTCGATGATCTTCTGGAAATCGGAGAACGGCACCGCGCCCACCAGCTCGCGCCCGTTGATGAAGAACGTCGGCGTCCCATTGGCCCCGACGGAGTTGGCCAGCTTCTGATCGGCCGCCACCTCTTCCTTCAGCTTGGGGTCGTCCATGTCCTTCTTGAACCTGGCGACGTTGAGGCCGATCTCCCCCGCCCACTTCTCGAAGTTCGCGCGCCCGAGCTCGGTGTTGTTCTCGAACATCTTGTCGTGCAGCTCCCACGCCTTGCCCTGGCGGTTGGCGGCCTGAAAAGCCAGCGCCGCCTCCATGGCGTGCTCGTGGAACGGCAGCGGCTGGTTGACGAACACCACCGCCACGTCCTTGGGGTACTTGTCCTCGACCTCCTTCACCGTCGGCGTGGCGCGCTTGCAGAACGGACACTGGAAGTCACTGATCTCGGCAATCGTCACCTTGGCCGCCTTGGGGCCCTTGCGCGGGTTGTGCGAGGCGAACACGATCTTGCGCGGGCCCGCCGGCGCCGGGGGAGGTGCCGCCGCCGCGCCCGGCGCGGGCTTCTGCTTGTCGTCGATCGCCGCCAGGATCTGCGGCAGCGCCTTGCCGTCCTTGGCCATGTCGATGGCCAGCTTGGCCAGGTTCGGGCTGCGCGGGCAGTTTGGATCCTTCTTCACGCAGGTCCCGATCGAGCCCATCCCGCAACCGCACTCGCAGTTGCGCTCGTTCATGGCCTGCATGGCGGTCGTCTTCTGCGCGTCGGAGAGCCCGGCGAAGCTGAGCCCCGCCACCGACGCCAGATCCGCCGACTTCATCCAGCCGGCTGGAAACTCGCCCTCGCTCTTGTACGTCTTGTCGGGCAGCTTCGTGCCGGCCGGGACGGCGTCGGCGGTCTTCGCCGGCGCCGTCTCGCTGCTCGCCGTCGTTCGTCCACCACCGGGGGCGGCGGTCTCGCGTCCGACCAGAAACCCGACTGCCAGGCCCGTCACCAGCGGCCAGATCGTCGCGCCCCAGTTCCGTGCCGTCTCCTGCTGCGCCATGCGCGTGCTTATACCAGCCGCGCTGGGCATCCTCCACTGGCGGGACGAGGACGCGTCCGAGCCCGAGGACGGGGAGACGTCTACTCGTCGTCTTCGTCGTGCGACTTGCGGCGGGTGCGATCGGAGTCGAAGTCCAGCTCGCCGGCGAACATCTCGTCGAGCAGCTGGTCGATCGAGCCACCGCCGACATCGCGGCGCAGCTCCTCGCGCTCGAACTCTTCAAAGGTGCGGTAGATCTTCTGATCGTCGAAGCGTCCCATTTTCTTCTCCTTGCGGCGTTGGCGAACCGGAGCCTACATGTAGGTTCAGATAATACCTGCGCATACAATCGGTCAAATTTTTCGTCTCCCGCCGCTGCCGAGATCGCGTGAACCAAACTGAAAACGAGCCCGGGTTGAACCCTTTCGCTTCTGCGTGTTAGGTAGGGTTCGCCCCTCATGGGAACGATCATCGCGGTCGCCAATCAGAAAGGTGGCGTGGGCAAGACCACGACGGCGGTGAATCTGGGGGCGTCGCTGGCGGCCGCCGAGAAGCGGGTCCTTCTGGTCGACATCGATCCCCAGGGAAACGCCAGCTCCGGCCTCGGACATCCCCGGGACGCCGGGATAGGCGGCAGCGTTTACGAGATCCTGGTCGACGAGCTCCCGTGCGCCATCGCGATCCGCAAGACCGAGCTGCCGACGCTGGATCTGATCCCCGCCACCGCCGACCTGGCCGGCGCCGAGATCGAGCTGGTCTCCCTGCCCGAGCGCGAGACCCGCCTGCGCGCCCCGCTGCGCCTGGCGGCCCGCGACTATGACTTCGTCATCATCGACACCCCGCCGTCCCTGGGCCTTCTGACCCTGAACGCGCTGGCCGCCGCGGACACCGTCCTCGTCCCCCTGCAGTGCGAGTACTACGCGCTCGAGGGTCTGTCCGACCTGCAGAACACCATCAATCTGGTCGGCCAGTCGTTGAACCCGGGACTCTCCATCGAGGGAATCGTTCTCTGCATGGTGGACACGCGCCAGAACTTGACCGAGCAGGTGGCCAGCGAGGTGCGCGAGCACTTCGACGGCAAGGTCTACAAGACGACTGTGCCGCGCAACGTGCGCCTGTCCGAGGCGCCCTCGTTCGGCAAGCCGATCATCCTGTACGACATCAGCTCGAAGGGGGCGAAGAGCTATCTCGACCTGGCGCGCGAGTTCCTGAGCCGTCACGCCGTCGCCGCCGCCGCCGGCGCGGCCCTTCGCCAGCCGCACCTCGCCGGACCGAAATGAGCGGTCCCAAGCGCAAGGCCCTCGGCCGCGGGCTGGCGGCGTTGATACCGGGCGCCGCCGCCGCCCCCGCCACGGTTCCGGCCGGCGGCGCCGTCCAGCGCGGCGATGGCCTGCGCACCGTCGCCATCGAGGAGATCTTTCCCTCGCGCGATCAGCCGCGGCAGATCTTCGACGACGCCCGCCTGAGCGAGCTGGCCGATTCCATTCGCACCCAGGGCGTCATCCAGCCGGTGATCGTCCGCCTGCGCGCCCAGGGCGGTTACGAGCTGGTCGCCGGCGAGCGCCGCTGGCGCGCCGCCCAGCGCGCCGGCCTGCACGAGATCCCGGCCGTCGTGCGCGACATCGCCCCCATGCGCGCCTTCGAGATGGCGATGGTCGAGAACCTGCAGCGCGCCGACCTGAACCCCATCGAGGAGGCGGCCGGCTACCAGCGCCTGATCAGCGATTTCGGTTACACGCAGGAGACGCTGGCCGGGCGGGTGGGCAAGGATCGCACGACGGTGACGAACGCCCTGCGCCTGCTGCGCCTGCCTGAATCGGTGCGCGATCTCGTGGTCGCCGGGCGCATCTCGATGGGGCACGCGCGCGCCCTCCTGGGCCTGGATTCCA
>DATKEU010000130.1:0-2757 GCA_035544495.1 Polyangia bacterium | reverse complement strand
GATCCGCCGCAGGTGGTGGCGCCGTCGGTGCTGTTGGCGGAGATGGTGATCTTGAAGCCCATGCCGGCGGGCAGGCCCGCGATGGTGGCGCTGAGGGTGTTCGACGCGTGCAGGTCGATGGTCCCCGTCCGGGTGAACCCGCTCGGTCCGTTGATGGTGTAGCTGGCGCTGTTGATGATCGCGCCGCCCGCGAGCTGCAGCGCCGCCTGGACCGCGCCGGTGTCGTTCTGCCCGACGACGGCGGGCGGCGTTTGCCCGTCGGGGCGTCCGCTGCAGCCGCTCGTGAACGTGTAACCGCAGAACGCCAGCGCAAGCATCGTCATTTTTCCGAAGGTTCGTTTCATCTAAGCCTCCAACGGGGGTCCCCCGATTGCCGTGTCCTCTGCCAGCGGGAGAAGGTCGGCGCTCCCTGTCGCAATCGGCGGGCCAGCCGAAAACAACGCCGAAGCGGCAAATTGCGCTGAATTCTTCGTGGGGCCTCATGCAGCGGCGGCGGTCTGTGTTCGAAACCCGGAAAGACGTTTCCGAGATCCGGAGAAGCGCGCGCGCGCGCGCGATCAATCAGCCCGATCATCAGCGGGCGGCCGCGGCGGCGGCGACGCGCGCGCCGTCGTCGAGATCGGCCAGCGCGCGCGAGGCCTCGGCCCGCGCCGGTTGCAGGTGAGCCAGCTCCGACAGCAAGGTCCGCGCGCCGCGGGCGTCCGATCGGGCCAGCGCGGTGGCCATGGCCAGCAGCGGATCGTACGCCGGACGGAAATCGGGGCTGATGCGCAGCACGGCGAGCAGCGGCTCCGCGACCTGGGCCAGCATGGCGCGCGCATCCGGCAGCGGGCGCACGTCGCGGCCAGCCTCGACGAAGCGGGCGCGGGCCGTCCAGTAGCTGGTCAAGCGCCGCGCCCACGCCGGATCCAGCGGGGACGCCAGCAGCTCATCGGGATCGATCGACAGCGCGCGCAGGAGGTCGATCAATCGATCGCGCGGCAGCGTCGCGGGCGCATAGGTGATGGCGGGCGCGCGATAGGCGACGATCGGGCGATCATCGGTGTTGGCCGGCGCGCCGGCCGCGAGACGCCGCAGCGCCGCCGGCCCGCCGACGAAGCTCCCGAGCACGGCCAGCTCGTCCTCGAGGCCCAGCTGGGCCAGCAGGTCGGCGCGCGCGGCCGCGGCGCCCAGGCGGCGGCGAATCGCGGCGGTATCGAACAGACCGTCGTCGGCTCGCCCCAGCAGACCCAGCACGGGCGTCTCCAGACTGTTGCTGGCCAGCAGGGCGCTGCCGCGCGGAAACACGGCCAGGTACGAGCGCACGATGCTGCGCAGGGTCTGGTTGTCCAGCTGGTGCAGCGGCAGCCACTGGCAGAAGAGACCGCCGGGCGCCAGCCGGCCTCTCACGGCCGCGAAGTGCTCGACGGTGTAAAGCGATCCAGAACCGCTGCGCGCCGGGTGGAAATTGTCCGAGACGATCACGTCGAACCGGCGATCGCTGGCCCGCACGTAACGGCGGGCGTCGGCCTGATGCACCGCCAGGCGCGACGCCGCGGCGTCGCCCCCGGGAATTCGCTGCGCGAACAGCGGCGACGCGGCGATCACCTCGGGCAGAAGCTCGACGGCGTCGACGGCCAGCGTGGGATCGGCGGCGGCGATCGTCGCGGTCACGCCGGTGCCCAGCCCCAGGAACAGCGCGCTCCGGGGCGCCGCGTGCAGCAGCAGCGGCAGCCAGGCCTGGCGTCCGTCCACGCGCACGGTCGCGCTGCTGCCCTCTTGCTGGCGGTTGTCGATGCGCAGCCGGGCCACACCACCGGCGTCCTCGACGACGCTGACCGCGGCCAGCACGCCGTCCTGGTAGCGCAGCACCCGCCCGCCCGGCGGCACGTCGACGAACGCCAGCGCCGGCGCCAGCGCGGCCATCCCGATCAGCAACGCGGCGGGCGCCCAGACGAAGGGCCGGCGCCACGCGCGCGGCGCGACCAGCGCCAGGTAGCCGGCGGCGATCGCCAGCAGCGCCGGCTTCGGCCCCACGGCGGGCACGGCCAGCACGCCGAAAAATGCCGGCGCGGCGGTGGCCGCGGCGGTGTTGGCGCCCAGCGCTCGCCCGAAGACGACGCCGGCTTGGTCCGCCTCGCGCGCGAGGTGACAGAAGAGGGCGCCCATCACCACCGCCGCCGGCCCGAAGGCCAGCAGAGCCGGCAGCGCCTCGCCCAGGATCGCCGCCGCGACGCCGCCGCCTAGGCTGCTCGCGACAGCGGCGCGCGCGCGGTCCGCCCACCACAGCGTCGCGGTGCCGGCCAGGCAGGCGGCCGCCAGCGTGGCCAGCAGTCGATCGCCTGTGGAGGCGTCCGTCGGGCCGTCCGTGCGATCGCCGCGCGCCCGCCGCCAGTGGTGGTAAGCGGCCGCGCCGCCGGCCGTGCCGACGAGATAGACGGCCAGCAAAACAGCGAAGGTGTAGACGGTGTTCTCTTCCACCTGACTGAGGACGCGCACCGCCAGGACCTCGTAACCGATGCCGAGCAGGCCGGTCGCCGCCAGACGCAGCAGCGCGCGCGCCGCGCGCCCCGGCGCGGGCGCGATCGCGAGCGCGGCGGGCGCTTCGGCGGCGATCGCCGAATCAGCGAAGGCGGCGCGCGCCAGGCCTGCGCAGAGCGCGTTCAGGGCCGCGCAGGCCAGCGCCGTGCCGCGCAGACCCAGCGCGGGCACCAGGAAAAAGGCCGCGCCCAGCACGCCGCCGACGGCGCCCAGCGTGTTCGCGGCATAGAGACCGGC
>DATKEU010000129.1:0-7713 GCA_035544495.1 Polyangia bacterium | reverse complement strand
CGCTGCCGCGTGCTGTGCGCGGCCGACGCGGATTGTGCGTCGCCCGCGATCTGCAGCAACGGCCTGTGCGGCGGCGTGCTGGCCCGGTACTACAGCGATACGACGCTGACCACGCTGGTGCTGACGCGGACCGAGCCCCAGATCAACTTCAACTGGGCTCAGGGGTCGCCGGCACCGGGCGTGCCGGTCGACTCGTTCTCCGCGCGCTTCACCGCGACCGTCATGCCGCGGTTCTCCGAGACCTACACGTTCTACCTGCTGGTCGACGACGGAACGCGCGTGTGGGTCAACGACATGCCGATCATCGACGACTGGACCGAGCATGCCGCGCAGGAAGACACGGGCTCGATCGCCCTGCGAGCCAACCAGCTGGCCACGATCCGCGTGGAGTACTTCGACAGAATGGGCGCCGCCCAGATCGTCATGTCGTGGTCCAGCCCATCCGAGCCCAAGGCCGTCGTTCCCGTCGACCGGCTGACGCCCCAGTAGCCGGGACCGCCGGCGGCGCGGCGGGGCGGGGCGCGTGGGGCCGTGCTCCCTTGAGTGCTCACATCGGCGGCTGCGGCTCCTTTGTGGGGAGCCGCAGCCGTCGAGGAGCGCCCCTAACGTTCCGAGGACAGGCGAACACCAGAATACCGGTTCCAGCGAGGACGGCTGGCCGCCGATATGTTTCCCCCGTATCGCCTGCCGAGGTCTTGTCGCGGAACAGTCAAGGGCCCGGACACGTTCGGCTTGCGCCGATCGCACCGGCTGCAGCAGTCAGCATCCCCCGATACCGGCTGCGCGCAGTCCTTCGAAACCGAAATCTCTGTGGGGGGAAAAAGCACAGGGGCTCAGTTCAATTAGGGGAAAGGCCCCGTGCATTTCTTCCCTGACCCGCGCTTTTGTTCCAGGGCGCCGCCGGGCGGCGATTCGCTCACCCGGGCGGAGGTGAATCAATGCGCGGGGCGATCCCCTCGCAGGCGCGCGCTTCGGCCGGGAACCACACCGTCGTTGGCTGCTGGCACGCCTTGGTCTGGCGGTCGAGGAGCCGTTTGCCCCACTTGGTGGCCGGATCGATGCGGGTGGGTGGACATTTGCGCCCGGGATCGCAGGAGTAAGCAGCCCATCCGGCGTATTCGCCGACGCCGAAGGCCACCACCGTGACCGGGCCGATGGGCGCCATCAGGATGGCGAGAACGTACGACTTTCCCAGCGACGGAGACTGCGTCCCGAGAGCGCTCTCGGCGCAGGCTCGCGTGTCCTGGGGGCTGACGTCTTTGGTGTTGGCGCCTTCGCCGCCCCTGTCGACGCAAGGTTTGATTCCGCGAGCTTCCCAGCTCTCGAGACCGAGCGCCTTGTTGACCGCGACGATTGTATCGGCCATCTCCTTCGCCACGTTCGGGGGGACCTTCGCCATGGCCGGTGTCACCAGCAGCAGGCTGATTCCAATCGAAAAGGTCAGCATCGCGCACCTCCGCAGCGTCGGTCCATCATCGACCGCGGCCGTGGTCGATGCCAATAATTGAGCACCCGATCGAGAAACAGGAGGCCAGATGACGCAATGGCGCTCAAGTCTTGAAGCAGCGCAGCCGAAGACAGAGCACACTCGCCATCGTGATGCGTGCCGCCGCTACCAACGCAGACCGCCGCCGCCACCCCCGGTTTCCGCTGGGATTGCCGGTGCGCCTGCAGGCCGAGGGCAGCCGCGAGGCCACCACGATCGAGCTGGCGGACGTATCGGTTCGCGGCTGCCGGCTCTCGGCATTTCTGGAGAGCGCGGCCCCCGCGAACGCGACGCGGGTGGCGCTGGGCTTCGTCTTGCCGGGCCAGCGAATCGCGCTGGCCAAGGGGCGTATCGTCCGCCAGCACCGCGACGCTTCCGGCCAGGGGGTGGGCCTGGCCATCGAACAGGCGAACGGGGCGTTCTACGAGTTCGTCCAGGCGCTGTCAGACGCCGACGCCCGCATCGGTCGCCTGCCCGCCTGATCGGACAGCGGCGCGCCCGGCGATGACCCGCGTAGCGCGGTGGTCGATCGAGTGGCGAGGACCCGATGGCGAGCGGCTGCGCGCGCGCGAGCCCACCGCCGTGGAGGTGCGGGTGGCCGCGCCGACGCTGGCGGCGTTCTACAACGAGCCGCACAACCAGCGCATGCTGACCAACACGTGCGACCTGACCGCCGGCGAGGTGGGCGATCACTTCGCGGCGGTGCTGGCGGAGGGCGGGCGGGCGTTCCTGCTGACCGAGGGCGACCGGCTGATCGGAGACGCCGATCTGCGCGGCGTGACCGCCACCGACGCCGAGCTGGCCATCCTGATCGGCGACCGCGGGCGACAGGGGCAGGGTCTGGGGACGCGCTTCGGGATCATGCTGCACGCGTTCGCCTTCGAGGTGCTGCGCCTGGGGGCGGTCTATGCCGCGGTCAGCGCCGAGAACGCCGCCTCGCTGCGCCTGTTCACGCGCCTCGGGCATCGGGCCGACGACGGCGCGCGCGCCCGCCGGTGCGCCGACGCTCTCTCCGACGTGACGTCGTCGGTGACGGCGCCTCGCTTCGCCGAGATCGCCGGCCGGCAGGCGGCGGCGATCACCTTCGTGGAGCACGCCGGCGGCGAATAGCTTTGTGCGCGCTCGCCCACCTCGGACCGGGAAGCGCGCGGATGTGCTCCCGCGAACTTCGTCAGTCAGCCGCCGGGCGGGTGCCCATTTGCGGCAGCGGGCGGCGCTGGGTGCGCGATTTCATTGCGGGCGGGCCCCGGCACGGAGGGTGCACCGGGCTGGGCGAGAGGAGGAGCCCCCCATGTTCATGCGCAAGCGTCAATCTGGTTTCACCCTGGTCGAGCTGATGATCGTGGTCGCCATCATCGGCATCCTGGCCGCCGTCGCCATCCCGGCCTTCTCGAAGTACATCCGGCGCTCGCGGACCGCGGAGGCGGTGGGCTACCTCAACAAGATGTGGGCCGGCTCCGTGACCTATTACGAGACCGATCACGTCGACGCCAACGGCAACGCGGTCGCAAAGCAGTTCCCGTCGCTGGGCAAGGCGGCCACGCTGGAGGCGGCCCAGGAGTGCGGGTGTCTGGCCAGCGGCAAGTGCCCGGGCGGCGCCGTCGCCTGGCGGCAGCCCGAGTGGGTCGCGCTGCAGTTCTCGATCCCCGATCCGCACCTCTACATGCCTCACTACACCAGCGCGGGCACGGGCAGCGCCGCCACCTTCACCGCCGAATCGTCGGGCGACATGGACTGCAACGGCGTGGTCTCCGACTTCAAGCGCGCCGGCGCCATCGACGGCAACGGCGACGTCAGCGGCAGCAAGGCGCCCATCATCACCAACGAGCTGGAGTAACCGCCCGGCTCCCGGGCCGCATGGGGGAAGGGCGCGCGCCTGTTATTGAATTGTGGTCAATACGGGCCGCGTGTTAGCATCCGGCGATGGGAAGCAGCCTGGCCGCCACGCTCGAAGGTCTGAAGGCGCGCTTTCGCCGGGGGGTGGTTCCGCGGCCGACGACGTACTACCTGTCGCTGGGCGAGGCGGGAGGGCAGAAGTGGACCGTGCGGCTCTCGCCGACGGCCTGCGAGGTGGTGGCGGGCAAGGTCGAGAACGCCGACTGCGTGCTGAAGCTGCCCTCCGAGCTGTTCGTCAAGCTGGTGCAGGGGACGTGGAAGCCGGGCGCGGTCGATTTTCTCTCCGGGCGGATCAAGACCAACGACATCGATCTGCTGCGCAACCTGCAGACCGCCTTCGGGCTCTAGCAGTGGAGCGGAGGGTGCCCCGCAAAGTCGTGAGGTTCGCGCCAATCGAGTAAGATGCCGCGCGTCCATGCCACAACGTAGGGTCCGCCTCCAGATCGACGAGCGCCGGGCTCGACTGCTCGAGCTTGGGATCAAGCTCTTTTCCAGCCATCCGTACGACGACATCTCCATCGACGACGTCGCCCAGGCGGCCGGGATGTCGAAGGGGCTCCTTTACCACTACTTTGGCGGCAAGCGGGAGTTCTACGTCGAGACCATCCGCGAGGCGTCGCTGCAGCTGCGGAAGGTGACCGAGCCCGATCCGAAGCTGCAGCCCGGGGCTCGGCTGCGCGCCGCGGTCGACGCCCACCTGAACTATGTGCAGGAGCACGGGTCCGTCTACGCCGCCATCTATCGCGGCGGGGCGGCGGTGGCGCGCGAGATGCACGCCATCCTCGAGGAGCACCGCGAGGTGGTCATGCAGTACTTCCTGCGCGATTTCCGCATCAGCAAGCCGCGCCCGGTGCTGCGCGGGGCGCTGCGGGCCTGGATCGCCATGGTGGAAGGCGCCTGCCTGGATTGGATCGCCCACCCCGAGCTCAAGCGCGACGATCTGCGGGAGATGCTGATCTCGGGATACGCAGCGGTGCTGGCCAAGGCCGTCGAGCTCGACCCCAAGCTCGGCCGCGCCCTGGACAATCTGCTGCGCAAGCACGCCTGACGGTCGGGGCCGGGGCGGGGAACCTGGCCGGGCTCCGTCGTTGTGATGGAAGGGAGGGCGGACAGCTCGCTATTGACTATTATTCAATAACCGGTTAGCACCACCCAGCCATAGACGAGAACGAGGGCAGCCATGGCCAGCTTCCTGCGCGACAACGACGACCTTCAGTACTATCTGGGCGAGGGGATCGACTGGGAGACGGTGGTCTCCGTCAGCGAGATGGGCTATCGGTTCGTCGACGGCTTCAAGACCGCCGCCGAAGGGGTCGCCTTCTACCGGGAGATCGCCGAGATGGTGGGGCAGTTCGTGGCGGAGGAGATCGCCCCCCACGCCGCCGAGATCGATCGGGAGGGGGTCCGGTTCGCGGGCGGGGAGGCCACGTTCCCGCCGCGGCTGGCCGGGATCTTCCGCCAGCTGGGCGAGCTGGGCCTGCACGGCATGAACCTGCCGCGCGAGCTGGGCGGGATGAACGCGCCCATGCTGCTCTACTTCGTCAACGCCGAGCTTCTGGCCCGCGCCGACGCCTCGGTGATGGCCCACCATGGCTTTCACGGCGGCACGGCGATGGCGATGCTGGTGCTGTCGATGCTGGAGGGGACCACGGAGCACGATCCCGCCACCGGCCGCATCACGCGCACGCGCTGGGCGAAGGAGATCGCCGAGATCGCCAGCGGCGAGGCCTGGGGCAGCATGGACATCACCGAGTCCGACGCCGGCAGCGACATGGCCGCCCTGCGCGCCACCGGCGAGCAGGACGCCGCCGGCAACTGGACGCTGACCGGGCAGAAGATCTTCATCACCTCGGGCCACGGCAAGTACCACTTCGTCGTCGCGCGCACCGAGGCGGGCGGGTCGGACGGCGCGGCGGACGGCGCGAAGGGCGGCCTTCACGGCCTGTCGATGTTCATGGTGCCGGCGTTCGCCGACGGGCCCGACGGGCGGCGCACGCGTCTCGCGGGAGTGGATCGCGTCGAGGAGAAGCTGGGCCAGCACGGCTCCGCGACCGTGGCGATCACCTTCGATCGCACGCCGGCCGAGCTGGTCGGCCGCCGGGGCGACGGCTTTCGCCTGATGCTGGAGATCATGAACCACGCGCGGCTCGGCGTCGGGTTCGAATCGATCGGCCTGTGCGAGGCGGCGCTGCGGCTGGCGCGCGCCTACGCGGCGGAGCGGCGATCGATGGGCAAGAGCATCGACCGCCACGAGATGATCGCCGACTACCTCGACGAGATGGAGTCCGACATCGTCGGGCTGCGCGCGCTGGCCATGCACGGAGCCTTTCACGAGGAGATGGCGCACAAGAAGGCGCTGTTCGGAAAATTCATGGGCGGCGCGCGCGACGTCGAGGTGCGCGCCCACCGGGCGGCGGCGCGGCGGACCATGCCGCTTCTGAAATACCTGGCCGCCGAGAAGGCGGTCGAGATGGCCCGGCGCTGCCTGCAGATCCACGGCGGCAACGGGTACATGCGCGAGTTCGGCGCCGAGAAGCTGCTGCGTGACGCGCTGGTGATGCCGATCTACGAAGGGACCAGCCAGATCCAGGCGCTGATGGCGATGAAGGACACCCTGACCGGCATCATGAAGGCGCCGCAGGACTTCGTGCTGCGCATGGCGCAGACGCGCTGGCGGTCGCTGTCGGCGCGCGACGCCCTGGAGCGGCGGGTGGCGCGCCTCCAGCTTCTATCCCTGGGGGCCCAGCAGCACCTGATGACGCGCACGATGGCGGCCAAGGTGCGGACGGTGCAGGGGCGGCCGCTCGGGACCTGGCGCAAGGCGCTGTTCGAGCAGTGGAACCCCAAGCGCGACTTCGCGTACGCCCTGCTGCACGCCGAACGGCTGACGCGCCTGCTGGCCGACGAGGCGATCGCCGAGGTGCTGCTGGGGCAGGCGCGGCGGCACCCGGCCCGGCGGCAGGCCCTGACCCGGCACCTCGAGCGCGCGGAGCCGCGGGCGCGCTTCCTCCACGACGAGATCACCAGCACCGGGCAGCGCCTGATCGAGGCGCTGGCGGGCGCGGGCGCGGGCGCGGGCGCGAGCGCGAGCGCCGGCGTCGAGCCGGAGGCGGGCTCGGCGGCGTGACGGTGCTGGCGCGACACCTCCTGCAACAGCGGCGCGTGCTGGCGGCGGTGGGCCGCACGGCGTTCGCGGCGCTCACGCAGCGCTTGGCCGGTGACGCCGGGTCAGCGACGGCGCCGGGCGTGTTCGTCGTGCCGGGGCCCGAGCTGGCGGCGGAGGTGGCGCCGCCGTCGGCGGCGCTGGTCGCCGATTACGTGCGTGCCGTGGGCGGCGACGCGGCGGCGTACCGGTCGCGGCTGCCGCCCCATCTCTTCCCGCAGTGGACGTTTCCGATTCTGGCGCGCACGCTGGACGGCCTGCCGTATCCGCTTCTGCGCGTGGTCAACGGCGGCTGTCGTCTGACGATGAACGGGCCGCTACCGGCCGGCGAGCGGTTGATGGTGCGCGCGCGCCTGGTGGGCGTCGAGGACAAGGAGCGCCACGCGGTCCTGCACCAGCGCGTTTCGACCGGGCCGGCGGCTCGCCCCGACGCGCTGGTGGCCGACATCTTCGCCGTTGTTCCTCGCGCGCTTTCGCCGGCAAACCCGACGGCGACGAACGGCGCCGCGCGCGGGAACGGAGCCGGTGAAGGCAACGGCCACCGGAAAGACGTCGCGCTGGTGCCGCCGGGCGCGCGCGAGCTCGCCTACTGGCGCCTGCCGGCGGACGCGGGGCTGTCCTTCGCTCTTTTGACCGGGGACATCAACCCCGTGCACTGGCTGCGGCCGTACGCGCAAGCGCTCGGGTTTCGCTCGCCGATCCTGCACGGCTTCGCCACGCTGGCACGCGCGATCGAGGGGCTGCAGCGCGGCCTGCACGCGGGATCGATCGATCGGCTGTCCAGCGTCGACGTGCGCTTCGCCCGCCCGCTGCCGCTGCCGGCGCGGGTGGGGCTTTACCTCGGCCCGGGCGAGACGGTGTTCGTCGGCGACGCGCCCGGCGGGTTCGCATATTTGACGGGGAGGATGTGGTGAGCGATTGGCTGCTGCAGCTGGGGACCAATCCACGCGCGCGCCGGCTGACGAAGACGCTGGGTCTGCCGCTGCCGCTGCCGCAAACCTTGCGCCGGGCCAGCGGACCCTGGGAAGAACGGCCGCTCGGCGACCAGGCGGTGGTGCTGGGCACGGCTGGCGGGCGCGCCCTGGTCGAGACGGCGGCGCGGGCGCTGATCGCCGCCGGCGCCGACCTGTCGGTGGTGGGTCCGGCGCCGCCGGCGCTGGCCGAGCTG
>DATKEU010000128.1:0-5842 GCA_035544495.1 Polyangia bacterium | reverse complement strand
CCGCCATTGATGTCGACGGCGCCGTTGGCGCTGGGGCCGGTGTTCTGGTGCAGATACCAGATGCGTCCGTCAGCTCCGGCGCAGATCCCTCCGGGCGACGCCGTCATCGGACCCCCGTCCTTGATGGCGAACTCCGTGAAGGTGACGTCCGGGCCTTTGACGGCCATGACCGGCGCGGTCGGGACAGACCCGGCGCCCGACCCGCCGCCGCCGGTCACGCTCGCGGCGCCGCCGCTGCCGCCGCCCGAGGTGCCTTGGCCGCCCCCGCTCCCGCCGCCGCCTCCGCCCGCGATGGGCGCTGAACCGCCCGTACCCGAATTCTGTCCCCCGCCGCCGGGAATTTCGCCGACGCGCGCGCTGGACGCACAGGCGATGGCCGAGGTGACCGCTGCCAGCGCCGCGAGGCGCAGAGAAAAAGCCGAGGCTCTCACGCCAGCATTTCCGGTATGCCGCTCGAGACCTGACCGAGGTCCTTGCCGAAGGTCGGCGCGGTGCCGCCGTAGGCCGTATACAGCGTGTAAATCACCTTCGTGGTGTTGTCGTCGATCAGCCGGATGTGCTGGTCGCCCTTCAGCTTGCCGCCAGCCTTGCCCGCCACCACGATCGGGAAATCCAGCGGCGAGTGCGTCTGCGCCTCGGAGGTGCACGACGTGGTGTACACACACGAGTTGTCGAGCAGGTTGCCGGCGCCGTCGGGCGTCTCCTTCATGCGTGTCACCAGATCGCCCATGTTGCCGATCGCGAAACGCACGCCCCTGTTCATCCCTTCGGTGGCGAACGCCGCGCCCATCGGGCTGCCGCGGTGGCCGTAGGTGCTGTGATACCCGCCGGGCAGCCCGATGTCCGCGTACACCTGGAACGACGCCGCCGGCGTGAACGTGTAGCTGAAGATGCGCGTCAGATCCGTCGACATCGCGAACACCAGCAGATCGTTGAACGCCTGACAGCGCTCGCGTGACAGCGAGCCCGGCCCGCCGCCGTTCGGGTGCGCCACGACCGGATCGACGAGCTTGCCGCTGACCTTGGGACCCGAGGCGCGCATGATCTGCGTTTGCAGCTCCTGAATGCCCTGCAGGTGGCGATCCAGGCGCTGCTGATCGTCCATGCCCAGGCGCTTGCGCAGGTTGCTCGCCTGGTTGCTGACGGCGTCCAGCACCATCTGCCGGCGCAGCAGCTCGGGATCGGGCGTCGTCGGCTTGCCGGTCGCGCTGCTGGCGAACGGCATCAGCTTCTTGAACATGTTGCTGGGATCGAACTCGGCCGGGTTGGGCATGTTCACGCCCGAGAACGAGTGCGTGTCGCCGATCTCCGTCCCGCCCCCCGAGTTGCCGATGCCGACGTGCAGCCCGGTGGGGAACGTGGTGCCACCGTTGATCATCTGTCCGATCACCTGCTCGATCGTCGGCAGCAACGTGGTCCTCGGACCGCTGTCCGCGCCCGAGAGCGCCGCGGCGGTGAAGCTGGAGTGCGGCGCCCGGTCCGGCACTTTGATCGCCGTGCCGCTGATGACCTGCACCCACGGCTTGACGTTCTCCAGCGGGGCCAGCTCCTCGCTGAGCGCCCATTTGTCGCCGACGCCGGTGCGCGACGGCACCCAGCGCTCGGGGATGATGCCGTTGCCGAAGAACCACCAGCCGAAACGCACGGGCAGCGCTTTGCCGTCGGCGTAGGCGGTGCCGTTGCCGTTCAGCATGGCACCGAGGCGCGGCAACGGAAGAGCGACGACGGCCCCGCCGGCCATCGCCCCGCGGAGGACCGCGCGACGCGAGATCTTGTTGCGACCGAAGAGCATCGGGATCTCCTTCCTACTTGGTGGGGCTGACGAAGCGAAATCCGTCGCTGCCGGCCAGGTCGACCAGCAACTGATCGACGTGGTGCCCGCTGGCGTTGAACCTGGTGATCAGTTGATCGAGCGCCGCCGTGTCGACGTCGATGGGCAAGCGCCCGAGCGCGTTCTCGTAGACCTTGCTGACCAGGCACGGCCCCGTCGAGGCGTTCTTGCGCACCGCGGACCCGAGCTGGGCGAGCGAGCTGAACGCCACGCCGTCCAGCGTCCCGGAGGCGTCGATCGGCTGGCCGTTGTCGGTGGTGCGGTACTGCCCCGTGGTGTCGAAGTTCTCCATCCCGAACCCGATCGGATCCATCATCGCGTGGCAGGCCGCGCACTGCGCCTGCGATCGGTGCGCCTCCATCACCTGTCGCACCGTCGATCCAGGCGGCGCATGATCCGGCAGCGGCGGCACGCCGGGCGGCGGCGGCGGCACCGTCCGGCAGAGCAGCATCGTATCGACGTACTTGCCGCGCGACGTGGGCGACGTCAGCTGCGAGTGGGCGTGGCCGGCCAGGATGCCCGCCGAACCCAGCAGGCCCACGCGCGGCGTGCCGGCCGGCAAGTCGACGCGGTGGAAATCGCTGTCCGCCGCCGTGAAGGGGACGCCGTAGAACGCGGCCAGCTCCTTGTTCACGAAGGTCGTGGTGCTCTCGAACAGCGACAGGTAGTCGCCCTTCTGGGTGAACGTCATGTCGTCGACGCGCAGCTCGATCTCCTTGAGCATCGCCGCGCGCAGCGTGTCGGTGTACGCGGTGAACGACGGATCCTTGTCCGCCTGGCTGAGCGCGAAGGCGTCGAACAGCTCGTCAGAGAAGGCAGCCAGCGCGCGGTGCGCGCGCGGGTCGGCGATCATCCGCTGCACCTGCGCGCGGATCCCGTCCGGCGCCGCCAGGGCGTTGCCAGCGGCGGCGTCCAGCAGTGTGTCGTCGGGCACCGAGCCCCAGATCGTCGCCGCCAGGCGTGACGCGATCTCGAAGCCGGTGTACTTGAGGCGGCCGCCGTCAGAGGCGCTCGGCGCGCCGAGCTCGACGCGGTAGAGAAAATCCGGCGACTGCAGCATCGCCCACACCGCGTGCTGGACGCCGGCGAGGACGCTGCTGCCCATCTGGTTGCTGATCGTGGTGGCCAGGTTCACGAAAGCCGTCGTCTCGTCGGCGGACAGCGGCCGGCGAAAGGCCCGCCGGCCGAACGCGCTCAGCGCCGACGTGAGGCAGGCGGCATCGGTCGTGGCCGACGGCACGCAGGAGAGGACCGCCCCTGCGTGCGTGGCGTCGGCGAAGGCGAAGCTGGTCGCGGCGCCCAGGACAGTCTCGTACTGGCCGACGCCGGCCGGCGAGATCGCCACCGTCGATGCCCCAACGGTCGCGAAGCCGCCGATCAGCGTGTCGACCTCCACCGGCGAGAGCGGGACGTCGCTGCCCAGCAGATCGTGCAGGCTGTTGGCGAACTCCCAGGCCGTCAGCTTGTGCAGGCCGTTCGTCGGCAACGGCCCGGACGGCAGGTTGAGCAAGCCGGAGCCCGACGGTGAGCCAGCGCTGCCCCCGCCAGCCGGCCCCCCCATCGGCGGCCCGCCCGTCGGCGGGCCGCCTCCCATCACGCTCCCAGGCCCGCCTGGACCGCCGTTCGACGGACCGATCTCACCCGAGCATCCGCACAGCAATGTGGCGCCGATGGCCACTCTCAATGAATCAGTCAAGAGTCGCTTCGTGGTCATCGCCATCTCCCAACCATTTATCGATCAGACGCGGAGGAACTCTCGGAAAGGCAGCCGATTCGTTTCACGTCGATCGCGATGTCGTCGAAGTAGCGATCGACAGTCGTTGATGCGCCGTAAGAGTGGAACCCAAACCCGACAAATGTGTAGCCACCGATGATCCCGCTGCTCTTTCCGTTGAGCACGCTGCCCGCCGTGCGGGGCACGCTGGCGAAGTCGATGTGTCCGACGTCGAATTGCGCGACCTGCTTGCCGTCGACCCAGAGAACCATCAGATCGGGGTTGTCACCGAACTCCCACTCGATGCAGCTCCACGTGGCGGCGGGGTACTTGTCCCTAGCTGGCGGATACGACGCCTCCTCGACGAATCCCTTGGCGACGTCCGGTGCCGGGGTGAACAGATCGAAGCCGAGTTGCCAGGAGTTGGCGAACTCGGCGAATTCCATGTAGTTGAAATTCATCCCTTTGGTGATCGCGGGCGGCACCGCCGGATCGCGCGTGCTGCCCGCGAACCCGAGCTCGATGTGCGAGCCGACATTCGTGTTGGCATAGACGTACGCGCGGCCAAAGAGGGGCCCGGAGCCCCGCAGCGCCTGAGGCACGTTTGTCGCGACGATCATCGCAAAGTCGCCCTGGGCGCCGCTGCCGTGCACGTGGTACGCGTACTTGCCGTGGGCGACGATCTGCTGCTGCACCTCCAGCGTGCCGGCGCCCCCCATTTGCGGGGACCAGATCGCGGGGTCCACCATCCCTCGTTCGAAGTCCTCGCAGAAGAGGCTGCTGCACGGCCCCTCATTCTCGGACGGCGCGCCCGGATCGCTGGCGGCGTCCGATCCACCGCCGGGCGATCCGGCGGGCCCGGCGCCGGCGTCCATTTGCGGCGGGTCTGCGCGATCGGCCGCGCCCATGTCGACCGTGCCACCCGCATCGACGCCACCCCCGCCCGCGGCCGACGAGCCGGGCGCGCGTGGGCCCGCGTCGCTGCCCGCGCAAGCGCTCGCGGTGGACGCCGCCGCGAGAACCGCGAGGCGGAGTCTGTCGCGAAGTCCCATCAGGTAAGCGATGGGTGAAAACCGGCAGTCCTTTCACGCTGCTGCCCGTTAGTGTCAGCGGCGCGTAATCGCGAGCTTGAACCGAAGTGCGCGCCTCGCGGGACTTTTCTGGCCACAGATATCGTACAATGAGCGGAGGCGATGCCGACGGGCTTGAAATCGTAAGGCGCGCTGGATGATGGTCTTGCGACTATGGGCGACTCTGGCCATGACGGCGCCGCCGGCCGAGCCAAGCCTCGCCGCGCCGGACGGTGGGGGATCGTTGACCATCGAAGGAGGCGCCACCTGTCCCACCGCTGCCGAGGTGGCGCTGCGATTCTCGTCGATGCTGGCCCCCGCGTCAGTCCCCGCGGCCGGCGCGCCGCCAACTGCGGGCATGGGCGGCGATCGAGCGCGCATCGAAACAGTCGACGACGCGGTCGACATCGAGCTACGCCGTTCAGACGGGATTCTCATCGGTCATCGGCGATTACCGGCGCAGGGCACGTGCGAGGAACGCGCCCGCGGCGCCGCGATTGTTCTGGCCACCTGGGAGAGTGACGTCCATCCCGCGTTCGAGCGCGAGATCGCGGCGCCGCCCGCGCCGCCACCGCCAGCCCCGCCCCCACCAACCGACGTCGTGAGAACGCTGCCGCCCGTCACGCTGGCGCCCGAAAGGGCGAAGTGGGATCTCGGCGCCGGGGTTTCGACCTCGGTGGCCGGCGGGGCATTCGTGGCCGGCGCGCGCCTCGCGGGCACCTTTCTCGGTGCAAGCGGCATCGGGGCGCAGATGGTCGTTGCGGGCGAGGGAGATCGATCGACCTCCGCCGGTTCCGGCCAGGCGATCTGGTCGCGTTACACAGCCGGCGCCGGGCCAGCCTTTCGCCGCCCGTTCGGCGCCTGGGCGATCGATGCCAACCTGACGCTGATCGCCGCCCTGTTCCGCGTGCACGGCGAGCAGTACCCCGTCAGCTACCAAGCAAGCGGGTGGGACGCGGGGGTCGTGGCAGGCGGGCGCCTCATCGCTCCCGGCAAGGCGTGGCGGCCCTGGTTGGCGATCGATGCGACGCGATGGCTGGATCGTCGCGACGTTCGCGAAGCCGTCTCGGGTCAAGCGCGGGAGATTCCAGCCTGGGCTGCCTCGACGTCGCTTGGTGTCAGTTTTTTCGGCCGCTGAGTCGCATTGGTTGAAAGGAAGCGCGATTCCAACCCATTTGATTCCTGCGCAGTTATGACCAAGCCCGTTCTCGTGTTGGCCACTGGCAG
>DATKEU010000127.1:0-20185 GCA_035544495.1 Polyangia bacterium | reverse complement strand
CGAGGGCCATCCACATGACGTGCGTGCCGCCGATGGGGACAGGCCTGAAATCCAGCGCCATCGCCGCCTCGGCCAGCACGGCGATCCCCACCAGCTGCGCCCACAGCAGCGCGCGCGCCGCGCCGACCGCGCGCGAGCTGCGCGCCACCGCGATGTTGGCCAGCGCCCAGCACGCGCTGGCGCCCAGTCCGAAGAGAACACCCGCGATCATCTGATGGACCCGCAGGATAAAGCGGTTTCGGCGCCGGCGCGTTTTCTGTTAGGAAGGAGCGGCTTGGATCCCACCAAACCGCTGGTCATCGTCAACCCGCGCGCGGGTGGCGGCTTGAGCGAAGCGCGCTGGGCCAAGCTGGTGGGAGCGATCACCGACGGCCTCGGCCCGTTCGACAGCGCGTTCACGACGGCGAGCGGTCACGCGGTCATGCTGGCCCACGAGGCGGCGGCGGCCGGGCGGCGGCTGATCGTCGCGCTGGGCGGCGACGGGACGGTCTCCGAGGTGGCGAACGGCATCCTGGCCGCCGGCGCGGGCGCCACGACAGAGCTGGGGATCATCCCGCGCGGCACCGGCGGCGATTTCCGGCGCATGCTGCAGCTGCCCGGCGGGCTGGCCGAGGCGGCGCGCAACGTGCGCGAGAAACCGGCCCACGCCATCGACGCCGGCCGCGTCGCCTACACGGCCCACGACGGGACGCCGGCGCTGCGCTATTTCGTCAACGTCGCCTCGTTCGGCTTCTCCAGCGCCGTGGCCAGCAAGGCCAACGCGTCGTCGAAGCGCCTCGGCGGCAAGGTGGCGTTCCTGGGCGCGACCGTGCGGACGCTGGCCTCGTACGACAACACCGACGTCTGGCTGGCCGTCGACGGCGGCCCCCGCCAGCGCCGGCGCGTCCTGATGGCCGCCGTCGGCAACGGCCGGTACTTCGGCGGCGGCATGAAGATCTGCCCGGCGGCCACGCTGGATGGCGGGCACCTGGATCTGGTCGTGATCGGCGACTTCTCGCGCATGGACGTGCTGACGAAGGTGGGCCGGCTCTACAGCGGTTCGCACCTTTCGCTGGAACAGGTCCACAACCAGACCATCACGCGCCTCGACGCCACCCCTGTCGAGCCCGACGCCATCGTCCCCCTCGAGCTGGACGGCGAGACCCCGGGCCGCCTGCCCGCGACGTTCGAGGTCGTGCCGGGCGCGCTGCGCGTGCGGTTCTAGGGTCTCCTCCCGTTCGCCGGCGGCCCGCCGCGCCGGCGCGTCCAGACCAGCCACGCCAGGGCGCCCACCAGCAGCGTCCCCAGGCCGGCCAGGCTCTCCGTCGGGCGTTCGCGGATCGCGAAGCAGGTCATGAACGCGGACAGGGCCAGATACGCCATGCCGCTGGCCGGCCAGCCCATCGCCCGGTGCGGGCGGGCGGCGCCGGGTTCGCGGCGGCGCAGGACGAAGGCGCCGGCCACCGTGGCGGCGGCGCTCAAGGTCAATGTAAATCCAGCGTAAACCAGCAGCGGCTCGAAGGCCGCGGTGACGATCCCCAGGCAGGCCAGCGCGCCTTGCAGCAGCACCGCCGCCGTCGGCGCGCCGCCCCGGCCAGTGCGGCCCAGCACGCGAAAGAACTGGCCATCCTCGGCCATCGCCTGCAGGACGCGCGGACCGGTCATGCACAGCGCGCTCACCGAGCCCGCCAGCGCCACCGCCACCAGCGCGCCGACCACGGCGCCGCCGCGCGACCCCAGCAGCGCGACGGCGGCCACGCGCGCGATCTCGACCTTGCCGGCCAGCGCCGCCACGGGCGCCGCCGCCATGTACACCGCGTTCAGCGCCACGTACAGGATCGTCACCGTCGCCGTCCCGCCCACCAGCGCGCGCGGCAGGGTTCGGTGCGGATCGCGGATCTCCCCCGCCACGTAGGCGGCGGCGTTCCAGCCGAAGTAGCTGTACGCGACGTACACCAGCGACACCGCGACCGCGCCCAGCCCCGGCCGCGGCTGGGTCGCGACCAGCAGGCGCCCCCACTCGGCGCGCCCCGACACGAAGGCGGCGCCGATGAACGCGAGAATCAGCGCCAGCACCAGCCCCGTCAGCAGCGCCTGCGCCATGCCACCGCGCCGAACGTCGCGCACGTGCAGCGCCGTCGACGCCGCCACCAGGACCAGCGCCGCCGCCTTCACCGGCACGGCCGGCGCCAGCGTCTGCAGGTAGCGCCCGAAGGCCAGCGCCGCCGCCGCCGTGGGCGCCGCGAACCCGACCAGCAGCGAGATCCACCCGGACAGAAATCCCACCGACGGGTGGAACGCCCGCGAAAGATAGACGTACTCGCCGCCCGCGCGCGGCATCATCGCTCCCAGCTCCGCGTAGACCGCCGCGCCGGCCAGGGCCAGAAGGCCCGCCACCACCCACACGCCCAGCACCAGCGGCGGCGAGCCCAGATCGGTCAGCATGAAGCCGGTGGTCGTGAAGACCCCCGTCCCCACCATGCTGGCCACCACCAGCGCCGTGGCGTGCGCCAGCGTCAGTGGACGCGTCGCCGGGCGTTCCACCTCCGGGTCCCGCAATCGCGCCGGCTAACCTTCCGCCAGCGCCCGCGGCGTGCGCGCCCCGTCGCCACCGCCCGGCTTGCGCAGCAGGGCGTCGTTGCCCAGGAAGTTTTCGCGCACGTACTTGACCGTGTCGAACAGGGTGGCGGCGGCGTCGCGGGGGATGAAGCCCAGCTCGCGCGCCGCCTTGCCCGATTCGAAGTACCAGAAGTACTCGGACATCTCCAGGCTCTGCGGCTCGATGGGCGGGTTGCGCCCCCAGTGGCGGTACAGAGCAGCCTGGGCGCGCGTCGCCAGCAGCGGCAGCTTGCCGCGCGCTTGAAACTTGGGCCCCGGCACCTTGGACATGCGCTCGAGGCGGCCGAGGAACTCCTCGAACGTCCAGTTGTACCCGCCGGCGAGATAGCGCTCGCCCGGCGCGCCGCGCTCCATCGCCACCGGGAACAGCGCCGCCACGTCGCGCACGTCGACGAAGTTCAGCCCGCCTGGCGGGATCAGCGCGATCTCGCGCGCCAGGAACTGCAACACCACGCGCGTCGAGCTCAACCGGTCGTCGCCCGGCCCCAGCAGCAGGCTGGGGTTCAGCACCACCAGCTCGATCTTGCTTCCGCACGCCCGGCGCGCCGCCTCCTCCTGGTACAGCTTGCTGGCGTAGTACGGCCAGCGCGCGATGATCTCGACCGGCGCCGGCGATGTCTCGTCGGGGAATTCATCGGCGCGCGTCGACACGGCGACGATGCCGCTGGTCGACGACATGACGATGCGGCGCACGCCGGCCCGCGCCGCCGCCTCGCAGACCGTGCGCGTGCCGCCGACGTGCACGTCGTACATGCGGTGCGCGTCCGCCGGCTTGTACGAGACCAGGCCCGCCAGGTGATAGACGCGATCCACGCCCTCCATCGCGCGCGCCATGTCGGCGGCGCTGGTGACCGACCCGGTGGCGATCTCGATCGGCAGCGCCCGCATCCAGGCCGGCGGCGACGACTGGGCCAGCACGCGCAGCTCGCCGGCCTCGCCCCGCTCGCAGAGCTGGCGCAGCAGGTGCCCGCCCAGGAAACCGCTGCCGCCCGTGATCAGGATTTTTCCCATCGCGTCGCCGTCCTCGTCCTCGTCCTACGGCACCGACCGCAAGAGCCCCCGCGCGCCGCCGCCACCCTTCCCGCGCCGCGCCTCGATCACGCCCAGGCGCTGGCCGTCCCACGCGGCGCGCACCGCCGCCACGTCGACGGGGTTGGGCAGGCCGTCGCGAAGGTTCTCGACGATCCGCTGCACGTACGCCGACACCAGCCGCCACGCCTCCTGCGCCGGCAGCCCGTCGGTGATCTCCTTCAGGCGCTCGATGGGCAGGAACGGCCCGAACGCCACGCCCAGCTGGCGCGCCTTGGGAATCGCCGCGCCCTTGGGCAGCGCCTCATAGGTCCCCGACACGTACGCCGGCAGGATCCCCACCTCCGCGCGCAGAGCCAGATAGCCGAGGCTGGGGAGAAAATCGGCCAGCTCCCCGTTCAGCGAGCGCGTCCCCTCGGGGAAGACGACCATGCTCTTGCCCCGGCGCAACACCTCCTGCGCGGTGTCCATGGACCGCCGGATCGATCCGCTGCGCTCCATCGGCACCAGGTTCGTGAACTGCGAGAAATACGCGCGCCGGTACTTGTTGCGGAAGAAGTAGTCCGCCGCCGCCAGCGACGTGATGTCGCGCCCGGCCGGCCCCAGCGCCACCTTCACCAGGCCCATGTCCAGGTGCGAGCAGTGGTTGGCCGCCGCCAGGAAGTTCGTGTGCTGCGGGATGTGATTCGCCCCGCGCACGTCCGTGTCCAGCACGCGCTTGTAGAACAGCCGCTGCGCCAGCGCCAGCCCGCGCCTGCCCACGCGCGCCACCGCGGGCGGAACGTCGATCTCGTCGCTGGCGGCGGCGGCGCCCGCGCGTTGTTCCCGCCCGGCCCGCTCCAGCGCCCCGCCGCCGACGCGCCCGCGCGCCAGCGCGTCGTGCAGCGCCGCCACGTCGGCCACCGCGGTGACGTCGAAGCCGTCGGGGATGGCGACCCCGGCGGCCTCCAGCGCGCCCACCAGCTCGGCGTACATCAGGCTGTCGAACCCCAGCTGATCGAATCGGCTCTGCGCCTGCACCTCGCCGCGCGGCCGCCCCGAGACGGTGGCGATGATGTCGCCCAGCCAGGCCACGCTGGTCGCCTCGCGCGCGCCGTCGATCGCCGCCACGCCGGCGTCGCCGGACTTGCGCGCGCGCCGCGCCAGCTCGGCGACGACCTCGCGCCGCTTCACCTTGCGCGTCGTCGTGCGCGGCAGCTCGCCCTCCCAGATGTGCAGTGTCTTGACCCGCTTCCAGAACGGCAGCTCGGCCGACACCTTGCGAAAGTGAGCGTCGACGCGGGCGACGACGTCGGCCGCCGACAGCCCCGCCTCGGCGTCGTACGCCGGCTGCACGGCGCAGGCGACGTGCTCGGCGGCGCCGTCGGACAGGCCCACCACGGACAGATCCTTGATGAACCTCGAGTCCCGGTACAGGTCCTCGATCTCGTCGGGATAGACGTTCTTGCCGTTCGAATCGACGATGATCTCTTTGGAACGGCCGACCAGGAACAGGTTCCCGTTCTCGTCGAAGCGCCCGAGGTCGCCGGTGTGGAACCAGCCGTCGACGACGGCGGCGTCGGTGGCCGGCTGATCTTCCCAGTACCCGGCCATGACGTTCCGCCCGCGCGCGATCACCTCGCCCACGCCGCCGGCGTCGGGCGAATCGATCTTCACCTCCAGCCCGGGCAGGGGCTGGCCGACCGAGCCGACCATGGGCTTCTTCTTCGGCGACGTCACGGTCAACACCGGCGCCGTCTCGGTCAGGCCATAGCCCTCGAAGAAAGAGAAGCCCATGCCGTAGAAGGTCTTCATCACCTCGGACGGCAGCGCCGATCCGCCGCTGATGAGGTACCGGATGCGCCCGCCGAAGCCCTCGTGAATCGGCAGGAAGAACAAGAGCCCGAGATCCAGCTTGGTGCGCGACCGCAATTCGTAGTTCGCGGTCATCAGGCCCTTCATCAGCGTCTCCAGCAGCGGCGACCTGTCGGAGAACCGCTGCAGCACGCGCCGCCGCATCAGATCCCACAGCGCCGGCACGCCCACGATGGCGGTGACGTGCCCCTTCTTCAGCGTCGAGGCGATGAGCTCGCCGGTCAGCTCCGCCAGGTACGTCACCTGCGCGCCGTGGGCCAGCGGCACCAGCAGGCCGGTAGAGAACTCGAACGTGTGGTGCAGCGGCAGCACCGACAGCATCCCGTCGCTGACGCCGAACTCGAACACCTTCGACAGCTCGGACACCATGAAGGTGAAGTTGCGGTGCGTGAGCATCACGCCCTTCGGCTTGCCGGTCGTCCCCGAGGTGAAGATCAGCGACGCCACCGTGTCGGGGTTGACCCGCCGGTGCAGGGACTGGGCGCGCTGCTGCTCCACCGCCAGATCGGGCAGCGCGAAGACGGTCTGGAACGGCCAGATCTTCGCGGCCAGCCCCGCCTCGCGCAGGGAGCGTTTCAGATCCGGGCGCTTGTCCAGCAGATCGTCGCCGATCAGGATCCCCGCCGCCCCCGACGCGCGCGCGATGTTGACGATCTCCGCCGCCGTCGATTCGTGCGCCACCGGCACGACGGCCGCCCCCGCCTTCAGCACGCCGAAGTAGGCCATCGACCACTCGGGCGCGTTGCGCGCGTAGAGCAGCACGCGATCGCCGGGCGCCACCTCCTCGCCGACCAGGAAGACGCCCACGCGCGTGGCCAGCTCCTGCAGGTCGGCGTAGTTGTAGATCTCCTCGCGCTTGCCGCGCTCGATGCGCAGGGCGACCCGCGTGGCGTGCAGCTTGGTCGTGGTGTCGAACAGCTCCAGGAGGTCGTGGTAGCTGTAGACCTGCTTCGGCCGCGCCGCGTACGTCTCGTCCAGCTCGGGCAGCACCCAGCGCTGCAGCCCGGGGAAGTGGATGTTCATCCAGTAGTCGTACCAGTCCAGCTTCTCGGGCCCCCACGGCAGCCGGGCCTGGTCGTCGGCGCTCATCCGGTCGCGCAGGGCGCGGATGTTGTCGGCGCGAAAGACATAGCGGTTGTCCATGATGAACGGGCGGAACAGCTCGATGTTCTTCGTCGCCTCGTCGGTGACGCGCTCGACCTCGTCGATCTGCTTCTTGGCGCGATCGAGGAGCTCCGTGAAGCGACCGCCGCCCCAGCTGGGCCGGATCTTGCCAAGCGCCTTGGACGTCCGCTGCACCAGTCGGTTGACCATCGGCAGCGACCGGGCGTCGTACTCCTCCTGCGTGATGGGGCGGAACTCCATCCGCGCCGCCAGCTCGTTGATGAACCGGTTGCCGGTCTCCTTGTCCTGGAAGCGTTTCCTCTTGTACAACCCGGTTAGCGTCGTGACCCGATCGATGTAAAGCGGGTTCAGGTCGCCGCTCGACAGCTGATAGACCAGCTTCGGCTCGCCGGCGATGGCCTGGGCCGCGACCATCAGCATGGCGGCCGCCACGTGATCGACCGGGACGACGTCCAGGATCAGCTTCTGCGACGAGACCGGCAGGACGTTCTGCCCCTTCAACGCCAGATAGACCAGCGGCGCCGACGTGGTGAACCCTTCGTTCCAGCCCCGAAACGGATAGGCCACCGCGCTCTCGACGATGGCGGGGCGGACGATGGCGCGCGCGATGCCGGTCTCGCGCGCCACCAGCTGGTCGCCCATGCTCTTCGTGTAGGTGTAGATGTTCGGCCAGCCCCAGGCCTGGGCGCGCTCGATCCCCTGCCGCGTCAGCTCGGCGCGGATCCACTCCTTGCGCTGGCGCGCCACCGCCAGGCGCAGCGCCGCCTCGTCGTCGGGATCGCGGTTCTCGTCGCGCAGGCGCTCGCGCGCTTGCTGGCGCAGGCGGGCCAGCACCTGGGCGTCGTCGGCCAGCGCGCGGATGTGGGCCGCCCCGCGCTCGCTGTCGGCCATCTCCTGCTCGACGGAGAAGCGGGTGCCGGGCAGCTCGCGCCGGCGCGGGTAGTATCCGTCCAGCTCCTCGCTCTCCCAGACCTCGCCGCTGCGGTTGCCGGCGACGAAGCAGGTGCTGGTGTGGATCAGCGCCGGGCGCTTCATCCGCCTGGTGAAGGCGATCACGTTGCGCGTGCCGTCGACGTTGGTCTTGAGGGCCGATTCCAGCGGCGGGTTGAACGTCACCCGCCCCGACGAGTTGATGAGGACGTCGATGTCCTGCGCGATGCGCTGCGCGTCCTCCTCGGACAGGCCCAGGTTTGTTTCCGTGATGTCGCCGTCGACGACGACCACTTTCTGTTTCAGGAATGCCGCCAACCCTTCCCGCCCCTCGTGCTGGCGGCGCAGGGGATCGAAGGCCGGCGACGTCACCACGCTCTGCCAGAATCGGGTCTCGCTGTCGGTCCCCGATCCGCGCCGCACCATCACGTACGCGCGCCCGACGTCGGGGAAGCGATCGAGGAGCATGCTGAGCAGCACCTTGCCGACGAACCCGGTGCTCCCCAGGATGAACACGTTGCGGCCGCGGAAGATCTCCGCGACGGGCAGGTCGGGCGCCGGTGCCGCTCCGCCAGCGCCCGCGGGATGCGGCTTTGCGTGCCTTGCCACGACCGCCTTACATAGCGTAACCGCCCGGGAAAAGCCAACCTCCGCCGCTCGCGGCGCCGCCCGCGCCGCCGCTCGATCAGCGATTCGCGCCACCAGCGCCGGCCCCCGGTGGTTGGGCCTTCTCGGTCATGAGATTTGTCGGGTCTGGCAGCTAGCAAGCACGTATATATTCCGACGATGGCAACACTGAACTCCTCGAGCGGCCCTGGATTTTCTGATCAAAGGGCTCTCTCGCGTCTCTGTCTCTTCATCGGCGGCGTTCTCTTGTTTCTCGGGACAACCGGGTGCGCGGGTGGATCGCCCGACGTGAATGTCCCCGACAGCGGCGTGCCCGGCTGCGCGACCGCCGCCAGCATCTTCTCGACCCACACCTGCACCACCGTCTGTCACCTGGCGGCGAACGCGGTGACCAACGGCGGCGGCTTCGACATGACGACCGCCGGCTGGGAGAAGAAGCTGATCGGAAACGGCCCACCCGACAGCGCCCCCAAGACCAACATGTGCAAGGGCAAGAACCTCGTCTACCTCGAAGCGGGGACGCAGCCGGCGGTGGGCCTGTTCATCCAGAAGGTGAAGCCGAACCCGCCCTGCGGCGTGCAGATGCCGATGCTGCTGGCGCCCCTGTCCAGCGACGAAATCGCTTGCATTCAGCAGTGGTCGAACAACGTCGTCGCCGGCGGCACCGGGCAATAGCGGTCGCGCGCGAAGCGCGCCCGCCCCCTTTCTACGATGACGCGCCGTCGAGCGCGTCGGAGATGATGCTCTCGATGGTCTGGAACACGCTGTTGCCGGAGTCGCCGCCCGTCTGTCCGCTGGTGTTGCCGGTGCCGCCGCCGCCGCCACCCTCCGCGCCCTGCGCGTGACGGTGGTGGTGGCCATGACCACCGTGGTGGCCCTGCGCGCGCTGCGGGGCCAGGTCGGCCGCGCTGCCGCTCTGCGAGGCGGCGGTGAATTTATCGGACAGCTGGTTCAGGAAGTCGGCGCGCTTGCCGTCCTGCGAACCGGCCGCGTCCTTCAACTTCTGCGCGATGTCCGCGGTCACCTGCTTGAACTTGGCCGGATCGCTCGACGCCAGGCTGGACAGCTGCCCGAACAGCTGCCCTGGCTTCGAGATGTCGACGCTGACCCCGGCGACGGAATCCGTCGAGGTGGTCGCGTCCGTATTGGTTTGCGAACCGACGGCCGTCGTTCCGAAGATCGAGCCGACACCGGATGTAACATTGCTGACGTCCATGGAAGGTTGCCTCCTGCTTGTTGCAGGGGAACATCGACACCAGCCCGGCGCCTCTTGCGGCATTGAAACAAAACAAAACAAACGGTCGCCGCCGGGGCGGAGGTGCTCGCCCGGCCTACACGGGTCGGCGCGCGCCGCTGTCGTCGGCCAGCAGATAGCCTTCGCCGCGCACCGTCTTGATGAGGCGCGGATGGCGGGGATCGTCGCCCAGCTTCTGGCGCAGGCGCGAGATGTTGACGTCGATCGATCGATCGAAGACCTCATCCGAGTTGTCGCGCGTCAGCTCGAGCAGGCGATCGCGTGTGATCACCTGTCCCGCCGCCTGCGCCAGCGCCCACAGCAGCGCGAACTCGTGCGCGGTGACCTCGACGGGGCGGGCGTTCAGAGTGACGCGCATCGATGCCGCCTCCAGCGCCAGCGCCCCGATCTTCACCGCGCCCGCTCCGGCGGCGTCTCCGCGCGCCCGCCGCGCCAGCGCCCGCACGCGCGCCAGCAGCTCGGGGAACGAGAACGGGATGATGACGTAGTCGTCGGCGCCGGCCTCCAGCGCGGCCACCTTCTCGGTGTCGGCGGCGCCGGGGGACAGCGCCAGGATCGGCACCCGCCAGCGCAGGCGGATGCGGTGGCACGCACCCAGGCCGTCACCGTCGGGCAGTGTCATGTGCAGCAGCAGCACGTCCCACGCTTCGTCACGCAGATCCCCGAACGCCGAGCGGCCATCGGCGCGCCAGCGCACCGCCAGGCCATGGTGGGTCAGGAACCGGGAGATCTGAAGCGCCAGCTGATCGTCGCCCCCGACTATCAAGACCCGGAGCTGCATGGCGCGCGCTGACCGGAAGACCCGGCAGCGGCGCGCGACGATAGGCCGGCGGCGCCCCCGGCGCGTTCAGGTGATCGTGAACAGAGAAACGTCGGGCGAGGCGTACGCCCGCAAGGGGAGATCGACATTCCCCAGCCCCCGCGACACGAACAGCTTCATCCCCGCCACCTCGCGCAGCCCGAACGGGAACCGCCGGCCCATCGGACCATAGACCACCACCGGCCCCGACGGCAGCGCCACCTGCCCGCCGTGCGTGTGCCCGCACAGCATCAGCTGGGCGCCGCGCCCGGCGACGTGCGGGATCGCCTCGGGCGCGTGCGCGACGGCGATGCGCACCGGCGCGTCGCCCGCCCGCCCGAACGCGCGCGCGCCGTCGGGCTGGCCGGTCCACGGCTCGTCGACGCAGACCAGCGCCACGTCGTCGTGGGGCGGCGGCAGGCGCACGGCATCGTTCACCACCACCCTGGCCCCACCGCCGGCCAGCGCCCGTTCCAGAAGCGCGTCGTCCGTCCACAGATCGTGGTTGCCCATCACGGCGATCTTGATCGGCGCCGCCACGCGCGCCACCAGGCCCCGCAGCCGCTCGGCGCTCTTCGCCGTCGCCTCCAGAAAAACGTAGTCGCCCCCCAGCACCAGGACGTCGGCGGCGAACGCGTCCAGCTGCGCGAAGGCGGCGTCCAGAAGCCGCGGCGGCGTCAGCGGGCCGATGTGCAGGTCCGAGACAAAAGCCAGCCTCAGGGCCGGCCGCCCCCCCGCGCGTCCCAGCGCCAGATCGTGACGGACGGCGGAGACCCGCGTCGCCGACGGCAGGCGATCGAGGACGATCGTCGGCCAGCCGCCCGCCCACACCGCCCGCTGAAACGCCTCCCACATCCCGCGCAGGGGCGAATAGCCACCCCCGCGCCCGCCGCTGCGAAGCTTCACTCCATGTCCGCCATGACGATGGGCGGGTGGTGCATCAGCGTGATCTCGGGCGACGGGCCGACAAAGCTGCGCGCCATGGCGATCGCCTCGGTCAAGGACTCCGCCCGCTCCCACCCCAGCATCGCCGGCACGTGCGCGTTCTGCGCGCCGGCGACGATCACCTTGCCGATGTGCTGGCGCCCGTTCTCGCCCCAGTACCACATGAAGAACGGGTGCGCCCCGTGGTACGCGTTCCCGCGCCGGTACATCTCGATGTAGCTGGGGTTGTGGGCGAACTCTTCCTCGTACTTGTGCCGCAGCTTCATCGCGTCGCGCGTCTCCGGCAGCAGGCGATTGAAGAACTCGATGTAGCTCGGGTGGTGGTTGTGGTCGAACTCGTCGTAGCAGGGGTGGGTCAGGATCATCACCCCGCCTTTTTTCAAGACGGGCTTGCCCCGATACATGTTGTGGAAGTACCCGAGCCCCATCACCTGCACCAGGAGCGGGTTCAGGATCGAGTTCACGTTGTAGGGCGAGATATACGGCACGCCGCAGATCAGGATGTCGGCCTGCCCGCGGACGTTGACCGCGTACTGCTCGAAGCAGCGGACCAGGATCTTCTCGTGCACCGGCTCGGTCTTGCCCGCGTAGCAGGCGATGAGCTGGTACTGCGCCGGGATGGCGTGGAACAGCGTGCGCTTGGCGGCCGCCGGCAGCTTGCCCAGCGACCACTTCATGGCCTCGAACTTCAGGCGGTCGAACTCGGTGAACTCGTCCTCGTTCTTGGACAGGAACGCCGTCGGGCCGGCGAACATGCGGTTGTTCAGCGCGGTCTCGATGTGAAAGACGTTCATGTGCTTGTCGACCAGCGCGCCCATCCGTTCGACCTTGGTGTTCAGGGCCGACCGCTTGGGGTCCATGTAGCTGTCCGACGCGCGAATCGTCTCCGGCTCGTGGTGCGGGCGCAGGCTGTCATAGTCGCACAGGCCGACGGTCACCGATTTGTGCCCGCCGTCCATGGGCACCAGGTTGATGTTCACGTAGATGACGAGGTCGCTCTCCACTGCGCGCCGGTTGATGTTCACCGGCTCGTTCTTGTCCGTCACGCCCAGGTGCACGATGCCGTCGGGATCCTCGGCGTCGTGGTTGTAATAGCGGTCGGGATAGAACGCCTCGTGGATCTTGGCGCCCACCATCCGCTTCATCTCGGCCTCGGTCATCTTCCGGTGCAGCGAGTTGGCGACGACGATGTGCACGTCGTCGACGCCGTTCGCGTCCAGAAGCTCGAGCAGGATCTCGATGATGGTCTGCCGCACGTCGGGCGTCGCCATGGGCGGCAGCGGCAGGCTGATGTCGTCGACGGCGATGGTCACCCGCATGCCCGGCATCAGCTGGGCATAAAGCGGCGCCGTGTCGAGCGGGTGGTTCAGCGCGTAGCGGATGGCGGCGCCCGGGTTGGCCAGCCCCTCGATGGGCGGCTTGGGATAGACCACGCGCGTGCCGATCGGCAGGTCCTCCAGCAGCAGATCCTCGCCCGAGAACAGGATCCGGGGCGCGGAGTCGTTGTCGATGTAGACGACCTGGTCGTCTTCCTTTCGCCGCGGCACCGGGCCGCGCAGGATCTTCGGTTGCCGTTCGCGCATCAGCTTGCCTTCTTCACCGCAGGTCCAGAATCGGCCAGTCGTGCTGCAGCGCCGTGTTGCGCAGCCGTAGGTCGGGGTTGACCGCCGTCGGGTGGCCCACGACGGACAGCATGGGCAGATCGCTCATGCTGTCGGAGTAGCTGTAGCAGTCTGACAGGTTCAACTTTTCCTTCTCCGCATAGATGCGAATCCAGCTGGCCTTCGTGGCCGCCGCCATCACCGGGGGCAACAGGCGGCCGGTGGCATAGCCATCGACGAACTCCAGGCGATTGGTGACATAGTCGTCGATCTTGAGGTGTCTCGCCAGCGGCTCGACCGTGATGTCCAGGGCGCCCGTGACCAGCACCTGTCGCAGGCCCAGCTCCCGCGACTTGGCGATGAGCGTGTACGCCCCGGGATAGATCGACGGCTTGATGGTGGTCTCGAACAGCTCGTCGGCGAGATAGCGCAGGCGATCCTCCGATTCACCGCGATAGCGCACGAAGAAGATGTCGTTGAAAAGCCGCCGGTTATAAAAGTCGGCGGCCAGAAAAAGCGGCACGCTGGCGAACGTCGACAGGGTCTTCTTCACACTGCGCCAAAGCCCCTGCTGGTTACGCGCGTTGTACGCGAAAGCATGGACCAGGTTGGTCCGCACAAGCGTGCCGTCCATGTCGTAGAAAGCGGCCGCGCCCATCGGTCAGGCGGCAGGCTACACCAGGAACGGGCTGTTTTCTAACCTCGTCTCCCCCGAAGCCTCATAATCTCGGGCGCACGGCGATGCGGGTGGTCAATCGGGAATTTCTCGCCACCGTCCTCCGGGAGGCGGCGGCGGTCGACCTGCGCCTGGCTGGCCGCACGCTGCTGCACGCCGCTGTCGTGGGGCTGCTGGCCGGATTGATGGGCGCCGCCTTCTTCGCCGGCCTCGAGGGGCTGCAGCAGCTGGTGCTGGAGGGGCTGGCCGGCTATCACCCGCTGCGCGCGCACGGCGAGACGTTCCTGGCCGACCTCAGGGGGATCCCATTTCGCCCGTGGCTGCTGGTGCTGCTGCCGGCGCTGGGCGCGTTGGCGGGGGGCGCGGTCTCGCAGCTGGCGCCCGAGACCCGGGGCGGCGGCGGCGACGCGATGATCGACGCCTTTCACCAGCGCAACGGACTCATCCGCAAGCGCGTCGCCTGGGTGAAGGCGGTGGCCTCGCTGCTGACGCTGGGCACGGGCGGCTCGGGCGGGCGCGAGGGGCCGACCATGCTGATCGGCGGCGCGCTCGGCTCGCTGGCGGGCGGCATCCTGCGCGTCTCGCCGCAGGAGCGCCGCATCCTGATGGTGTCGGGCGTGGCGGCGGGCATCGCCGCCGTGTTCCGCACGCCGCTCGGCGCCGCGCTGCTGGCCGTCGAGGTCCTCTACCGCGACGACTTCGAGTCGGACGCCCTCGTCCCGGCCGTCCTCGCCAGCGTCACCGCTTACTCCGTCGTCATCTCGATCTTCGGCGAGTCGACGCTGTTCGCGCAGCCGAACCGCTTCCCCTTCATCATCAAACACCTCTGGCTGTATGCCCTGCTGGCCGTGCTGGTGTCGGGGCTGGCCAGCCTGTTTCTGCTGGCGCTGCGCAACGTGCAGAGTCTGACCGCGCGGCTGGCCATTCCGGAGTGGACCAAGCCGGGCCTCGGTGGTCTGGCGCTGGGGATCTTCGCGGTGCCGCTCATCATCCTCATCGGCTGGCGCGTGGGGCAGCCGGGGCAGGGGTTGGGGCTTCTGGGCGGCGGCTATGGCGCCGTGCAGATGGCGATCAGCGGATCGCCGTGGTTGCCGGCGGGCTGGGGCGGCGCCGCGCTGCTGGCCATGCTGTGCGGGGCGAAGATCATCTCGTCGTCGCTGACCATCGGCAGCGGCGGCAGCGCCGGCGACTTCGCGCCGTCGCTGGTGATCGGGGGCCTGTTCGGCGGCGCCTTCGGGAGAGCCGCGCAGTTCCTGCTGCACGACCCGCGTCTGGATCCGGGGGCGTTCGCGCTGGTGGCGATGGGGACATTCTATGGCGGCGTCTCGCACACGCCGCTGTCGTCGCTGGTGCTGGTGTGCGAGCTGGCCGGCAGCTATGACCTCCTGGTGCCGCTGATGCTGGCGGAGGGGATCGCCTTCATCGTCCTGCGCAAGAAGTCGCTGTACCGCGCCCAGGTGGCGTCACGGGCCGAGTCACCCGTGCACGGACTGGCGTCCGCGCAGCCGGATCTGCTGCGCTCCGCGCGGGTGGTGCAGGTGATGCGGGGGACGTCGGCGCTGGGCGTGGCGGCGGCGCTGGCGCCGGAGATCGCCGTGCGCGCCCAGGACAGCCTGCGCACCGCCGCGCAGCTTTTGCTGCGCCACAAGCTGCGCGAGATCCCGGTCGTCGACGGCGCCGGTCAGATCGTCGGCATGCTCGACGAGGCGGACATATCGCGGTTCTATCTCGACGCCACCACCCGAACCCCGCCGCCTCAACCGGCGTCGGCGTCCGGGTCGATGCCGGCGCCGCCCCCGCGGCCCGCGGAGCCCGACCCAGACCAGGGAGGCGCCGCCACGCCTGATCTTCCCGGGCCGACGCCGCCCGCCGACGAATGAGTCAGGGCGGCGAGAAGGTCTCGAGCGTGTTCGCCAGCAGCAGGTTCCCGCCGTCGAAGGCCCGCTGCAGATAGCGCAGCTCGCTGCGGATCGCCGCCAGCAAGCGCCGCCGCCGCGGCGAGAGCGGGCTCGCCGCCAGCGCCGGTGACTGGCGCCCATCGGAGAGCCGCGCCAGGAGCTCGTGCAGATCGTCGAGCGCGTCCGAGAAGCGAACCGTGGCCTCGACGCGCAAGGCGCGCCCGCGCCGCGCCTGAAATGGCTGCGAGAGATCCCATTCGCGCACGCGCGTCTCGATGACCCGCAGCGCTTCGGTCTCGCCCAGCAGGCGCCGCTTGGCCTCGCCCAGCTCGCCCAGCAGAAGGCGCAGGACGCGCCCCTCGCCGCCCGCGCCCAGACCGGCGCCCGACTCCGGGCCGCCCGCCGCGGGCAGGCGCCCGCCGGTCACGCGGTTGCGCCTCAACGGGCCGCGGCCTCTTTCTCTTTCTTGTTCCGGAACTCCGCCATCATCACTTCGCGCTGCTGCTTGGGGACCTCGGCGTACTTCTGGAACTCCATCGTGAACTCGCCCTTGCCCTGCGTGGCCGAGCGCAAGTCCGTCGAGTAGCCGAACATGTCGTTCAGCGGCACCTCGGCCATGGCCTGCACGAAGCCCTCCTGCTTCTCCGACGAGAGGATGGTCCCGCGCCGCTGGTTGAGCTGGCCCATGACCGCGCCCTGGAACTCCTCGGGGAACTGCACCTCGACGCGCATGATCGGCTCCAGGATGGTGGGCTTCGCCCCCTGATAGGCCTCGCGGAAGCCCATCAGCGCCGCCGTGCGGAAGGCGATCTCCGACGAGTCGACGGGGTGCGAGGCGCCGTCGTTGATCACGCACCTGACGCCGACGATGGGGAACCCGATGAGGGGCCCCTTCTTCATCGCCTCCTTGAAACCCTTGTCGCAGGCGGGGATGAACTCGCGCGGGATGGAGCCGCCGACGATCTCGTCGACGAACTCGTACCCGGGCTGGTGATCCGCCGGCAGTGGCTCGATGTACCCGGCCACCTTGCCGTACTGGCCGGAGCCGCCGGTCTGCTTCTTGTGCGTATAGCTGAACTCCGAGCGCTGGTTGATGGCCTCGCGGTAGGCGACCTGGGGCTTGCCGGAGATGACCTCGCAGGCGTACTCGCGCTTCATGCGCTCGATGTAGATCTCGAGGTGCAGCTCGCCCATGCCGCTGATGATGGTCTGGGCCGACTCCTCATCGCGGTGGACGCGGAAGGTGGGATCTTCCTTGGTGAAGCGGTTCAGCGCCTTGGAGAAATTCGTGGCGTTGGCCTTCTCCTTCGGCGCCACCGCCAGCGAGATGACGGCGTCCGGCACGTGCATCGACGTCATCGTGTACGCCACCGACTCGTTCGAGAACGTGTCGCCCGACGAGCACTCCACGCCGAAGAGAGCCACGATGTCCCCCGCCGACGCGGTATCGATGTCGTGCATCTCGTTCGAGTGCATGCGCACGAGGCGCGGCACCTTGACGCGCCTGCGGTTGGCGGAGTTGTTGACGATGAAATCGCCCTTGGACAGCGACCCTTGATAGACGCGCATGTACGTCAGCTGCCCGTAGCGCCCGTCCTCCAGCTTGAAGGCGAGGCCCACGAACGGCTTCTTCGGATCCGAGAGCAGGACGGTCTTCTCCTCGTTCTTGTTCTGATCGAGGGCGATGTTGGTGACCTGGGTCGGGTCGGGCAGATACAGGTTGACGCCGTCGAGCATCAGCTGAACGCCTTTGTTCTTGTACGCCGAGCCGATGAAGACGGGCGTCATCTTGAGGCCGATCGTGACCCGGCGGATGGCCGCGTGCAGCTCCTCGACGGTCGGATCCTGCTCGGCCAGGTATTTGTCGGCCATCGCCTCGTCGTGATCGGCGATGGAGGCGATCATGTCGTGCCGGGCGGTCTTCACCTCTTCCAGACGGTCGGCCGGGATCTCTTCCTCGCGCACGTCCTCGCCGTTGTCGCCGTCGAAGTAAAAGGCCTTCTGCTTGATCAGATCGATGATCCCTTCGAAGTCCGCCTCCGCTCCGATCGGCAGCTGCATGGTGATGGTGTTGTGGCGCAGCTTCTCTTTCAGCTGCGCGGTGACGCGCTTCGGATCGGCGCCGGCGCGGTCCAGCTTGTTGATGAAGGCGATGCGCGGGACGTTATAGCGGCGCATCTGGCGGTCGACGGTGTACGACTGTGACTGCACGCCCGAGGTGCCGCACAGGACCAGCACGGCGCCATCGAGGACGCGCAGCGCGCGCTCGACCTCGATGGTGAAGTCGACGTGGCCGGGCGTGTCGATGAGGTTGATGTTGAACCCGTCCCACTCGCAGTAGGTGGCGGCGGACTGGATGGTGATCCCCTTCTCGCGCTCGAGGTCCATGGAGTCCATCTTGGCGCCCACGCCCGACTTGCCGCGCACCTCTTCGATCTTGTGGATCTTGCCGGTGTAAAAGAGGATGCGCTCCGACAGCGTGGTCTTTCCCGAATCGATGTGGGCCGAGATTCCGATGTTTCTGACCTTGTCGATGGACGCCATGAACTTTTCCTTCTCGCTTTTGCTGCTCGAGCCTTAGATAGACAAACGCAGCGGGGCGGCCCGATTCGGCCACCCCACCAGGCGGCGGAGTTTACTCAATGCCTGGATGTTTTCCAGTGTGATCTGGTTACTTGACGGCGACGAGCTCGACGTCGAAAACCAGCGTCGCGTTGGGGGGGATCGGGCCGCCGGGCGTGCCGCGAGCGCCGTAGGCCAGCTGGGGCGGGATGGTCAGCTTGCGCTTGCCGCCCACCTTCATGCCATCGAGCCCCTGGTCCCATCCCTTGATCACGCGGCCGGTGCCCAGCACGAACTCGATCGGACGCCCGCGATCCAGCGAGCTGTCGAACTTCGTCCCGTCGGTGAGGCGACCGGTGTAGTGCACCGACACGGATTTGCCCTTGGTGGCGACCTCGCCGGTGCCGGCCTGCACCTCCTCGACGATCAGCCCGTCCGCGTTCGCGTTGGTTGGTTCGACTTTGGACATGGCGCTCCCCTCTCGTGATTTTTTGCAGGCCGAGACGGCCGCAACGGTGGTCAACAGTCCGACAACGACCAGGTGACGCATCGGCCGCGACGATAACACGTCAATGAACGATGTCCCGGTGCGCCGCCGCCCCCGATTGATCGCCACCATGAATGAGCCCGTGCGCGTGCCCGATCATCTCCGCCAGGTACGTCGACAGCGCGCAAAACTCGGCCGCCTTCCGCTCCGCCGCCACGTGCACCGCCCGATGAATCAGCGCGCGCACCAGCGCCCAGTCCGATTCGGATCCCTTCCCCGCCATCTCACCAACAAGCGCGGTCAAGCGCGCCTCATGGTCCTTCTGCAGATCGTCAACCTTCGCCATACGCCGCTGCTTAGCACAACGGTCCCACATGATCGCGTCGAGGGAGAGCGAGCTCTGCTCGCTCGAGCTCATCGCGGGGGGCGTGGGACCCTCTCAGGGTCCCACATGATCGCGTCGAGGGAGAGCGAACTCTGCTCGCTCGAGCTCATCGCGGGGGGCGTGGGACCCTCTCAGGGTCCCACATTAAACAAACAAAAAAAGAGGGTCGACGGTGTCCAGCACCTTCGACCCTCCTTGCCGGTCGTCCCCCGACCAACCCTCCACACACCTGCGACCGCGCCCTACCCGCTTTCTGACTCGCTCATTGGTGAAGGTAAACATCGATCGGCGGTTCGCAAGACCCGAGCGCCTGTGCGGTCAGAATTCGAAGCTTCGCACCAGCAATTCTCCGACGGGGCCGCGGGCCGACGTCACGGAATTGATCGCGCGCCGCACGGAGATTCTTTCTGGTCGTGGCAAACCGCGATAGAGCGCGCGCGTGGTCGCGCAATCGGAGTTGGAGAGAGCCGCGCGCACGCCACGCGCGCCCAGTCGTCGCAACGCCGCCGCCAATCGCTCCTGCTCGGCGTGGTCGAATCCGCCCTGCGCGTAGGCGCGGAAGTTCGAGGTGCGCGACAGCGGAACGTACGGCGGATCGAAGTACACGAAGTCGTCCACCGTCGCCGCGCCGATCGTCGCCTCGAAGTCCCGGCAGAGAATCTCCACGTTCTGCAGCGCCGCCGACGCCGCTCGCAACCGATCGGCGTCGTAGATCGCGATCGTCGGCGGATGACGCCCGAAGGGAACATTGAACAGCCCGGCGCTGTTGACGCGGTAGAGGCCGTTGAAGCCGACGCGGTTGAGGTAGATGAGGCGCGCCGCCCGCTCGCCCGGGGACAGCGTCTCGGGATCCAGCGCTCGGGTCTCGTAGTAGACGACCTCGTTGTATCGATAGCCGTCGAGCGCTTCGACGATCTCGTCCAATCGATCGCGCACGGCCTGGTAGCAAAGGATCAATTCGCGGTTCGCGTCGCTGATCACGGCGCGCTGGAAGCGGCGGCGCGCCGCCAGCTCGAAGAGCAGCGCGCCGCCGCCGACGAACGGTTCGTAGTAGGTGGCTATCGCAGGGGGGACCACCCGCAACAGCGACGGCAGAAGCTGCCGCTTGCCACCAGCCCATTTCAAGAACGGCGCGGCGCCGGCAACGACGTCCGGCGCGGGCGGGCCCGGGGCGCTCTCCGACGGAGAAAGCGCGACCCAACCATGTTTTTCCCGTGTTTTTCGTTCTTTTTTTGTTTTCAGGACGAAATCTTTCTGCCTAAAGTGGCGGACCTCTTTTACGCGCGGCGAGATCGTCGCGCTGTCGAAGCCGGGAAGATGCAGCAGATAAGCAGATTGGCGAACGGGTTCAGCGTCGAAAGGAGATCGAGATGGCAAAGGTTCTGACCAAGTCCCAGATAATCCAGGCGATCGC
>DATKEU010000126.1:0-16872 GCA_035544495.1 Polyangia bacterium | reverse complement strand
GCCACATGTACTGCACGAAGGTGAAGGCGTCGGGCTGCGCCGCCAGGTCGGTCAGGCTGCCAAAGCGGCCGGGTGGATTCAGCACCTGCTTCATGACGCTGGTGCTGCCGGCGTACTCGGTCACGTACGAATGCTTGTCCTTGGCTTCGGCGACGGCGTTGATCACCACGTCGTTGTAATTGCCGCCGGCGGTCCACCAATCAATCAGCAGATCGTTGATGACGGTGTGAAGATAATTGCGCGGGATGGCGCGACTGGCGCCCAGCATCCACACCTGGATGCCCATGTGCGGCTGCGCCGCCACCGACGTCAGCACGATCGGGATCATGGGCAGGTCCGACGCGTAATTGACGACCACCGGTTGCAGATCGCCGGCTGACTGTCCCGATTTCAGCTTCAGCGCCAGGAAGTAAGCGCCCGGCCGGATGTACGCGCCGACGGTGCTGTCGGTGCCGGCTGGCACGAAGTAATGATTGTCGGCCAGCCATTTCAGCATCTCGTCTTTGCTGTCGGCGTGCAGGACCGCATAGTCGTAAGGGCCGATCGACGCCTGAAAGACCAGCGCCGAGTTGCCGTTCACGGAATCGCCTCCGGCGCTGGCGCCGGTCGCCACCATGGGGCCGCCGCCGCTGCCGGCGTTCTTGTTGAAACCGCAGTTCCCCTCGTACTTGCGCACCAGCCGGTACTTCGGCTGCGTGGTGGCGGTCAGCTGCGTGAACAGTTCGTCGGTGCCCAGCTGCATGTCGGGGATCGACGGCAGGGGCAACAGCCAACCGAACTCGGTGGCGTTTCCCTGGTACTGGATCTGGATGTGCGCGGTGACGTTGCCGTCCTTCATGACGAAGGCGATGCGCTCGCCCGCCTGGACCACCGGCACCGACGGGTCGGGCGGCGTGAAGCAACCGCAGGCGTGCGCGCGCGGCAAGGCGGCGCCGGTGACGGCGGCGAAACCGCCGGCCAGCCCCACCGCCAGAAGGACCCTCGTTGATGGACGACCCTGAGCCACGGTGCACCTCCGGGATGAGTGGGGGACGGGGAGCGATGGACCCGCTGTTGCAGGAACAACCAGAAAAGCGAAGCTGCGGATAGGCAAGCGATGTGCCACCAAATCGTCAATGGCCCGCGGCGCTCTGCGCGCCACCCGGCCCGCCCGATCGCGCTGGATCAACGCGCCCCGATCGGGACGGGGCGATCCCGGGCTCTCAGGAAACTGAAGGTTCGGGCTGCCGACCCATGAAAACCCTCGGCTCGGCGGCGGCGGTCATACGGACGATCCTGGCCGCCTGGGCGGCGCTCGCCGGGTGCGGCGGCGGGAGCGGATCGCCCCCCGGGTTTCACGCGCTGGCGACGGAGCAGTCCGGGATCCTGCTGTCGGCCGCCTATACCGCCGACGGCATGGCGACCATCGCGGGCGGGCAGATCGGCGGCGGCGGCGCGCTGCTGCTGCGCTGGGATGGCCGCGCGCTGGCCACCGTCCCCACGCCCGGCGCGCACGCGTTCTGGTGGGTCACCGCGCCTGGCCCGCGCGACCTGTTCCTGGCCGGCGAGGCGGGCGAGGTGCATCATTTCGACGGCGAATCGCTGACCGCCGTCGACGCGGGCGCGCCGGCGACGGCGACCCTCTTCGGCGTCTGGGGCTCCGGCGCCGGCGATCTGTGGGCGGTGGGCGGCTCGTTCTCGACCACCGGCGCCAAGCGCGTGATCCGGCACCTTTCCGGCGGGCAATGGACCGCCGTCGATTCGCCGGCCGGCGTTCCCGCGGAGACGACCTACTTCAAGGTGTGGGGCAGCGGGCCCGGCGACGTCTGGATCGTCGGCGACGGCGGCGTGGTGTTGCACTGGGACGGGGCCGCGCTGTCACGCGACACGCGCGTGGCGGGCGCCGATCGGTTTCTCACCGTGCACGGCTGCGATGACCGCGACGTCTGGGCGGTGGGCGGCACCGCCAGCGCGGAGGTGCGCGCCTTCGACGGCGCCGGCTGGCGGGTGTTCGACGCGACCGGGGCGCAGCCGCTGGAGGGCGTGGCCTGCGCGGGCGGCGACGTCCTGGTGGGCGGCGCGTTCGGGTACGCGGCGCGCATCGCGGGCGGCCGGATCACGCCCCTGCCGACGCCGGCCGCGGTCGGCGATCTGTTCATTCACGGCATCGCGCGCGCCGGCGCGCACGCCCTGGCGGTGGGCGGCGATCTGCTGGCGGGCGCCGGCGATGCCTACCACGGCTTCGTGCTGGAGCTCTGAGCGCGCACCGCCGGCGGACGCGGGTCAGGGCGGGCTAGCGCGATATTGCCGCCGGCGCAGGAATACCCGATCGGCCTCGATCACGGACAGCGACGCGATCAACAACCCCGCTCCCAGGTTGTTCCAGGCCGTCCGCGGCCGCGGCCACAGCACGAACAGCGACAGGACGACCCAGGTGGCGATCAGCCCGGTCGTCCGATGCGCCCACTGATTCTTGCGTCCCGCGACCTCGAGCAGAACGATCGTCGCGCCGGACAGCAACGTGGACGCGCGCTGGGTCCCGCTGTGCGGCCAGGCCACCGCCGAGATGGCCAGCCAGCAACCGAGCACGGCGTTCAGCGTGCGGGGCGTGAGGCGAATCTTTCGGCGACGCTGCTCCATGGCCCACGGAAGCATAGACAAGCCGCCGGTGCTGAACAAATGGAAACCAGCGCATCCGAACCGGCGCACGCGGGCGAGTTGATCCGCGCCGCGTTTGATCATCCGATCGAGCCGTCGATCGTCCGTCCGGTCGATCAGCGGCGAAGCGCGTTGGGCGCCGCCGACGGGCGGCGGCCCCGGCGCGTGGTTCGCGGCGCGCGGCCCAGCGCCGCCGGCGGCGCGCCGGCGCTGACCTGATAGCGCGCCGGGCGCGGCTGCGCGGCCGGCTGCTCGGCCGCCAGCGCCTCGTAAGCGGCGCGCGAGACGTGGCGCTCGACGCGCGTCAGGCGGTGCCAGATGGCGGCGTCGCGCTCCTCGGCGGCGGCGGTGTCGCCGAGATCGAAGCGCGCGGCGAACGTCCGCGCGGCGCCGTCGCTGTCGCCGCCCAGCACGCCCCCCTGCACCTGGCCGGCCAGACGTTGCATGACGTCGGGCCCGAAACGGTCATAGTAAAGAACCGTGTGCGCCGTCGACAGCGAGCCGGCCCACGGATATCGCCGCAGCAGCCACCCCGACGACAGCCGCCCCAGCGCCCGGTCCAGGCGCGCGCGATCGCCCGGCCGCTTGGCGGGCACCGCCTCCTCGTAGAACAGCGCCGTCCCCAGCTGGTCGCCATCGACCTGCCAGGTCTCGCGCACGCCGAAGCGCTGCGGGTCCTGCGCCACCAGCGCCCCGTGCGTCAGATCGAACTCGCCGACGATGAACGCCGCGACGTGCGCGCGCTGGGTGTCGAGGAAGCGCAGCGTGTCCATCGCTTCGGCGCCGGTCTCCGTCGGAAAACCGGTGAAGCACATCGCCTCGGGCGCGATGCCGGCGGCGGCCAGGTGACCCATGACGCCGGCCACCACGTCGATCGGCGCGCCCTTGTCGATGAGGCCCAGCACGCGCGGATTCGCCGACTCCACGCCCAGCGCGCACGCCACGGCGCCGCCCCGGCGCAGGATCGCCGCCCGCTCCGCCGTCAGGTACTTCTCCGGTTTGAGATCCGTGGCCCAGCGCAGGTCCAGCGCCGCGTCGGCCAGCGCCGCCGCCAACTTGACCAGCGTCTTCGGCGCCACGGAGTCCTGCGAAAAATAAAAGTAACGCGTGCCGTGCCGCCGCGCGAGCGCGCCGAGGTGCTCGACCGCCGCGTCGATGCCGCGCTCCCGGTAGCTGGCCGTCCCCACCTCGGCGAGGCCGTAGTGACAGAAGGTGCACTTGCCCCAGTAGCAGCCGCGCGTCGGATCGTACGGCAGCACCAGGCTGGGCGCGAGGTATCGATCCAGCGCCAGCCCGTCGAAGTCGGGCGCGGGCAGGGCGCGCATGTCCTCGCTGGCGTGGCCGGGCAAGAACTTCGCGCCCAGCAACGGATCGCGGTGGACGAGGTTGGGGATCGCCGCCAGCGCGGCGCGCGCGCCGCCCGCTTCCAGCGCGCGGCACAACGCCAGCAGCGTGTGCTCGCCCTCGAAGACCACCGCCGTGTCGAAGGGCCCGAGGGCGCGCTGTAGATCGACGCCGCGCAGGCGGATCAGAAGCTGCGTGATGGCGGGCCCGCCGACGGTCAGGTGCACGCCCGGCAGCGCCGCCTTCAACTTCAGGGCGAACGCGAACGCCGGCTGCAGCTGACCGGGAAAGCAGATCGAGAGGCCGATCATCCCGACGCCCGCCGCGCGCAGCCGCGGCACGAGGCGCGCCTGGATGTAGCCGTCGTAGGGGTCGCGCTCGGGCGCGGCGTCGCGCGCGATCTCGTCGGGCGTGGTCAGCGCGAACGGCGTGCGGTAGGCGGTGAAGTCGAAGGCCAGCGGGGCGTGCGCCGCCGACAGCACGCGCAGGGCGGCGTCGATGGTGTCGACCGCGCCCGCGTACAGCTCGGCGTCGAAGAAACGCTCGCCGTCGCGCAGGATGGCGGTGGCGTCGTCGATGCCGTCGGGGACGGCGTGCGCGTCGCCGCGCGCCCGCCAGAGGGCGCCGTACTCCAGCTGGGCGGCGTGGTCCAGCGCCGGGCGGCGGTCGAGCTCGGCGATGCGATCCTCGATGCGATCGCGCGCGGCCGCCAGCGGCGCGGGGCGCAGCAAGAAATCGTACGCCTCCGTGTTGGCGTCGATCGGCAGCACGTCCACGCCCGCCGCGCGCAGAAACCCGGTCAGCATCGGCACGGCCAGATAAGGCGCCGTTGGATCGCACGTGGGCGGGTAGATCAGCGCGACCTTCAGCGGCATCGGCATCGGCGCGGTAGTCTTCGCGGGAATCGCCGCGCGGGCAAGGAAATCCAGGATGGTCGCGGGGCGCGCGCCGCCGCTTTGCGCGTCCGCGCAGCGCGTGCCCGTGCGATGCTGGCGCGCATGACGACAACGCGAGCTCCTTCGAGGATGTGGGTTAGATCGATGATGGCGGCGGTGGCGGTGTCCGCCGGCCTGGCCGCGGCGGCCGCCCCGGCGCGCGCCGGCGTGACGATCGTATTCCAGCACGGGACGTCGCCGCCGATGACCATGGCGGTGGACGGCGACAAGATCCACGTCAACTCACCCGACCGCGAGGCCAAGACGACGTCGGTGATCATCGACGCCGCCGCGAAGAAGATGACGGTGCTGGACGACCGCGCCAAGACCTATACCGAGATCACAGAGGCCGACGTCAAGCGCATCCGCGGCCAGGCGGCGGCGATGCGCGGGCAGCTGGAGCAGCGGATGGCGGCCATGCCGCCCGAACAGCGCCAGCAGATGCAAGCAATGCTGGACAAGATGGCGGGCGCCGGCGCCGAGCCCGCCAAGCCGGTCAAGCACACCTTCAAGTTCGAGTCCCTGGGCCAGAAGAAGACCGTCAACGGGATGAGCTGTCAGATGTACAAGGTCCTGCGCGACGGCAAGGCCCACGAGGAGGATTGCATCTCGCCCTGGAGCGCGGGCCTCCTCAAGAAGGACGACGTCGAGGGCCTGCGCAAGTTCGGCGAGGAGATGGTGTCCAACATGGGCATGACCGACGGCCACGCGCGCCAGGCCTTCGACGGGATCGATCAGTACCCCGGGGTCCCGATCTCGCGCGTCGCCCTGAACGACGACGGCTCGCGCGGCGACGAGGATCAGGTGAAGAGCATCACGCGCGGCTCGATCCCCGCCTCCCGCTTCGCCGTCCCCGCCGGCTACACCAAGAAAGACCTCTCCGCCCTGGCCGGCGGCGGCATGCACCAGCCTTAGTTTGGCCGACGCCGTCCAAGTCGTTGGCGTCGCCGTTTCAGCCAGGAGCGCGGGCTTTGCCCGCGCGGCTCACCTTGCGAAGACGGGGTGGGCCCGCGGCGAGGCCCGCGCGAAGCGCGGGGGCGGGTTGGCTGGTGCGGGTGTGCCGAGTGCAAAGCTGAGGGCCGAGCCCTCCCGCGCAGCGAGCGCAGCGAGCGGCACCTACCGGCCGCGTGTAATCGCCGCGCGCGCCAGCTCGTCGCAACGCTCGTTCTCGGGGACGCCGGCGTGGCCCCGCACCTTGACGAACTCCAGGTTGGCCACCGCCGCCACCTGCTGGCGCAACCGCGCCACCAGCTCCTGGTTGGCCTTGGCCTTCCACCCTTTCTCGAGGAGGCCGATGGCGTACCCGCTGTCGCTGTACACGCGCACGTGCCGCTGCCGATCGGTCTTGGTCCGCGCCGCCGTCACCTCCAGGCCCCGCTCGATCGCCACCAGCTCGGCGATGTTGTTGGTGCCGACGCCCAGGTACTCGCTCAGCTCCTGGCGCTCGGCGCCGTCGACGACCACCACGCCGATCCCCATCGGCCCGGGATTGCCCGAGCAGGCGCCGTCGGTCCACACCTCGATCGCCCCGGCCGCCTTCAGCGGCGACGCGCGCGGCGACGAACGCGGTGCCGCCCCCGTCGCCGCGCTCCCGCGTCCAGAGGCCCGCCGCGCCGGCGCGGCGGGAAGGCTCGCCCCCGCGCCGCTCGCGTCGGGGGTCAGGTTGGCGGGTGATGGCTTGTACGTCTTCTCGTCGCTCTCGCGATACTTCATCTCGGCGCGCCCGGCGCCGTCCAGCAGCGGCCGGCCGCTGTCGTCCGCGCGCACCCAGACGAGCTCGCTCTTGAATCGCATGCGTATCCACGCCATGGGGCCGGCACTATTGCGCGTTCGCCGGACGCATTCTAGTGATCTCGCCGCGCGCGCAGCGGCTGCCACAGTCCGCCCGCGACGAAACAGCTCCAGGCCCAGCGCGACCAGCGAATGAGGGCGACGGCCAGCCACAGCGCCCACGCCAGCATGGCCAGTCGATAAATCAAAAGCGGCGCCGACAGCACCCACGCCGCCGGCGGCGCGGCGCCGACGCGATCGGCGAACCAGCGCAGCACCATTCGATCGGATCCGTTGCCGGCGACCTGCATGTCGGGCGTCGACAGCAGCCCTTCCTTGACCGCGACGAACAGCAGCGCCAGCGCCACCGCCGTCCACACCACCAGGCCCAGCTGTCGCAGATCGTAAAGCCAGCCCCGCGCCGGCGGCGCGCTCCGCTCGCGCACGCCCATCGCCAGGAAATACCCGGCCACCAGGGCGGCGGCCGGTATCGGCAGCTGCGACAGGCCCAGGCCCAGCAACAACCACTGGTGCGCGCGCAGCGGCGCCAGCGACGATCGCGCCAGCGCCAGCGCCACCAGGACCAGCACCAGCAAGTGGCTCCAGAACAGCACCGACGGGCCCAGGCGCGGGCCGCCCAGCATCAGCAGCCAGCGGTCGGCGGGCAGGTGGAGCTCGAGCTGAAAGTTCGTCGCCGGCGCGCCCAGGTCGGGTGCGCGCGAGCGGTAGAGAACGCCCAGCCCCACCGGGTCGCGGTAGGTCAGCGTCGCCGTCTGATGCCCGGGGCGCAGCGGCAGCGTCACGCGGCCCCGCTCGGCGCGCAGCGGCTGTTGCACGCCGTCGACGGCCAGCGCCTCCAGCGTGGCCCCGTCGGGCAGGGTGACGACGTGCTGGGCGCCGCGGCTGGAGCGCAGCTCCATCGTCAGGACGCCCTGGCTGCTGCGCGCGCCCGGCGTCAGCGTCAGCGTCGCGAGATCGACGGTCAGCGTCTGGCCCTCGCTGCCGGTCGGGCGCGTGACCTTGATGGTGACGGTCTCGCCGGGCCAGGGGCGCCACTCGGGCACGCGCGCCTCGGCGCTCTCCATCTGCAGCGGCGGGATGCCGGCGACGTCGGCGTGCCAGATGGGGGCCAGGTCCAGGCGCCACGCCTCGACGAACGACGGCGCGGAGGCGGCTTTCAGCTCCAGCGCGGGGCGCTGCTCGAGGGCCGACGTCCAGCTGAAACTGTTCTCGCCGGGCGCCATCGTGACGGCGACGCTGCCCTGGGCGACGCGCAGGTTCTCGCCCAGCGGGGCTTCCCCGGGCAGAAGCGGCACGTTCAGCAACACCGCCGCGCCCGTCGGCGTCGACCGGGTCACGCGCGTTTCGACCTGCCACTTCAAACCCAGCGACAGCGTCCGCTGAACGACGACGAACGGCGGCAGGCTGGTGGTGGTCAGCGCGGCGGCGCCGCCGGCGTTCGGGCCCGCGGCCTCGCCCGCCGACTCGCGCGAGAGCTGCAAGGTGTCGGCGATCTCGCCGTCCTCTCCGATCCCGGCCAGGCGCCAGCCGCGCAGCGCCGACGTCACCAGCACCGGCTTGCGCGGCAATCGCAGCTGAACGGCGTCGCGCGGCGGCAGCGGCCCGTCGAGGATGATCTGGTGCGGTCCGGGCGGCAGCAGCAACCACAGCGAGCCGTCGCCAGCGCCCAGCACACGGGGGCCCGGTTTGCCGTCGAGGAGCACGTCGGACGGCACCCACTGATCGCGGTGGCCGGGCAGCGCCACGGCCGCCGGCGCGGCGGCGCTCGCCTCCAGGCGCAGGCGCAGGCGATCGGGCGCGGCCTCGATCGCCATCCGGCCGAAGCTGGCGCACTCGCTGCCGCAGGCCGGTTTCTCCAGCAGGCCGTCGCGCAGCTGCGACAGCAGCTCGGCGGGCGGAAACTCGGCCGCCGCCGCCCGCGGCGCGCCCGAGAGCAGCACCGCGAGGGCCGCCGCCGCGCCGGCCGCGCGCGTGAACCAGCCGCGGAAGATCCCGCGCGACTGGCGCAGCAGCAGCAGGATCAGCACGGCCAGCAGCACGACGCGCAGGAACGCCAGCGCCGCCGACAGATCGGGCGACAGCAACCACAGCGACAGGCGCTGCCCGGGTTCGACCGGGCCGCTCCAGCCGAGCGTGACCGTGCGCCAGTTCCAGCGCGGCAGGCCCGGGCCCGTCTGCACCACCATCGAGGGATCGTACGTAGCCAGGTTCTGCGCTCTGTCCGGGCTGGGCGCCGGCGCCGGCGCGGGCGCGGGGACAGAGGCGGCCGCGCGGCTCAAGGACCTGGCGCTGATGCCAGACAAACCGTCGCCTGCGGGGGCGCGGACAATTCCCACCCCCGCGCCGGCCGAACCGCCGAGACTGTTTTGCGTCAGCCGCTCCATCTCGATCGTCTCCTGGTCCTTCACGGCCTTCTTTGCCCTCACCGAGCCCATGGCGTGGGGCTGCTGGTCATACGCGGCCGTGGGCGGCGGCGGCGGCGGCGGCGCCGACGCCGGGCTCTCCTCCGTGAAGAAGGCGATCGCCGCCTCGGGCGGTCGTTCCGCCTCCTGCGCCGGGAACAGCCCCACGCGCAGCTCGCGCACGGCGAACGGCACCGCCACCAGCACCAGCGCGATCCAGGTGCCCAGTTGATAGAGGCGCACCACCGTGCCCAGCTTTCCCTCGCGCAGCACGCGCGCCAGCGCCTCGCCCAGCAGCACCGCCAGCCACAGCCACTGCGGGGCCTCGGGCTGCGTGACGCTGAGGCCCAGCGCGAACAGGGTCAGGACGCCGCCGCGCATTCCGAACAGCTTGCCCGCCGCCAGCGCCGCCACCAGCACCAGGAACAGCTGCAGCAGCGTCCAGTCGCGCAGCCAGGTGGCGCTCACCTCGTCGGCGCCCGACGCGTGCAAGAGGTGCCAGCCCGGTGGCAGCGCCAGCGTCGCGTTCAGACCCTGAAAGTCGTGCTGCCAGCCCGCCACCGGGAAATCACGCTCCGGTGTTTCGATCCGGCTCTCGGCCACGATGCTGGCGCGCCCCTGGCGAATCTCCACGCCGTCGCGGCCGTCGGGCAGGCGCGTGATGAACTGATCGACGCCGCCGACGGAGACCCGCCCCAGCTTCTCCGAGGCGCCCATGGTCAGGCGCCAGCTGCGGCGAAAGACGCCGCTGATGCTGTCCTGCACGGTCAGCCCGCGCCCGTCGAAGTCCAGCCACAGCTGCCGCCGCAGCGTCAGCTGATCGGGCGGCGGATCGGCGTCGCCCCGCCGGTGCTGCGCCAGCGTCAGCGTCGCGCCCGGCGGCATCGCGTAGGCCGGCAGCTTCTTCCACTCGTCGGGCAGTGACGTCTGCTGCGGATCGATCGGGAGCACGCCCTCGACGGTGACGACGCGCAGGGGCGGCGCCGCCTCGAAGACCCAGACCTCGTCACCCTCTTTCCACGGGCCGTCGGGCGCGGGGCGGGTCACCGTCTGGGGCGGCTTCCCCGCCTCCGCCGTGCTGCGCGCGACCAGCGTCAGCGTCCAGCTGCCGGGGCGCACCTGCACGCGCAGGCGGCCGTCGGGCTCGATGCGGGCCGGCAACTGGCTCTCCAGCGCGTGCGGGACAAAGCCCGCCGGCAGACTCTTCCCCAGCGTCACCTCGCGCGCTTTCCCGGCCACCTCCAGCGCCAGGCGCGTGGTCAGCCGCAGCGGCACGTCGTCGGTCAGCTTGCGGTGCACGGCGATCTGCAAGCTGTCGCTCTCGGCGGGCGCCGCCGCTTTCTGCAAGAAGACGTCGCCGTCGGCCGTGCGGCGCGGAAAGTCGATGCGCCGCCCGTTCACTGTCAAGGCGACGATGCCGGTGTCGGTCGGGACGCCCAGCGAATCGGGTGGCGTCGGCCACTGGAAAACGCCCGTCAGCCTGTGCCGTCCCGGCGCCAGCACCACCACCAGCGATCCGTCGTGATAGACGACCGAGATCGGCTTCCCGCCGTCGCGGACATCCAGCGGCCAGTGCGAAAGATCGCCCGGCAGCGCCACCAGGGATTCGGCCAGCACGTCCCATTCCTGCTGGAAGCGCCCGCCCTTGCCGTCCACCGCCAGCGTCAGCGCGCCCGCCCACACGCACGACGGCTTGCCGTCTTCGCCGCCGTTGCCGCCGTTGCCGCCGCCGCCGCCGTCGACGAGCGGACAGCGCTGCGCCTCGTGCCCGCGCAGCACCCAGGGAACCCAGGGGCGCAGCGCGGGCGGCACCTCGGTCGCGCGCAACGGCGCCGCCGACAGCGGCCGCTGGCCCGCGCCCCAGCTCAACACCAGCAACGACCCCAGCACGACCCGCTCGAGCGAACCCCGTGGTCCCATCATGCGTCGCCTCGCCCCCGGTTCGTCAGTCAAACACATCCACCGGCCGCGACATAGGCCGGACGCCCGTCGCGAGTCCCCGGAGAATGTCGTCTCTTGGCGTGAAGACGCACGGCCGGCGAAAACGATCTAGCTGGTCGATCGGGCGGCGCTATTGCGCGTTCGCCGCGCGCATTCTAGTGATCTGGTCTGTTGCGACCGTCGAACCGATCTGCCGGAACGTCGTTGTGGGTCTGCGCCGCGCTCGCGCTCGGCGGCGCCGCCTGCCGTGGCGGCTGCGCCGGACCGCCGCGCGACGTGCCCGCCGCCGCCGGGCGCCTGGCGCCGTTCCCGGTCGAGGCGCGCGTCGTCGCCGCGTTCGACTTCGCCAAGCTGCGCGCCTCGCCGCTGGCCGATGCGCTGGCCCAGCTGGGCACGGACTCGCAGGCCGACAAGGAGACCATCGCCGCGTTCACCCGGCGCACGGGCTTCGATCCCTGGCGCGACACCGACAGCCTGGTGGTGGCGTTTCCCGAGGACGCGCGCACCGGCGGCCAGTTCGGCCTGGTGCTGCGCGCGCGCAACCTGGATCAGAAGCGCCTGGTCGCGTACGCGCGCGAGCAGGCGGCGCAGCAGGGCGGCGATCTGCTCGCCATCCCGCGCGGCCACCGCACGCTCTGGTCGCGCAAGGGCGAGCCCGATCTGGCCGGCTTCTTCATCGACGATCGCACGTTCGCGATCGGCGCGGGTGGCTGGGCGGAGCGCATGGCGGATCTCTCGCAGGGCGGCGCCCCGTCGGGCAGCGCCGCCACCAACCTGGACCTCGCGCGCCTGTGCGACCGCGTGGCGGGCACGCCCGCCGCGATCTGGGCCGCGGCGCTGATCCCGGAAGGCACGCGCAGCCAGCTGCAGGCCGAGCCGCGCTTTCACAGCGCGGCGTCCATCTCCCACCTCGGCGCCGCGCTCGATCTCGCGCACGGCCTCTCGGCCACGCTGCTCGGCGATCTCGGCAGCGCGGCCGACGCCCAGGCCCTGGCGGCCCAGATCACCGGCTCCGTGCGCGACGCCAAGAAAAATCCCGAAGTCCTGATGCTGGGCCTCGGGCCTTACCTCGACGGTGTCGCCGCCGAAGCGAGCGGCGCCTCGTTCACCGTGCGCGCCACGCTGGCCGACGCCCAGGTGCGCGACCTCCTCGCACGCGCCAGCGCGTACCTCAAGCTGGCGCGCGCCGGGCAGGCCCCGGGCCTTCACCGGCCCTGACGATCGTCCGTCATCGCCGCTGGCGGGGCGGGCCGTAGTCGGGCCTCTCGCGGAACCGGTGGCGGGCGCGGATGAAGCGCACCGTGCCCGAGCGCGACCGCATCACCACGGAGTGCGTCTCCGCGCCGCTGCCGGTGAAGCGCACGCCCCGCAGCAAAAAGCCGTCGGTGACGCCGGTGGCGGCGAACATGACGTCGCCGCTGGCCAGCTGATTGATCGAGAAGACCTGGTCGGGATCGGTTACGCCCATGGCGACGGCGCGCGCCCGCTCGCCGTCGTTGCGGAAGCGCAGGCGCGCCTGCATGTCGCCACCCACGCAGCGGAGGGCGGCCGCCGCCAGCACGCCCTCGGGCGCGCCGCCCGTCCCCAGCAGGACGTCGATGCCCGTCGACGGATCCGCGGTGGCGATGGCGCCGCCCACGTCGCCGTCGCTGATCAGGCGAATGCGTGCCCCCGCCTTGCGCACCTCCTCGATGAGGCCGGCGTGGCGCGGGCGATCCAGGATGACCGCCGTCAGGTCGGTCACCGAGATCCGCTTGGCCGCCGCGATGGCCGAAAGGTTCGCGGTCGCCGACTGGCGAATGTCGATGACGCCGGGGCCGATGTCGCCGACGGCGATCTTCTCCATGTACGTGTCGGGCGCGTTCAGGAACTGGCCGTGCTCGGCCATCGCCACCACCGCCAGCGCGTCGTTGATGCCGTTCGCGCACAGGTTGGTCCCCTCCAGCGGGTCGACGGCGATGTCGACGCTGGGCGACGCCGGATTCAGGTCGCCCAGTTTCTCCCCGATGTACAGCATGGGCGCCTCGTCGCGCTCGCCCTCGCCGATCACCACGGTGCCCTTGATGTGCAGGTACTCGAAGGTCTTGCGCATCGCCTCCGTGGCCGCCTGGTCGGCGTTGTTGCGATCGCCGAGCCCCACGAAGCGCGCCGCCGCCAGCGCCGCCGCCTCGGTCACGCGCACCACCTCGAGGGCCAGGTTGCGATCCATGGGTCGTTGCTAGCACCGTGGGGCGGCCGACACAAATAACCACCCTGCGCCGCCGCCCTTACATCGCGCTCATCGGCCCACCCGCCCCCCGCCACTAAAGACGCGGCCCCGTTGCGACGACAACAGGAGGGCGGCGCGGTCGCGCCGCCTTCGTAAATCTTTGCGGCAATAGCAAAAAGTAGGGGGCCCCATGGATCGTGTCGCGCGCGCGCGGGTGCTGGTCGGCTGCTGGGCGGTGATCGGGGCGACGGCGGCGGGTTGCGGCCAGAGCAAGAGCAAGGGCCCCGACATGACGGGCGCGGCCGACGCTGCCCTGCACGTCATCTCGACGCCGGTCAGCTATGCCAAGGTCGGCGAGGACCTGAAGTACCAGGCGGTCCTCTCCCAGCCGGGGGCAGCCGACTGGGCGCTGGCGGCCGCGCCGCAGGGGGCGAAGATCGATCAGGGCGGGTCGCTGACCTGGACGCCGACGGACGATCAAAGCGGCCCCCAGACCGTCGCCATCAACGCCGCGCTGGCGGGCGAGCAGGTCACGCAGACGGCGCACGTCACCGCCGCCTCCAGCGTCGTGCAGGCCAGCGCGCACGTCGATCCCGCCAGCGTCAACGGCGCCCTGATCGCCGTGGACGCCCCGCTGTCGCCCATCCAGGGCGCCGCCGTGCAGCTGCAGCCGGGCGCGCTGCCGCCCGGGCACTCCGTCGCCGTCACCGTCGCGTCGATGAGCAACGCGCCCATGCCGGCCGCCGCCGCCGTGGCCGGCATCCCGCCGAACGAGATGCGCCCCGTCGACTTCGGCCCCAGCGGGATGGCCTTCCAGGTTCCGGCCCAGGTGCACCTGCCGGTCCGCCCGTCGGTGCTGAAGAAAGGCCGGCCCGAGATCCAGACCTACGACTACGACACCGGACGCTGGCAGAAGATCAAGGTCATCTCCGTCGACGAAGCCAACGGATTCGTCACCGGCGAGATCAAGCACTTCTCGACCTACGTCGTGACGCCGCCCTCGCAGGCGTTCGACCTGCGCCTGGGCCTGGGCGGCGCCGGCTCTGCCTGCGCGCAAGCGCTGGTGGTGCGCCCCGCCCTGGCCGCCGCCTTCGATCAGATCCCCGCCTCGGCGGTGAACGGGTACGCGGGCAGCGCCGCCAGCGTGGCCGACGTGCTGGCGGGACTGGCGGGCGGCCAGGCGCTGCAGGTCTACACGCGCGTGCGCGCGCAGGCGGCGGCCGCCACCGGCGAGTCGATCGCCTGGGTGCTGGCGTCGGCCACGCGGCTCGCCGACGGCAAGCTGAAGATCAGCATCACCACCGACAGCCACGGCGGCGCGTTCCTGACCACGCCGCCCGAACTGGACGGGGGCGATTCGGAAGTGCCTGCCTGGCTCTCCGGCGGTCGCGTCGATCTGATCTTCAGCGGCCTCGGATCGCTGGGCGGCGGCGCGACCGCCGACGCCGACGTCTCGTTCTACGTCGTGCCGGCCGGCGACGCCGACCATCCGCCGCCGGCCGCCGCCAACGCCTTCGCCGCCGAGGAGGTCACGCAGCCGAGCCTGATGCCGATGGCCGGTTTCGACGACGACTGCGACGGCGCGCCCAACCAGTGGGATCCGACGCCGCAGGGGACGCCGCCGCCGCAGCTGACCGGGACGCCGCAGGGGCCGATCCACGTCGCGGTCGGCAGCGCCGCCGCGTTCACGGCGTCGGCCGGCGCCGCCGGCACCACGTTCACCTGGACGGCCAGCGATCCGTCGGTGGCCATCGCCACCACCATGGCGGGCGCCGCCGCCACCGCCACGCCCGGCAAGGCCGGCCACTTCACCGTCGACGCCGTCGGCTCGAACGGCGCCTCGTCGTCGCGCCTGCACTGGGACCTTTACGCCGATCCCGCGGCCGTGCACGCAACCAACACGCCACCGGTGGTGGCCATCGGCGCCAGCGCCGTCACCGTGCGCGCCGGCGAGCGCGTGGTGCTGAACGCCTACGGCAAGGACGCCGAGCAGACGGATCTGACGTTCAGCTGGTACGCCGACGACACCAGCACGCTGTCGGCGCAGGCGGGCAGCAGCATCGTCTTCGCGGCGGTCGCGCCCGGCGACTACAAGGTCGGCTGCACCGCCAGCGACGGCATCGCCAGCTCGACGCCGGCGGCGCTGGTGATCTCCGTGCTGTCGCCCATGGCCAACCGCCCGCCCTCGGCGCCGCTGGTCACGCCCACCAGCGTGGTGCTTCAGCACGCGGCCGGCGTGTCGGTCGCGCTGGCGCTGGCCGCCAGCGCCGCCGATCCCGACGGGGACGCGGTGACCTACGACTTCGTCCCCGATCGTTTCACGCCGCCCACGTTCACGCTGACCAAGAACGGCGGCAGCGCGATGTTCACCACCGCGCAGGACGGGCTTTATCTCTTCTACGTCACCGCCAAGGACAGCCACGGCGCCGTCAGCGCCTGGACGCCGGCGAAGATCCAGGTGCTGCCCACGCTGCCGGCCGTGCCCGTCGACGCCGACAAGGACGGCTACCCGGCCGGGATCGACTGCAACGACAACGATCCGGCCATTCACCCCGGCGCCGTCGAGATCTGCGGCGATGGGATCGATCAGAACTGCGACGGCCAGGATCTGGGCGTCGCCGACTGCGACGCCGACGGCGATCGCTTCACCATCAACCAGGGCGACTGCGACGACAACAACGCGGCCATCAACCCCGGCGCCGTCGAGCGCTGCGACGGCATCGACAACAACTGCAACGGCCAGGTCGACGAGGGCTTCGGCATCGGCGTCGACTGCACGGCCGGCGTGGGCGCCTGCCGCGTGGCCGCCACCACCATCTGCAACGCCGCCTTCAACGGCGTGGTCTGCGGCGGCAACCCGGGCCTGCCCAAGCCCGAGGTCTGCGACGGCATCGACAACGACTGCAACGGCAAGGTCGACGACGTCACCGCCACCGCCGGGGGCGACGTCGGCAACTGCGGCGGCTGCAACATTCGCTGCACGGCGCCCGCCAACAGCGTGGCCGCCTGCGTGAAGGGCGGCTGCACCACCGCCTGCTCGCCCGGCTGGGTCGACACCGACCACAACCCCGACAACGGTTGCGAATGTCAGATCACGAACGGCGGCGTCGAGATCTGCGACGGCCTGGACAACGACTGCAACGGCAGCGTCGACGACGGCGCCAGCGCGGTCTTCTACGACGGCGCGACGGGGACGCTGGGCGTCGGCGTCTGCGCCTCCGGGACGCGCCTGTGCATGGGCGGCAAGCCGGTCGTGGTGCGCGCCCAGCAGCTGCCCGCGCCCGAGATCTGCGACGGCCTGGACAACGACTGCAACGGCGTCGTCGACGACGGCTTCGATCTCTCCAAGGACCCGCGCAACTGCGGCGCCTGCGGCATCGTCTGCGCCGACGGGATCTGCCAGGGCGGGAAGTGCCCGGGTGGCCTGGGGGGCACGGGGACCGGCGGGGCGGGCGGCGTCACCGGCGCCGACGCGGGCGTGCGCGACGCGGGCGGAGGTGCCGGCGGGGCGGGCGGGTTCGGCGGCAATGGCGGGGGCGGCAGCGTGATGGCGATCTGCGCCGGCCCCACCGGAACGTTCTGCACCGACCTGGGGTTCGACCCCGGCAACTGC
>DATKEU010000125.1:0-6180 GCA_035544495.1 Polyangia bacterium | reverse complement strand
GAGCTGTACATCGGCTGCGTCGAGGTCGGCGTGGGCCTGATCCCCGCCGGCGGCGGCTGCATGGAGATGGCGGCCCGCGCCTCGGCCAAGGCCACCGACGATCCGACGTTCGACCTTCTGTCGGTGGCGCGCGTGCCGTTCGAGATCATGGCCCGGGCGCGCGTGTCCACCAGCGCCGAGGAGGGGCGCGACCTCGGCTACCTGCGTCCGTCGGACGCCGTCTCGATGGCGCGCGAGACGCTGATCTTCGACGCCAAGCAGACGGTGCTGGGGCTGGCGCGCGCCGGTTACCGCCCGCCCCCGCCGCGCCGGATCCGCGTCGTCGGCGAGGCGGGCGCGGCGACCATCCGGCAGTCGATGAAGAACCTGACCGGCGCCCACCAGATCAGCGAGCACGACGCCAAGATCGGCTCGCAGCTGGCGCGCGTGCTGGCGGGCGGCAGCGCCCCGGCCGGCGCGCAGGTCAGCGAGCAGGCCATCCTGGACCTGGAGCGCGAAGCCTTCCTCTCGCTGTGCGGGGAACCCAAGACCCGCGAGCGCATCCAACACATGCTGACCACCAGCAAGCCCCTGAGGAACTGACCATGCGTGACGTCGCGATTCTGTCAGCCGTCCGCACGCCGATCGGACGCGCCCCGAAAGGGGTCCTGCGCAACACCCGCCCCGACGATCTCGGGGCCCTGGCCGTCAAGGAGGCCCTGCGCCGGGCCGAGGTGGCGCCCGCCGCGATCGAGGACCTGGTCTTCGGCTGCGCCATGCCCGAGGCCGAGCAGGGCCTGAACATCGGGCGCGTCATCGGACATCTGGCGGGCCTGCCCGACGAGGTGGCGGGGATGACCGTGAACCGGTTCTGCTCGTCGGGGCTGCAGGCGACGTCGATCGTCGCCGATCGCATCGCCGCCGGCGCGATGGACGCCGGCGTGGGCGGCGGCGTCGAGTCGATGTCGCTGGTGCCGATGAGCGGCAACAAGATCTCGCTGAACCCGACGCTGGTCGAGACCTTCCCCGACGCATACATCCCGATGGGCAACACCGCCGAGAACGTCGCGCGCAAGTTCGGCGTCAGCCGCGCCGATCAGGACGCGTTCGCGCTCGGCAGTCACCAGAAGGCGCTGGCGGCGTGGGCGCGCGGCGACATGGCGGCCGAGATCGTGCCGGTGCCGACGCGCGTGTACGACGGCGCCTGGCGCGACGTCACCGTCGACCGCGACGAGGGGCCGCGCGCCGACACGTCGCTGGAGAAGCTGGCGGCGCTGCGGCCCGCATTCGATCCCACCGGCAGCGTCACCGCCGGAAACGCGTCGCCGCTGAACGACGGCGCGGCGGCGGTGGTGCTGATGGCGGCGGACAAGGCGCGCGCCGAGGGCAAGCGAATCCGCGCCTACTTCCGCGGCTTCGCGGTGGCGGGCGTGCCGCCGGCGATCATGGGGATCGGGCCGGTGCCGGCCGTGCGCAAGCTCCTCAAGCGCGCCGGGCTGTCGATCGACCAGATCGATCTGTTCGAGGTCAACGAGGCGTTCGCCTCGCAAGCGCTGTACTGCATCCGCGAGCTCGGGTTGCCCGTCGATCGCGTGAACGTCAACGGCGGCGCCATCGCCCTCGGACACCCGCTGGGGGCGACGGGCGCGCGCCAGATCGCGGCGGCGCTGCACGAGCTGGAGCGGCGCAAGGGCCGCTACGCCGTGACGACGATGTGCGTGGGCGGCGGCATGGGCGCAGCAGGGCTCATCGAGCGTGCGTGAGCGGCGCGATCGAACGACGGCTCGACCGAAAGCTCTCCCGAACAGAATCAGCGCGCTGATTCTCGCCGTGGCGCTGGCGACGAGCTGCGCGCACAAGCCGGCGGCGTTCGATCCCAAGGCGCGCAGGACCTGCCTGGTCCTGTCGGTGGGCGGCGCCAGGGGCGTGGCGCACCTGGGCGCGATCGCCGCCGCCAGGCAGGCCGGCGTGCGCGTCGACTGCGTCGTCGGCAACAGCATGGGATCGCTGGTGGGCGGGCTCTACGCCAGCGCGCCCGACCAGGACACCACGCAGCGCTTTCGCCACATGGCCCAGGCCTACGTCGCGGCGTCGACGGGAGAGGCCAGCCGCAACGGCATTCTCCTGGGGCTGGCGCTGGGCGCGGTGGCGGCGGTGGCCACCGACATCAAGGCGGCGCCGATCGTCGCCGCGGCGGGCGGCTTCGCGCTGGGGGCGGGCCTGACGCCGAAGATGGATCGCGATCGCCTGGTGCGCGTGCTGGACGCCGAGCTCGCGGGCGCCCGGATCGAGGCGCTGCCCCTGCCCTATGCGACGTCGTTCCAGCGCCGCGCCGGCGACGGCCTGGAGCTGGTGGTGGCGAGGGAAGGCAACCTGGCCGCCACGATCGGCAAGAGCCTGGCCAACCCGTACATCTTCGACCACCTGGAGCTGGCCAGGACGCCCGACATCGATCCCGGCGCCGATCGCGCGGCCATGACCCCCGTCGACGAGGCCTGCCGCCTGTTCCCGGGCGCGAACATCCTGGCCATCAACGTCACCGATCAGCCGGCGTTCTATCGCGCCGACATGACCTGCCCGCTGCGGGAGGTGCGCGTCCCCGTCGCCGACGTCAACCCGGAGGCGGTCTTCCGCATGCAGGGCGCGTTCGACGACACGGTCCGCGCCGGATACGACGCCACGCTGGCGGCGCTGAAGTAATATCGCCCCGGCATGGAGGCCGGCGCGCTGTCACCGTTCGCAAGCTGGGAGAGCTTCTACGTCATCGTGGGCTCGTCGGCGGCGGCGCTGACCGGGTTGCAGTTCGTGGTGATGGTGCTGGGCGCGGAGAGCAACGCGGGCGCGACCGAGAAGACCACCAGCGCGTACAGCACGCCGACCATCGTGCACTTCAGCGCCGTCCTGCTGCTCTCCGCCATCCTGAGCGCGCCCTGGAAGCGCGTGACCAGCGCGGCGGTGCCCATCGGCCTCTTCGGCGCGCTGGGCGTCGTGTACACGCTGCTGGTCGGGTGGCACCAGCGCAAGCAGACCGAGTACGCGCCGGTGATGGAGGACTGGATCTGGCACATGGTGCTGCCGCTGGTCGCCTACGCGGCCACGCTGGCCGGCGCCTTGTTCGTGTCCAGCGATCCCCCACCCTGGCTGTTCGTCATCGGCGGGGCGGCGCTGGGCCTGTTGCTGATCGGCATCCACAACGCCTGGGATGCGGTGACGTTCCTGGCGCTCCATCGCATGGGCAGGCGGCGGCGCGACGAGTGAGGCGCGGCGAGCGGCGCGCGCCGGGACAGGCGGCTACGGTGGCGTCGCGACGCACTCCCCGCGCGCGACGTCGCAGGTGGCGTCGGTGGGCGCGCCGCAGTCGGCCTGCTGGGCGCAGAGAACGCGATCCGTCCACGCGCCGAGGAGGTTGGTCTGCTGGGGCTGCTGGAAAGGCAGCCACACCGGCGCGCGCGACGGGTCCCCGCCCGGCAGAGCGCGCAGATCGACCGCCGCCATCCAGAGCTGCGGCAAGGGCGCGCCGCCGGCCGCCAGCAGGCTGTTCTTCACCAGAAAGCCGTAATCGAGCTTGGAGTTGAACGTCAGGTAAAGGACGTTGCACCCGGCCTGCATCACGGGCGCGAACTTCGGATAGGTCGACGATTTCCCGATCGATTGCGTGGCGCGCGCCAGTTCGTGAATCGGGCCACCCGCCTGCGAGACCAGCCGCAGGCGGCTCTGCGGGTTGCCGTAGCTCGGGCCCGGGAGAGGCGCCGACACGAAGGCGAGCCAGGCGCCGTCGGGTGACCACGCCGGGTAATAGTGAAACAGCCCGCCGGCGTCGTCTTGCGGCACCACGACGCGCCCGTCGCCGATGCGCCCGCCGCCGCCGGCGCCGCCCGCGCCGCCCGCGCGATCAAACGGCAGGACGACGATAGATCCGCCGGTCACCGACCAGGGGTGTGGCGCGCTGCTCGACTGTGTGGCGGCGATGGCGTGGCCATCGGGCGACCACTCGGGGAAGAAGAAGCGCGCGCCGCTTCCCGACGCGGCTGATTCGGGATCGCGGCGCGCCACCTCGGCGCCGGTCGCGGTGTCGCGCACGACCAGGTGCCCGGGATCGGCGGTGGTGCCGGCGCTGACCACGACCAGGCTGCCGTCGCGGTTCAGGCTGGTGGCCGCGCCGTCGCCGCCGGTCCCGGGCGCGGGGCCGACGACCGGAGCGGTGGGCGCCGCCACCGGCACCACGACCAGCGTGCCGTCGCCCACGTAGCCGTTCTTCTCGCCGCTGAAGGCCAGCAGGCGCCCGTCGTGGCTGACGCTGTGGCAGCTGCCGCAGGGAAACCGTCCGCCCAGCGGCGGGCGCAGGAAAGCCTGGCCCGGGCCGCCGCCGAGCAGCGCGCGGAACAGCCCCTGGCCTTCGCTGGACCAGTAGTAGATGCCGCCTTCGACCGACGAGGGGCCAAAGGCGATGCGCAGCGCGGCCGATTCGGCCGTCGTCGTCCCCGCCGGATCGCTGCCGGCGACCAGCAGGTCGACCTGGGCGTCGGGATTTTCGATCGCGATGCGCGTCCACAGCGCGCGGCCGATCGGATAGACGCACTCCTCGGCGGCGGGCGGGCTGGGGATGGGAGGCGGCGGGCGGCACGGCAGGTACAGCGTGTAGGCGCGCCCGGGATCCGCGACAGCGATGATGCGCAGGCGAAAGTACATCTGCGCGCCGCCCGCGCCGCGCCGCCAGTTCAGATCGACGCCGCCGATGTTGAGGGGAAAGACCGCGCCGGCAAGAGGATAGACGATCGCCGGCTGCGCGCCGGGCGCCGGATCGAGCGGGCGCGCGAACAGCGGCGCCGGGCCGCCGGGCAGGCCGGCCAGGTTCTCGTCGACGAAGCAGCGCTCGCCGCAATTCCAGGGGTTGCTGGCCACCATCGGCAGCGGCGGGGGTTGCCCGCAGGCGTAACCGACGAAGTCGGCGCCACGCCCGCAGCCAGCGCCAAGCGCGGCGAGCGCGCCCGCCGCGGTGATCGCCAGCGTCCGGGACGCCGTCACGCGCCCGTCCTTCAGAAGCGCGGCGTCCCCTGCGAAGTGACAGCGGCGGCGACGGCGTCGCGCAAGCGTCCCGCCTCGCCGGCGTGGCGGCCGCGCGGATAGCGATCGAGATAGGCCCGCACACCATCGGCGGCGCGCGCGTCACGCAGCGCCACCAGGCAGCCGGCGCGGCCAAAAGCAGCGTCGTCGGCGTCGGCGGCCGACGGGCGCGCGGCGGCGGCCTGGTCATAGAACGCCAGCGCCGCCGCGCAGTCGCCGCGCGCGCGGGCGAGATCGCCGGCCACGCGCGCCACCTCGGCGCGCCGTTCGCTGTCCGGGTTGCGGCGCAGGAACCGGCGCGCCTCATCCAGCGCGCGCGCCTCCTGCCCCAGGCGCGTCAGCATCTCGACGATCGACAGGTCGGCCTCGGCGCGCAGGACGCCGCGCGGGTGCTGGTCGCGGTAGCGCTCCCAGGCGCGCAGCGCGCGCGCCGGATCGCGCAGCTCTTGGTCCTCGATCGAGGCCATCTCGTACTGCGCGCTCTCGGCCAGCGCGCCACCCGTGCGCGCCAGCCGTCCGTAAAGCGCCAGCGCGCCACGCGCGTCGCCCGCCCGGCGCGCCCGCCGAGCAGCGGCCAGAAGAGCGGCCGGGCCGACCGGCGCCGCCCGAGGGGCGCGCGCGGCGATCTCGCCACTCGCCGGCGCGCCGCTGGACCAGCGCTGTCCCGGCTCCAGACGAGCGACGTGCTGCCCGGTCGCCAGCGACTCGATCTCGACGACGCCGCTCTCCAGCGCCACGCCCACGCCGTCAGCTCCGACGGAGACCTCGAACACGGTGCCGAGGACGATCACGCGGTACCCGGCGGCGCGCACGACATAGCGATGGCCCGGCGCCTGGTGCGGCACGCTGAAGCGCGCCCGGCCGCTCTTCACCTCGGGCGCGCCCGTCCCGTCGCCGGGAATCAGCGCCCCCAGCGGCGCCAGCACCACGTCGACGCCGCCGGCGAGGCGGCGGCGAATCTCCTCGCCTGGCCCGGTCAACAGCGTGCCGGTCGCGGCCGCCGGCGGCGCGGCGGTCTCCGCCGGCGCTGGGGTCGCTGTCGCCGTCTCCACCTGCGGCGCGGCCGTCGAAGCCAGCGCGCGCCGGGCCCCGACCGGGCCGGGATTCCGGGGGTGGCCGAACACCACCAGCGCGGCC
>DATKEU010000124.1:0-14006 GCA_035544495.1 Polyangia bacterium | reverse complement strand
GAGCATCCAGCGCCCGAGCCAACCATCGCCAAGGCCACCAGCACGGCAATGATGCGCGCCCGACCCATGACGGCTACATACCGTAGTTCGCCGCCAGCGCCTAGGACCCGGGTGTCGCTCCGCCCGCTCAGCCCTTTGACGCCGCTCACGCCGCGTCCGCCATCGCCAGGCGCAGCAGATCCACCGCGCGCGCGTGCAGCCGGCAGGCCCACGACTTCGACAGCCCCAGCACGCGCCCCGCCTCCTCCAGGTTCTTGTCGCCGAGGTAATAGAGCTCCATCAACTGGCGTTCCTTGTCCGGCAGCCGCGTCAGCGCCTCGCGCAGGCGCCCGGTGAGCTGGCGCCACTCCAGCGCCGCGTCGGGCGGGGGCAGGCGCTCGTCGGCGACGCTGGCGGCCGCGTCCAGCGACGTGATGTGCACGGTGCCGACGCCGCCCAGCACCGCCGCGATCTCGGCCAGCGTCTCGGCTTCGCCGGCGGGCGCGGGCGCGGCGGGTCCCTCGGCGCGCGCCGCCCCCTCGCGCTCGGCCTGGCTTTGCAGGTAGTCGTTGGCGCGCTCCTCCGCGCGATAGCGCGCGTAATCGGCGCGCGAGTACCAGCCCATCGTGCGCAAGCCGTCATACATGGCGCCGCGGATCCGGTAATACGCGAAGGTCGAGAACGCCACGCCCTGGCGCGCGTCGAACCGATCCGCCGCCTCGACCAGCCCCTTCGATCCGTAACCGATCAGATCGTCGACGTCGATCGACGTGGTCAGCGTCTTCTTCACCTTGTGAGCGATGGCCTGAACCAGCGACAGGTGCTGCTCGATCAGCTGGTTTTTCTCTGGCCGGGCCATGACGCTCGGACTAGACCAGGGGTTGCGTCGCGGCGTCAAGTGCGCGAGGAAAGCAGCAGGACAGATCCCAGATGGCTCTCTTTCGCACTTTGACCGCAGGCGACGTGAACGAAATCCTGCGCGGCTTCGGCCTGCCGCCGGCCACCGCGCACGCGCCCATTCCGGTCGGCACCATCAACACGAACGTCCGCGTCGAGACCGCTGGCGGCCGGTTCTTTCTGCGCATCAATGAAGGCAAGGCCGAGGACGACGTCGAGCGCGAGGCGGCCATCATCGCGCACCTGGCCGGGCGCGGCGTCCCGACGCCCACGCCGCTGCGCGCGGCGGACGGCGCGCGTTATCTGCGCTGGCACGACGAGATCGCGTCGCTGTTCCCCTGGCTGGACGGCCGGACATTATCGCGCGCGGAGCTGACACCGGAGCACGCGCGCGCCGTGGGCCAGGCGCTGGCCGCGCTGCACGTGGCGGGGACCGATTTTCCGGACCGCCGCAGCGGTCGCTATGAACCGCACGACATCGATCGCCGCCTGACCGCCGTCGCCGAGCTGCAGCACCCCGAGCTGGCCGACGCCGTCGCCACGCTGGAGCCCGAGCTGTCCGCGCTGCGTGTCGAGCGCCGGCCGAACCTGCCCGAAGGCTTGATCCACGGCGATCTCTTCATCGACAACGTGATGTTCGCCGCCGGCGATCAGCCCGCGCTGCGCGCGCTGATCGACTTCGAGCAGGCCGCCTGGGGCCGGCTGTCGTACGACCTGGCGGTGACCACGCTGGCCTTCGGTTACGGGCGCGACGACTTTCGCCCCGAGATCGTGGCGGCCCTTTTCGACGGATACACGACGGTGCGCGCTCCGACGGCCGACGAGCGCGTGGCCTTCGAGGCCGAGCTGCGTTTCGCCGCCTGTCGCTTCGCGGTGACCCGCATCACCGACGTCCACCTGCGCCGCGCCGAGGGGGCCGCCCCCGGCAAGGACTTCCGCCGCTACCTCGCCCGCCTGGCCAGCGTCAAGGCACACCTGGCGCGGCAAAGCCCGCTGCTGGCGCTGCCGTGATCGGCGCGACCGCTAGGAGCGTGTCCCGGTGTTCACCGGCACGCTCCATACGCGGACGGACAACCCACCCTCCCAACCCTCGCGCCTTCGGCGCGACCGCTAGACCTTGCGCACCAAGCTGATGTACTTGCGCAGGGTGTCCTTGCGCTCTTCGTCCAGGTCGATGAACCGCACGCCCATGTCCATCGGGTCGTCGCGGTTGGCCCACACGACCTGTCCCTTGACGCCGATCGAGGCGTCGAGATCGGGAAAGTTCAGGACCAGGTCGACCACCGTTCCGACCTCTTCCACGCCCGACGTCTGGATGCACACGCCGCCCAGCGAGATGTTCTGGATGCGGTGGAACAGCGCCACCTCGGTGCCCGTGAAGTCGACGTAAGCGTTCACTTCGTAACGTGGGAATTCGCGGGGTTGCTCTCCGTCTTCGACCGGGGAGCCCGCCGCCCGCCCCGACGTGATTGCGTCCGCCATCCGAGGACTATCGCAAGATCGCCGGCTCAGGTCAAAGCGCCGCCGCCGCGTGCCAAACTGGCACGCTGATCGGTTCCCGTGCGACGGGAAGGCAGAAGCGCGGGGCGGCCGGCGCGCGAGGCGCGCGTGAACGCCGCTTTTTCCCCGAATCATCGATGGAACGCTTCCTGCACTCCTCGCCAAGCGCTACACAGGGCCCCCTGCATGACGAACGACGCCGCCGCCATCGATGTGCGAACACTCTGCCGCCGGGGCGTGCGGACGCTGATCGCCGGCGCCGTCTGGGCGCTGGCCGCCGTCGGGTGCGCGCACATCGACTACATCCCGGGCACCTCCGTCCTCAAGACCGAGCAGAACCAGCAGATCATCGACACCATCGAGCAGTACCGGCAGCGCCTGCTCGCGCGCAAGGTGGAGGAGCTGCTGGTGCTGGCGTCCGACAAGTATTTCGAGGACTCGGGCACGCCGCGCTCGGACGACGACTACGGCTATCAGGGGCTGCGCCAGGTCCTGAGCAAGAAGCTGCAGCGGGTGAAGTCGATCCGCTACGACATCGAATATCGCAACATCAAGGTGAACGGCGACCGCGCCACGGTGGAGGTCTTCATCGATGGGTCGTTCGAGCTGGCCGCCGATTCGGGCGATCGCTATCGCCGGGTCGACGACTATCACAAGTTCGAGCTGGAGAGAGACAAGACCACCGAACACTGGAAGTTCCTGAGCGGCATGTGACGACACGGGCCGCGCCGAGCGGCGCGGCCAGCCCAGGTGATCAGCAGTAGCGGTCAGCGGTACCGGTCAGCAGTAGCGGTCAGCAGTACCGGTCTATCGCATCGAACAGGCGCGTCAGGTCGAGCGGCTTCATCACCAGCTCGTCCGCGTCGACCAGCACCGGGCGCTTGCCAGTGGCGGTGATGACGATCAGCGGAATGTCGGCGATGGCCGGGTCCTGCTTCTGCTCGCGCCGGAACTGCCAGCCGTCCATGACCGGCATCATCAGGTCGAGCAAGATCACGCAGGGGCGCATACCGGAGCGCAGATAGTCCAGCGCCTCCCGCCCGTTCGACACGCAGACGATGGAGTGGCCCTCGTCTTCCAGCACCTCGCGCAGCGATTCGCGAATGTCCGGATCGTCGTCGACGACGAGGATGCCCGGGCAGTTCGGGTCGGCGTTCATGGACGCGCGATCTTGTCGGCGCGATCGCGCGTTGTCAAAGGGTTCCAGACCTCCCGCGACGGATCCGCAGCGGCCAAGCCGCCCGCGTTCCACGCGATTCGCGCTATTCAGCTGAGGAGCCGCGCCAGGAAATCCGGATGCACGCTCAGGCCCAGAAATCCGGCCAGCCCCAGAAATGTTCCCAGCGCCGCGAACACCAGCGCCACGACCAGCAGGGCGCGTTTGCGCGTCAGCGCGGTGATGCCGAAGAGGGCGATCCCGATCGACAGCGTCGCCTCCGCCATGTCGAACTGGTCGTCGTGCAGGTTCAGGCGATCGTATTCCTTCTGATAGTTCTCCGCCTGCTTCTTGATCTCGGTCTTCTCCTGTTCATAGTGCGCAACCTTCTTCTCGTAATCGTCCAGCTTGGCCTGGATCAGCGCGCGCGTTTCGTCGGTCAGGTGCGGTATCAGGTCGCGCTGCACGGCCAGCTGGTCGCGAGCCGATTCGGCGATGTTCTGCTTGGTCCCCTTCGCCTGGTAATAGGCCCAGGCGTCGACGGCGTTGGCCTGGGCCTGCGCCATCGCCTGCACGATGTTCCCATCCTTGACGTTGCAGAGCGCGGTGAAGGTGGCCGTGATCGCCACGCTGAGCGCGACGATCGAGTTGAGGCGCGAATTCCGGGCCGATTCGATCGATTCGCTGATGGTCTCCGACAGGTCGCTCATCCGCGGATGGTATGCGCGACCCGCGTGGCGGACCACGAAACGACGCCCGATCCCGGTGCGGGCCGCATGTTAAGGTGAGGTGGCGTGGAGACGGAACAGCCCTCGATCCCCGACCCGCGTATCGGCCGCGTTTTGCAGGAACGCTACCGCATCATCGCGAAGCTGGCCTCGGGCGCGATGGGCGTGGTCTACAAGGGCGAGCGCCTGCAGCTGGGCCGCCCGGTGGCGGTGAAGTTCCTGCACCCCTGGATCGCGGCGCAGAAGGCGTTCCTCGGACGTTTCGAGAACGAGGCACGCGCCATGAGCCGCCTTTCGCACCCGAACTGCGTGTCGGTGATCGACTTCGGCCACGAAGGCCAGCCGTATCTGGTCATGGACTTCGTCACGGGCACGACGTTGCGCGAGGCGCTGAACGCGGGCGCGCTGCCGGCCGGGCGCGCGCTGCACATCGCGCGGCAGCTGCTGTCGGGGCTGACCCACGCGCACGCCCAGGGGATCGTCCATCGCGATCTCAAGCCGGACAATCTCATCCTCAGCGACGAGGCCGGTTTGCAGGACTATCTGCGCATCCTGGACTTCGGCCTGGCCAAGCTGCGCGACGGGCCGGCCATGACCGCCGGCCTGACCATCGGCACGCCCAGCTACATGGCGCCCGAGCAGATCGGCGGCGCTGGCGTAATCGACGCGCGCAGCGATCTCTATTCGGTGGGCGTGGTGCTGTTCGAGCTATTGACCGGACGAAAGCCGTTCGTCTCGGATCACATCGGCGATCTGCTGTTGATGCAGCAGGAGGCGCCGGTTCCGGCGATGGCCGAGGTCGCGCCCGGGGTCCGGATCTCGCAGCCGCTGGAGCAGGTGGTGCGGCGCGCGCTGGCCAAGGTGCCCGCCGATCGATTCCAGTCGGCGGGCGAGTTCACGCAGGCGATCGATCGCACTCCCGAGGGGCGAACGCCCGAGGCGCGGAATCCCGAGACGCGCCGCGCGCCCGATGAAGGCGACGCCACCATCGTCGACCCCAGCGTGGCGCGGGAGATCGCGGCGGCGGCGGGGCTGCCGGCGCCGGCGCAGCCGCTGCCTCCGCAGCGACAGCCGTCCGGGCGCCGAGCGCAGCTGGTCGGCGCGGCGCTGTTCTTGTTCGTCGGCGTCGCGCTGACGGCGGGTGTTCTTCTCCGGTACAAGCCGTCGCGGACCACCGTGGCTGTCTCCTCGCCGCCGAACGTGAAGGCGGCGTCGTCGTCGCCGGCTGCGGCCTCGGCGAAATCCTCCGTCGCGGAGGCGCGCTCGCCCAGCGTGCCACCGGCGCCTTCAAGCCCGCCCCCAGGGCCGACGCCAGCCGCGCCCGCCGAGCCGCCGCCCGCGACCGATCCGGCGGCCGACTACCACGCCGCGCTTCTGGAGCTGCAGCAACGTCGATGGGCGCAAGGCCTCGGCGCCGCCGAGAAGGCGGTGCGCGCCGACCCGGCGCTGCGCTCCGACCCCGCGCTGCTGAAGGCGGTGGTGGCGTCGCTGGCCAGCGACAAGACCCACGAACGATCGCAGCTCTTCCTGCGACGGGCGGGCAGCGCGGCCACGCCGATTCTCAAGGACGCCGCGCACCACGACCCCAGCGCCAAGGTGCGCGAGCGCGCCGCCGAGATGCTGGATACTGGCGGGCACACCCGACCGTCGTTCTTCGGGTCGACGCAACGCTCGTCGTCCTCGTCCAGCTTCTTCAAGCGCTGAGGTCAGCGTGCGTCGCCCGCCCGCGCCCGAACCGCTTCGTCACCGTCGGCGAAGCTGATATCCTGCCCGCGTGCGGAGACCCCGTTCGCTGGCGCAGAGGGCAGCGCCCCAGGGTGGAAAGCGCGCCGGCGCAGCCGTCGGATCGCCGGCGACGTCGGGCGCCCCCACCGAGGCGGCCCGCCTCTGGGCGGCGCTGGACGACGCCGCCGAGGCCATCGCCTTTGTCGACGCCGACGGCCGCCTGGCCGCGGTCAATCGCGGTCTCTGCGCGCTGACCGATTTCCCGGAGGCGGACCTGCTCGGCCGGCGCTGGCGCGATCTGATTCACCCCGCCGATCGGGCGGTCTTCGCCGATCAGGCGGCGGCCGCCGCGGCCGGCGTGCGCGTGTCGCGCGAGGCGCGGGCGCTGCGCCGGGACGGCAGCGAGGTCCCCCTGCAGATGACGGTCGTGCCCGCGTCGCTGGATGGTGGCGGACACTACCTGTTCATCCGCGATCTCACCGAGCGCAAGAAGACGGACGAGCTGCTGGCCGTCGCCGGGCGCATGGCCTCGGTCGGGACGCTGGCCGCGGGCGTGGCGCACGAGATCAACAACCCGCTGGCGTACATCGTGGCGAACATCGACTTTGCCCGGCAGCAGCTGTCGGTGGGGTCGGCGCGCATCGCCGCGCTGGCCGGCCCGCAGGGCGAGATCGGCGTCGGCCTGCGCGAGGTCGAGGACGCGCTGGCGGAGGCGCGCCAGGGCGCCGAGCGCGTGCGCAGCATCGTGCGCGACCTCAAGATCTTCGCCCGCGCCGACGGGGAGGGCACGGGACCGGTCTCGCTGCGGCGGGTGCTGGAGTCGTCGATCAACATGGCCTGGAACGAGATCCGCCACCGCGCCCGCCTGGTGAAGGACTTCGGCGACGTGCCGCTGGTCGAAGGCAACGAATCGCGGCTGGGTCAGGTCTTCCTGAACCTGCTCGTCAACGCGGCCCAGGCGGTCGAGGATGGCGCCGCCGAGAGCAACGAGATCCGCGTCATCACGCGCACCGACGCCCGCGGCCGCGCGGTGGTCGAGATCCGCGACACCGGGGCGGGCATTCCCCCGGACATCCAGGCGCGCATCTTCGACCCGTTCTTCACCACCAAGCCGGCCGGCGTCGGCACGGGCCTGGGGTTGTGGATCTGCAGCGGCATCCTCGGCGCCATGGCGGGCGACATCGCGGTCACCAGCGAGCCGGGGCGCGGCGCGACGTTCCGGGTCACCCTGCCGTCCGTCCCGCCCGAGGCGCTGGCGGTCGCCCGCCCGGCCGTGGCTCATGAAAGGCCGGCATCGGGCGGCCGCATCCTGGTCGTCGACGACGAGCCGATGATCGTCAGCGCCCTCCGGCGCGCGCTCGTCGAGGAGTACCGGATCACGGGCCTGACCGATGCGCGCGAGGCGGTGGCCCGGCTGCGCAAAGGAGAGCGCTTCGATGCCATCCTGTGCGACCTGATGATGCCGGAGCTGTCCGGCATGGATCTTTACGACGAGGTGGCGCGCGTGGCGCCGGCGGAGGCCGAGCGGATGATCTTTATAACCGGCGGCGCGTTCACGCCTCGCGCTCGCGAGTTTCTCGATCGCGTCGGCAACCCGCGCCTGGAAAAGCCCATCGACTTCCAAAACCTGCGCAGCTTGCTTCGCAACGCGCTCAAGTGAGCCGCGGCGCCAGGCCCGCATTATGCTGAAAGGGTGGCGTTCGTCGCGTCCCCTTCGATCGGTGCCCGCCGGACGGGCGTGGTCATCGTCGCCGCCCTGGCGGCCTGCGCGGGTGGGCCGGCGCGCGCGGAATCGGCGCCCGCGCCCGGAGGCGAGGTGACCACCACGACGCTCGCCGGTCCCTGGTGGTTCCGCCAGGTCGAGGCGCCGCGGTCCTCCCCGACGGCGGCCAACGCCGACTGGATGGCAGCGACCGTCCCTGGCTGCGTGCACACCGACCTCCTGGCCAACCACCGCATCCCCGATCCGTTCGTGGGGACGAACGAGAAGGACGTGCAGTGGATCGAGAAGGCCGACTGGGAATACCGGACCACGCTGGTCGCCGACGACGCGCTCCTCGGGCGCGAACGCGTCGAGCTGGTGTGGCAGGGGCTGGACACGTACGCGGAGGTTTTCGTCAACGGCGCGTCCGTGATGTCGGCGCACAACATGTTCAGGCGCTGGGTCGTCGACATCAAATCCAGCCTGCATCGGGGCGACAACGTCGTGCTGGTGCGGTTCCGATCGCCCATCACCTTCGTCAAGCCGGCGTATCACCGGCTGGGGTACGTGCTGCCGGCGGTGAACGACCAGGCGCCCGAGATGCTGAGCATGTTCACGCGCAAGGCCCCCTATCACTACGGATGGGACTGGGGCCCGCGCCTGGTGACGAGCGGGATCTGGCGCCCGGTGTTGCTGCGCGCCTGGGACGGCGCGCGCATCGAGGACGTCCACGTCCGGCAGGAACGTCTCGACGACGCTCGCGCCGAGCTGACCGTCGACGTCACCGTGGCGGCCACGCGCGCCGGCGCCGGCGAGGTGGCGGTGGCGATCGACGGCGCGCCGGCGGCGCGCGCGACGGCCGCGCTGGCGCCGGGCCCGAATCACGTGCTGGCTCGGGTCGTGGTCGAGCGGCCACAGCGCTGGTGGCCGAACGGCCTCGGGACGCCGCGCCTCTACGACGTGACCGTCGATCTCAGCAGCGACGGGCAGGCGCGCGGGCGGCACGCCGCGCGCATCGGCCTGCGCACCGTCGAGGTCGTCAATCGCCGCGACCGCGACGGCAAGAGCTTCACCGTCAAGGTGAACGGCGTTCCCGTCTTCATGAAGGGCGCCAACTACATTCCGTCCGACAGCTTTCCTAGCCGGGTCACGCCGGAACGCCTGGGCGCGCTGGTGCAGGCGGCCGCCGACGCCAACATGAACATGCTGCGCGTGTGGGGCGGCGGCGTGTACGAGGACGACGCATTCTACGCCGCCTGCGATCGCCTGGGGATTCTCGTGTGGCAGGACTTCATGTTCGCCTGCAGCCAGTATCCCGGTGACGCCGCCTTCGTCGCCGACGTCGAGCAGGAGGCCGTGGAAAACGTGCGCCGCCTGCGCAACCACCCCTGCCTGGCGCTATGGGCCGGCAACAACGAGATCGAAGCGGCGTGGCAAGGGTGGGGCTGGGCCTTCAAGTTTCACCTGTCGCGCGCCGTGCAGGACAAGCTCTGGGCCGACTACAAGCACCTCTTTCACCACCTGCTGCCGGCCGTGGTGGCGCGCGAGGATCCGGGCCGCTTCTACACGCGCAGCTCGCCCAGCGCCAACGAGGACGGCGTGCCCGCCAACAAGCTGGGGTGGGGCGACATGCATTACTGGGGTGTCTGGCACGGCGAGCAGCCGTACGCGCGATACGCCGACAACGTCTCGCGCTTCATGAGCGAGTACGGTTTCCAATCGTTCCCAGAGCCGTCGACGGTGGCCCGTTACGCCGCGCCGGCCGAGCGGCGCATCGATTCGCCGGTCATGCAAGCGCACCAGCGCCACCCGCGCGGCAATCAGCTGATCGCCACGTACATGGCGCGCGACTTTCGTCCGCCGCGCGACTTCGAATCGTTCCTGTACGTCAGCCAGGTGCTGCAGGCGACGGTGATCAAGTTCGGCGCCGAGGCGCACCGGCGGCGCATGCCGTACAGCGCCGGCACGCTGTACTGGCAGCTGGACGACTGCTGGCCGGTGGCGTCCTGGTCGGGGATCGACTACTTCGGGCGCTGGAAGGCGCTCCACCACTACGCGCGCCGTTTCTACGCCCCGCTGCTGGTCAGCCCGGTGGTGGACGGCGGCAGCGTGCGCGTCCACGTCGTCTCGGATCGCCTGACCGACACGCGCGCGCAGCTGTCGGTGCGCCTGATCGACTTCGACGGCCACGAGCGCTGGCGGCGCGACAGCCCGATCACCGTGCCCGCCAACGCCAGCCGGGTCCAGCTGACGCTGTCCCGGCGCGAGGCCCTGGCCGGCGCCGATCCCCACCAGGTCGTGCTGGTCGCCGAGCTTGCTCAGGACGGCCAGCGCCTGTCGCGCAACCTCCTCTTCTTCGTCAAGTCGCGAGACCTGGAGCTGCCGGACCCCGCGCTCGAGACGGCGGTCGACCCGCGCGCCGGCGTCACCACGGTCAAGGTGACCGCGCGCCGCCTGGCGCGCGATGTCTGGCTGACGGCCGAGGACGGCGCGAGCGGATCGTTCACCGACAACTTCTTCGACCTCCTGCCCGGCGAGACCGCCACGGTCGGCTGGAATCCCGGCCCCACCGGCCCGGCATCGCCCCCCGGCGTGCGCGCGCGCTCGCTGCGCGACACGTATTGACCGCAATTCAATACAACGCCGCCCGAGCGCGCACCGCCCCTTGTCTCCGACAACGCACGCCCAATATTTCGAGGCATGCGGGAAACGAACAGGGGAGCCTCTCGTCTCAATTGGCTGGTGCTGGCGGTGGCGGCCGCGCTGGGCGCCGTCGTGCCGGTGGTCTCGTGCGACAGTGTCGAGACGGCGTTCGACTGCCAGGAGGTCTGCTCGCGCTACCGCGACTGTTACGACGCCAGCTATGACGTCGGCGGGTGCCGCGATCGCTGCCGGCAGAACGCCGAGGACAGCGCCACCAAGCGGGCCAAGGCCGACGCCTGCGAGTCCTGCATCGGCGGCAAGTCGTGCCTGTCGGCCACCTTCAACTGCGCCGCCGACTGCTCCGCCATCGTCCCCTGACGGCGGCAAGGTCGTTCCGCGACGCTGACGAAGCTGGCCGCCGGGTGCGCCCCCTCTTGCAGGGACAGCCGGCGCCGCGCATGCTCGCGTCGTCATCGCAGGAGGTCCCGAGGTGTCCACGCATCCGCTGGCGGGAAAGCCCGCCCCCCGGTCCATTCTCGTCAACGTTCCCCGCCTGGTCAGCGCCTATTACGCCATCACCCCCGACCCGGCGATCGACGCCCAGCGCGTCGCCTTCGGCACCTCCGGACATCGGGGCTCGGCCCTGGCCGCGGCCTTCAACGAAGCTCACATCCTGGCCGTCACGCAGGCGCTGTGCCTGTATCGCAAGAAGGCTGGCATCGACGGCCCGCTGTTCCTGGGCATGGACACGCACGCGCTGTCCGAACCGGCCTTCATCAGCGCGCTCGAGGTGCTGGCCGCCAACGAGGTGACGGTGATGATCGACGCGGCGGGTGGCTACACGCCGACGCCGGCGCTCTCCCACGCCATCTTGACCGCCAACCGGGGCCGCGGCGCGGGCGACCATCTGGCCGACGGCATCGTCATCACGCCGTCGCACAACCCGCCCGAGGACGGCGGCTTCAAGTACAACCCGCCGAACGGCGGCCCCGCTGACACCGACGTCACCGGCGAGGTCGAAGCGCTGGCGAACCAGATGCTGGCGGCCGGCAACCGCGACGTACGCCGGATCCCATGGACGGCGGCGCGCCAGGCGCCCACCACGCGCCGCTACGATTTCGTCCGCGCCTACGTCAACGATCTGGGCGCGGTCATCGACATGGACGCCATCCGCGCGGCCGGCCTGCGCCTGGGCGTCGATCCGATGGGCGGCGCCGCCGTCGCCTACTGGGCCCCCATCGCCGAGCGCTATCGCCTGAACATCGACGTGGTCAACGACGTGGTCGACCCGACCTTCGGTTTCATGACCGTCGATCGCGACGGGCGCATCCGCATGGACTGCTCGTCGCCGGACGCCATGGCGTCCCTGATCAAGCTGAAGGACCGCTATGACATCGCCTTCGGCAACGACACCGACTGCGATCGCCACGGCATCGTCACGCCCAGCACCGGGCTGATGAACCCCAACCACTATCTCGCCGTGGCGATCGACTATCTCTATCGCGCGCGCAGTGGGTGGCGCGCGGACGCCGGCGTCGGCAAGACGCTGGTCTCCAGCAGCCTGATCGATCGCGTGGCCGCCGATCGCGGGCGTCGGCTCTGCGAGGTGCCGGTCGGTTTCAAATGGTTCGTCGCGGGGCTGCTGGACGGCTCGCTCGGCTTTGGCGGCGAGGAGAGCGCGGGCGCTTCGTTCCTGCGCCGCGACGGGGGCGTCTGGACCACCGACAAGGACGGCATGATCCTGGACCTCCTCGCCGCCGAGATCACCGCCCGCCAGGGCCGCGATCCGGGCGAGCTGTACCGCGGGCTGACCGAACGCTTCGGCGATCCGATCTATGAACGCCGGGACGCGCCCGCCACGCCCAGGCAAAAGAGCGCGCTCAAGAAGCTCTCACCCGAGCAGGTGACCGCGACGTCCCTGGCCGGCGAGCCGATCGTCGCCAAGCTGACGCGCGCGCCCGGCAACGGCGCGGCGCTGGGCGGCCTGAAGGTGACGACCGAAAACGGCTGGTTCGCCGCCCGCCCGTCGGGGACCGAGGACGTTTACAAGATCTACGCCGAGAGCTTCAGGGGCCGCGCCCACCTGACCCGCATTCAGGAAGAGGCCCAATCGATCGTCAGCGCCACGCTGGCCGCCGCGGGCTAGCGGTCGCGCCGAAGGCGCCAGGGTGGCCAGGGTGGGCTGTCCGTCCGCGTATGGAGCATGCCGGTGTACCGGGACACGCTCCTGGCCGAAGCTCGTCGGTGGCGCGGCGTGTCGCGCCGCGCGGCTACAGGCGGAACCCCTATCCGTCGATGTTCGTCGCACGGCTGGGAGGCCACGTCTACCTTGAATCACCGACCTGTCTTGGACCGCGCGGCCCGCAACTTCGGCGAACCGATCCGGGTCCTTGCGATCGTCGTCGCGCTCGTCGCCATGGCGGGCTGTCGCCCCGCGGAGAGCGCCGGCGGAATCTTGAGTCTGTTCGACGCGAGTCTAGTGGACGATGCCGGTCAGGACGACGCGCCGTCGCCGTCGATGGTCGACGCGGGTGCCGACGGCGGCGACAGCGTGGGCGTCGACGCGGGCGGCGGCGAAGCGCCGACCGGGGCGGGGGTGGGTACCGCCTGCGGACAAGACACCGACTGCGCCAGCGGGTTCTGCGTCGAGGGTTTTTGCTGCAACAGCGCCTGCAACGGCACGTGCCTCACCTGCTCGGCCGCCAGCGCTCCGGGCCACTGCCAGCCGGCGGCCGCCGGCAGCGATCCGCGAAACGAGTGTTCCGATGACGGCGCGTCGACCTGCGGCCACGATGGATTCTGCGATGGCGCCGGCCACTGCCGCTCCTACCAGAGCGGGACGATGTGCCGTCCGGCCTCGTGCACGGCATCGTCGTTGACGCCGCCTGGCGCCTGCGACGGCGCGGGCGTGTGCGTGATGATGACGGCGAAGTCCTGCGCGCCGTACACCTGCGACGCCAACGCCGCCTGCCGCTCGACCTGCACCGCCGCCACGGACTGCGCCACGCCGGCGATCTGCTCGACGGGAGTCTGCGGCGGCCTGGTTGGCGAGTATTTCGGCAACATGAACCTGACCGCCCCCAGCACCCTCACGCGCACCGACGCCCTCGTCGATTTCGATTGGGGTTTGAATGCGCCCGATCCGAAGCTGCCGGTAGACGGATTCTCGATCCGCTGGACGGGCACGGTGACGCCGCGCTTTAGCGAGACGTACACCTTCTACACGGACGCCGACGACGGCACGCGCCTCTGGATCAATGGCCAGCAGCTGATCGACGACTGGACCATGCACGCCGTCCACCAAGTGCAAGGGACCATCGCCTTGCAGGCGGGCATGCCCGTGTCGCTGAAGCTCGAGTACTTCGACCAGATGGGGACGGCGTCGGTCGACCTCCGCTGGTCCAGCGCCAGCGAGGCGAAGGCAATCATCCCGACCTCGGCGCTGTCCCCGCAGTAACGACTAAGGCGGCGCCGGGCACGCCGCCGTTCCCACCTGTAACCGCTGGTGAACGCCAGTGCAGGCGGTCGGGGGATCGTCGCTGACGCCGCCGACGGCAGCCCCGCACGGGAACGCGTGCGTCGACGCGTCCCACAGCGGCGCGGCCGTCAGCAGGCCGTCCTGATAGCGCCGGACGACGCTGGCGCCGACGTCCGCCCCGCCGGCGCCCGCGCCGCG
>DATKEU010000123.1:0-20057 GCA_035544495.1 Polyangia bacterium | reverse complement strand
CTGTGGCTGGACGCCGCCACGCGCGCCGGCGCCGCTGCTCTGCGCCTGGGCGCGCTGGGCGTCATCGCGCCCGGGAAACGCCCGGGGCTCATCGACGTGCTGGTCGAGGACTACCGCGCCCCGCTGGAGGCGCTGGTCCGCGATCCCGAACCCTGCCTGCGCTGGGTGGCGCGCGCATGACGGCCATCGCCGGCAACGACAACCGGCCGCCCCGCGCGGGCGCCGTCGGTCAGGCGCTGACGATCGGGCGCATGATCAAGTACAGCCACACCATCTTCGCGCTCCCCTTCGCGCTGGCGGCGGCCGCCATCGCCGCGCGCGGCGTGGGATTGCCGCCGGCCCGCCTGTTCGCCATCGTCCTGGCCATGGCCGGCGCGCGCACCGCCGCCATGGGCTTCAACCGGATCGTCGATCGCCACATCGACGCCAAGAACCCACGCACGGCCGCGCGCGAGCTGCCCACCGGCCAGGTGTCGCTCGCCGCCGCGTGGGCCCTCACCCTCGGCAGCGCGGCGCTGTTCGTCGGCGCCGCCGCCAGCCTGGGTGGGCTCTGCCTGGCGCTGTCGCCCGTGGCGCTGGCCCTGCTGTTCGGGTACTCGTTCACCAAGCGCTTCACCTTCCTCTGCCACCTCTTTTTGGGACTGGCCATCGCCGCCGGACCGGCGGGCGCCTGGATCGCCGTGCGCGGCGACTTCTCGCTGGCGCCGGGCCTGCTCATGCTCGCCGTCGCCACCTGGATTGGCGGGTTCGACATCCTGTACGCCATCGCCGACGCCGACTTCGATCGCGCCGCCGGCCTGCACTCGATCCCGGCGCGCTTCGGGCTCAGGACGGCGCTGTTGCTGTCGGGGGCGCTGCACCTCATCACCGTGGGCGCCCTCGCCGTCCTGGCCGCCGTCGCAGGCCTGGGCATCATCTACCTCGTCGGCGTGGGCGTCGTCCTCGCGCTGCTCGTCTGGGAGCACGCCATCGTCACGCCGACCGATCTCTCGCGGCTGAATGTCGCCTTCTTCAGCTTGAACGGTTACGTGTCGGTGGTCTTCCTCGCCGCCACGCTGCTCGACCTCTGGCTGCGCTGAGAACCTTTGACCTTCCGCCCCGGCGGGGGGTCAAGTTTGCGGCGAATCTGGCCGTTCTCTATCGCTGCCATGAGGTTACGCACGTCTTTTGTCATCGGCGGTCTCGGTCTTCTCTCCCTGACGGCGGCTTCCCCCGCGGCCCGCGCCGAAGCACCGCCCGCCGGCGACAAGGCCGAGGCCCCGCCGCCCACCGACAAGAAGCCGGAAGCGCCGCCCGCGCAAGCACACGCCGAGCCGGGAATCGCCGCCCCGGGCGCCGAGGGGAATTTCCTGCGCGCCGTGCACGGCCAGGTCCACCGCCGCTGGGCCGACAACTTCCTGCGCCTCGCGGAGACGCTGCCCGCGCGCGACCCGCTCAATGATCGCGACCGCGCCGCCGAGGCCGACGTGGTCATCAGCGCCGACGGGCAATCCGTCACGACCAAGATGATCAAGCCCTCCGGGCTGGCCGGGTTCGACGACGCCATCGGCGACGTCCTGCGCGACAGCCTCCCCTTCCCCGCGCCCGCCGTCGAGCTGCTGTCCGACGACGACACCGTCCACCTGCACTGGACCTTCGCCCGCGACGATCGGCGCTGCGGCATCGTCACGCTGGAACGCGTTCACGATCCGCTGGAGATCGCCGCCCCCAAGCTGCTGCGCAAGAAGCGCGAGGCCGAGCTGTGGAGCCGCGCCGCCGAGGCGGTCGCCGCCGGAGCGCCGGCCGACAGCGCGGTGAACGCCATCGCCAGGGCCTGGATGCCCGCGCAGCTGGCCGCCGGCCAGCCCACGGTGCGAACGGCGCGCGCGCTGGCCGAGTCGGGCGACATGGCCGCCGTGAAGTGGCTGCAAGCCGCCGTCACCCAGCCCGCCACCGCCGAGGAAGCGGGCGAGGCGCTCTCCGCCGCCAAGGTCCATGTCTGCCCGCTGGTGAAGCGCCTGCTCGAGAGCCCGAATCTGCCCGACCAGGAGCGGGCCGCCCGCGCGCTCAAGAGCGCCGGCGACGCCGACTGCGCCGCCGGTCTGGTCGCCCTGCTGCAAAACTCCAAGGCGCGCGCCGACGCGCGCGCCGCCGCCGCCGTCGCGCTGGGCCCCATCGCCGACGACGCCGGCCGCAAGGCGCTGGGTGCCGCCGCCAAGGACGATCCGTCGCCGGCCGTGCGCGGCGCCGCCATGCTGGCCGGCATCCGCCCGGGCGCCGGCCGCGGCAAGGTGGTGGCGATGGTCCCGTTCCTCCGCGACTCCGCCCCCGACGTGCGCGCGGCCGCCGCCGCCGGCATCGTCCGCGCCGGCGGCGACACCGACCTCGACGACCTCTACGTGCTGTTCAAGGACGACGATCCACGCGCCGCCGAGCTGGTCGCGCGCGAGCTGGACCGCGTCCGCACCGAGGAGGCGACCAAGTTCCTGGTGCGGCTCCTGCGGCGACCACACCGCTCGGTGCAGATGCGCGCGGCCGAGATGCTGGTGAAGCGCGGCGCGGTCTCGTCGTACCCGGCGTTGAAACCATTCCTCGAGCCGGGCGCCGACCCGGTGTTGCGGATGCGCGCGCTGGTCGCCGCCGACGCCGCCGCGCTTGCCAGCCTGGCCGGCCTGACGACGGCGACGCCCAACCCCGCTGGCGGCCCCGCCGCCGACGCCGCGCTGGGGATCGCCGTCTACCGCGCGTACCTCGGCCGCCGCGAGCGCGAGCTGGCCGCCGCCTGGTGGGTTGCCCACGCGGCGGCGCTGTCGCCGGCGCAGCGGACCGACACGCTGCTCGACTGGATCGACGCGCGCGATCCCGGCGCCGCCGTCGCGCGCGAGAGCCCGCACGGAAAATGAAACGATCCGGCCGACGACGATCCCGGCCGACGCGAATCGCACGGCTCCGATCCTGCTCGCTGCGCGTCCACCGCATCCACCGTGATAATCTGCCCCGCGTGCGTCCCCCGATCGCTGGCGCCGTGATCCCCCCGGCGTGGACGGCTTCGTGCTGAGCCCGAGCCAGGACCCCTCGCCGATCGCAGACCTGACCCCTCCGCGCATGGAGACGGCCGGCTATTCATGGCGATTCGAGATCGCGTTCGGCGCCGCCCTGCTCTTCGAGACCTTGCTGCCCCTCGGCCGATTTCACCTGCGGATGTCGCCCGCGGACGTCGCTCTCCTCGTCTGCGTGGTGATCGCCGGCGGTGCGATGGTGCGCGGCGGGCATGCCCTGCTCTCGGTCTGGCTGCAACGCCACGGGGGGCCCTGGCTGCCGCATGCCCTGGGCGTCATCGTCGTCGCCCTGGTCGGGGGCGTCGGCATGTTGCACGGACCGCCTCACTACTCGTTGCCCACGGCCCTGCTGGTCGGCGTGGTGCTGGTGGCCTTGATGTCCTGGTTCGCGGGGCACGAACGGGCGCGCTGGCGGCGAATCGCGGGCGGCCTGGTGTCGCTGGCGTTCTTCGCGTTCCTGATCCTGGGCATCGACATCAACGTGCTGTCGCTGTTCCCACGCCACGTATCGGAGCTGGGCGCGATCGTCGCCTCCGCCTGGCTGATGAGCACGCTGGCGGTCGCGCCGCGGCCGCCGCCGCGCGCCGCGCACCAGATGTTGGCCCTGGGCACGGCGGTCGCGGGCCTGTGCGTGGTCCTGGCGCCGCCTGCCTCCTCGCGCGTGGCGAGCTACCTGCGCCGGCAGTGCGAGGTGGGAACCTTTCTCTCACCGGTCTCGTGGGCGCGCTCCATCAGTCCCAGCACGTATCTGACCTGGGGTGACGGCATCTGCCCGCCCGCTCCGCAGCAGCCAGTGATGGTCCGGGGCCCCGCCAGCAACAAGAACCTCCTCCTCATCACCATCGATACCCTGCGGCGCGACCTGTACCTCGCGCCCGGCCAAGCACTGGGCAGCGCGTATCCCAGTCTGGCATCCGTCGTCGCCGAGGGCTGCCGCTATGAGCGCGTCCGCTCTCCCGGCGCTTCCACGCACATGGCGATGCCGGCGCTGTACAACGGCACATTGGCCTGGACGTCGTTGCAGCGACCGGTGCTGGCGGCGATCGCCGACCAGGCGGGGATGTACGCGCGGGTCTTCGGCAACCTGTGGCAGATCTCCAGCTACACCGGCCTTCAGCCGGGCGAAGGTGATCCCGCCACCCCGCCCACCGATCTTCTGATCGACGAGATCGACCGCGCCGGACGCCAGCACCGTCCGTTCATGATGGTGGCGCACTTTCTGGATCTGCACCTTCCGCGCAAATCCGAGCTGCTGTCGCAGTTCAGCGGCGATCTTCGCCCTGTCTACGCGCGCAAGCTGGCGGCCCTGGACCGCAACCTGGGACGGCTGTTCGCCGCCATCAAGGCGCGCGGAGAATGGGAGCGCACGATCGTCGTCATCACCGCCGACCACGGCGAGGAGTTGAACGAACGCGGCTATTCGGAGCACGCCTTTCATCTCTACGACACGGTCCTGGGCGTGCCGCTCATCACCCGCATTCCCGGGCAGGCCTGCCTGCCCGCCGAGACGCCCGCCACGCTGATCGACGTGCTCCCGATGCTGGCGCGCGGACTGGACCTGCAGGTGCAGTCGCCGCTGCTGCAGGGTCAGTGGCCGCCGCAGCCGAATCAAAGGGTTTACGCCTTCTCGACGGTGGGCGGTCCGTTCCTTTCGATCATCGAGGGCAACCAGAAGCTGATCGTCGATGCCCGTTACGGGGACACCGAGATTTACGACCTCGGGGCAGATCCCGCCGAGAAGCACGACATCGGCGGCGATCTGACGCCGGCCATCGCCGCGCGTCTGGCCCGGGGGCCGATCCCGTGGAATCCCCTTGTCCCGATGCCCCAGCGCTTCCGGCGCGTCGACGGCGATCAGTTCGACGTTTGCCGGAGCGAGCCCCCGCTGCCTTCATCTCGCTCGGCCACCGTCCAGGCCCCGCTGATCCCGGCGGCCTCGAACGCCCGCCTTCAGTGATTGGGCCGGCGCGCGCCTCCGGTCCCGGTGGGCGCTGACCGGGGCGCGCTCACGGCACCAGGGACAGGCGCCAGAGCTCGTTGTCGTCCGGGCCGAAGCCGTCGGCGGTCAGGGTCGTGCCGTCGTCCACACTCTGCTCCGGCACCTCGAGATAGCGATCTGTCTGGGCGGCGTTCTCGAACTTGAAGTACTGGCCGAAGCTCTCCGGCTGGCGGCCGTTGCTTGTGCCGACGATCCAGGTCTGGAGAGCGCTGCCGTCGCAGCTCCCCATCTGGACGCGCGAGACGTCGGCGTTCATCGGCACCGCCGTCAGACACTTGCCGGCGTTGGCGGCCGAGACGATCTGGTAGCCGCCGGCGCCCATCTGCGAGAACTTCCAGAGCTGGTTGCCGGTGCTGAAGTTGGTCCACTGCTGGGCGGCGTCGCTGTCCTGATCCCAATCGATCACCTTGCCGCTGTGGACGTTCTTGATGGCGTACTGGGCCGCCGCATCGAAGACCGGCTTGAACGCGCCGTTGCGCCAGACGGTCACGACATATCGATAACCCATGCATGATGAGAAGCCGTCGGGCTGGCCGTCGCGCGTCGGCACGCCGCTGGTGCTGCAGTGGTGCGCATCCTCGCAAAGGCCGCTCATGCCCCAGGGATTCCAATACGGCGAACCAGGCTGGTCTGCGCCGATGCGGCCGGGGACCAGACCCAGGTGATTCGAGCCCTCGCAGAAATAGGCTGGCACCTGGCCCGACGAATCGGCGGCGAAGACGTTGCCGAAGAAGGCGCCTTCCTGGTGCCGAGCCCATTCGTCAGCGACAACCCGTTGCTGGTACCGAGCCCGTTCGTCACCGACAGGCCATTGATCCCGGACAGACCGTTCCCCTGCGCCAGGGCCGCGCTCTCCATCCCCTGGCCCGCGTCCGGTCCCGCGCATGCGGCACCTGTCAGCGCCGCGACGGTGAACAAAGAGACGACGAACCCCTCGGACCTTGTGTCTGTTCGCATTGCCGCCTGGCAAAGCAGTAATCAAGCCATCAAATTCAATCTAAAGAGAACATCCAACCTGCCGATAATCTGACAGTTACCGTTACGCATCAGCGACCGTTCCTGATCGGCGTCTGTTGGATCAAAAACAGCGCTTCGTTGCCAGCCGGACAACGGATCCGCCGGCTCGTGTCGTGCTATCAAGCAGGCGCCGCACGCATGCTTCCCTGGAAGGTCATCGATGCTGGTCCGACACGCGAGGGGCGGCTGGAGCTGCGCCAGCGCGGCTCTCGCGATTTCTTGATCACGATCGGCGGTCGCGTGCTGATGACCAGCACGGCCCATCGATCCGAAGACATCCTGGCGCGTGTGACATGCGACACGCTCGCACCGATAAAGAAGCCTCATTTGCTTGTCGGCGGCCTGGGCATGGGTCTGTCCTTGCGGGCGGCGCTCGACCAACTGGGCACGGACGCGAAAGTCACGGTCGTTGATCTCGACGAGCGGGTGGTGACCTGGTGTCGCGGGCCGCTCGCCGAGCTGAACCGGGGAGCGCTGGCCGATGCGCGGGTGTCGGTGGCAATCGCCGACGTCGCTCAGGTGATAGCGGCCGCGAACGCGCGCACCTACCACGCGATCATGCTCGACCTTTACGAAGGACCGCCTCGCCACGACGGGCGGCGGCCTGACCGGTTGTACGGGCCGCGGGCGATCGAGAATGCGCGACGGGCGTTGCACCCGGGTGGTGTCCTCTCCGTCTGGTCGGAGGACGAGAGTCCGCCGTTTCGCGCGCGTCTGGAGGGAGCCGGTTTCACCGTGCGGCGCGAGCACGCCGGTCGCGGCAGTCGCACACATGTCGTGTACGTGGCGGTGGCGCCAGCTCGTGGCCGGACCAGCAAAGCAAGCTATTGAAAATTATCCAATAAATGACGTCGCGCGGAATCGGGTCCGGTTCTGAATGAGAGCGCGCGGCGGCAACAATCGATTGGGTAGTTGCAAGATGGCTTACACATTAGAGAACTGAGTCTGCGCTTGACCCACTCCTACGAAGCTGGTGGAGTCAGTATGCGTGAGTACACCGACGCATAAGGCCGTACGCGGCGGCGGGCGCGATCGCAGGATGGGGACGCTAGGCCGATACCAGCTGATCGGGCGATTGGCGACCGGAGGAATGGCCGAGATCTACCTGGCGCTGTCGGGAGAGCTCTCGGGTTTCCGGACGCTGGTGGTCCTGAAACGCATTCTGCCCCATCTGGCCGCGAACGAGCAGTTCGTCCGAATGTTTCTGGACGAAGCACGCATCGAGGCCCGCCTGGATCACCCGAACGTGGTTCGCATCATCGAGGTCGGGCACGACGGCGACGAGTACTTCCTGGCCATGGAGCTGGTCCAGGGCAAGCCGCTGTCGACGGTCCTCCGGCGGGCGAGCCGCGAGAAGACGCCCCTGCTGCCCGCGCTGGCGGCGTACGTCGTCTCCCAGGCGGCCAGCGGGCTCGGCTATGCGCACACGATGATCGACGCCGAGGGGCACCCGATGCAGATCGTCCACCGGGACGTCTCGCCGCAAAACATCCTGGTGTCCTTCGAGGGCGCGGTGAAGGTGATCGACTTCGGCATCGCGCGCGCCCAGGGGCGCGGCACGCACACGAATCCGGGAGGCCTGAAGGGAAAGATCCAGTACATGTCGCCCGAACAGGCCTCGGCGGGCGAGGTCGATCCACGCTCGGACGTCTTCGCGCTGGGCGTGGTGCTGTGGGAGATCCTGGTCGGCCAGCGCCTCTTCTATCGCGAGAACGAGCTGGCGATGATGCGCGCGGTGGTCGACGAGCCAATCCCCGCCCCGTCGCAGCTGGTGCCGACGCCGCCAGAGCTGGAGGCGATCGTCATGCGCGCTCTGGACCGCGATCCCGATCGCCGGTTTCACACCGCGCAGGAGATGGGCCTGGCGCTGGAGCGGTTCGCCTTCACCAACGGCGCCTTCAGCCCGCAGCAGCTGGGCACGTACATGAAGCTGCTTTTCGCCTCGGACTTTCTGCAGTGGAAGCGCACCGTCGCGACGGCCATGGAGATGGAGGTCACCCCACCCCGCGCGAGGCGGTACGAGCAGCCGGTCGACAACTCCGAGCTCTATCACGCGCGCGACTATCGAGCGGCTGCGGGCAACCTGGACATGCAGTCGTCAGGCGCGACGATGTCGCTGGGACCTGCCCTGCCGGAGCCGGGCGCGGAGCCGCAGACGCCGGACAGCGCGACCGAAACGCCGGTCCTGCCGGCGGCGGAGTCGCTGGTCCACCCGACGATGCCGTCGGCGTACGATCGGTTGTGGGTCTACGGCGGGATCGCCACGCTGGCGATGATCTCGATCGCCGGCGTGCTGGTGCTGTCGCAACCTCGCGGCGGGCGGCGCGCCGACGGATCGTCGCCCCCGCTGGCCGCGACGAGATTCGATCCGGCCCCGCCCGCTCGCCCGGCGCGCCCGGAACCGCCGCCTGTCACCGGGGACGCGCCGACGCCGAATCCGGTCCGTCCATCCCCGGTCGCGGCGTTGCAGCCTCCCGCCGCCGCCGCGCCGGCGTCCCTCCCCGCGGTGGCGGCGCCGGCGACCGTCGCCACCGTCCCGGCCGTCCCTCCGGGGCCGGGGGCGATTCCCCCTGCTCCGGCCGTCACGCTGCCGCCCGCGATTCCGGTCCCGCCGAGCCTCGCACCGCCGCCCGCGCCCGTCGCCGTGGCGCCGGCGGGGACACCTGTGGCCACGGAGGGCGGGAAGAAGGCCGGCAAGCCAATCATGGCCGCCAACGCCAGCCGGCCGAGCACGAGACACAGCGCCAAGGAACAGCGCGCGGCCCGGGCCCGCGCCGCGAAGCTGTCGCTGACATCGGCCTCCCGCAACCGCCGCCTCAGCATCCGCGAGCTCGGCCGCTTGCACCCGAAAGCGGCGCGCGCCCCGAACTCCCCCGCCACACGAGGCGGGACGCTGACCGACGACGCGCCGATGCCCATGGGCCGACTGCAAGACGCCAAGCCCCTTCCCGTGAGCTCGGCTACCGCCCCGTCCGCTGACCACAAGCGCAACCCGTTTGACTGAACGCCGCTCCCCCACGACCGATGTACGGCAGGATCATCTTCACCGGCGCGATTCTCATCGGGCTGCCGCTGGCAGGCACCGTCGTCCGCGCCGAGATATGCCCGAACCCTGCCGCCGACGACAGCCAGGCCCGGCGCGCCTTGGCCAAGGATTGGTTCGCCCGCGCGGAAGAATCAGAGAACGCCGGTAACCGCGACGCTGCCGTCAGGCAGTACGCCTGCTCGCTGCGTCTCGTGCCGCATCCATCGACGGCGTTCAACCTGGCGGAGGCAGCCGAGCGATCCGGCGATCCGCTGATGGCGGCCGACGCCTACCATGCGTATCTGCGCCTGATGCCCGACGCGCCGGATCGAACCGCCGTCGAGACGCGCATCGGCCACCTGGAGAAGGAGCTTCAAGACCTGCGCCAGGAGTTCGACGATCCGGCACCGCCGTCGCGGCCCCCGCCGAGGCCCCGGGGCATCGTGAAGCCGGCGCCGGCTGCCCGTTACCTGGCGGAAGCGGATGCCGACGTCCTGCCGTTGCGCCTGGCGACACCGTCGGCGTCCTCGGCGCCGGCGGTGCAAGAAAGCCGGATGCCGCCCTGGCCGTTGCTCGCGGGCGCGGCGGCGTCGGCGGCGACCGGCCTCGTCTTCAACCTGGTGGCGCGCGCCAAGATGACGACCTGCCGCGATCCCGTGCTGCGCGCGTCCGATCGCCCGTCGGCCGACGCCGCCTGCTCCAGCGCGGTGCCGTACGCCTACGGCTCGTACGCGCTGCTGGGGCTGAGCGGCGCGCTGGGCGCGGTGGGCGTGGTGTTCGTCTTCCGCAACGGCAGCGACGCGTCCGACCGGACGTCGGTGTCGCTGGCCCCGACCGTGGGCGGCGGCGCTGTCACCATCTCCGGGACGTTCTGACCGGACGCGCGCTCAGCGCGGCAGCGCCGCCGACTGGATGCGCGCCATCGCTTCCTGCACGTTCTCGCGCAGGCCGAAAGCAGACAGCCGGAAGTAGCCTTCGCCGCCGCTGCCGAAGCCCGAGCCAGGGGTTCCGACGACGTTTGCCTCGCCGAGCAGCCGATCGAAGAAGGCCCACGAGGAGAGGCCGGCCGGCACCTTGAGCCAGATGTAGGGCGCGTTGACGCCGCCATAGATCGTGTAGCCGGCGCTGGTCAGCCCCTCGCGGATGAGGCGGGCGTTCTCCATGTAATAGGCGATGTTCGCCTGCACGCCGGCGCGGCCGGCGGGGAGGAACGTCGCCTCGGCGGCCTTCTGGATCGGATAGCTGACGCCGTTGAACTTGGTGGTGTGCCGGCGGTTCCACAGGCCGTGCAGCGGCACCCGCTCGCCCTTGTCGTTGCGGGCGGCGACCTCCTTCGGGATGACCGTGTACGCGCAGCGCGTGCCGGTGAACCCGGCGGTCTTCGACAGGCTGCGGAACTCGATCGCCACCTCGCGGGCGCCTGGGATCTCGTAAATGCTATGTAAGAGACCGGGCTCGCGGATGAACGCCTCGTAGGCGGCGTCGAACAGGATCACCGCCTCGTGCGCGCGCGCGTACTCGACCCAGCGGGCCAGCGACGCGCGCGGCAGCACGGTGCCGGTCGGGTTGTTGGGCGAGCAGAGATAGATGATGTCGGCGCGGCCCTCCGGCAGCGGTGGATCGAAGCCGTTCTCGGCGGTGGCCGGCAGATAGACCAGGCCGCCGTATCGCCCGCCGGCGCCGGCCGGTCCGGTGCGCCCGGCCATCACGTTGGTGTCGACGTAGACGGGATAGACCGGGTCGGTGATGGCCACGACGTTGTCGATGGCGAACAGCTCCTGAAAGTTGCCGGTGTCGCACTTCGTCCCGTCGGAGACGAAGATCTCGTCGGCGCCCACCACGGCCCCCTGGCGGGCGTAGTCGGCGGCGATCGCCTCCAGCAGGAACGGATAACCTTGCTCGGGGCCATAGCCGCGGAACGACGCCCGCTGGCCCATCTCGTCGGCGGCGGCCTTCATCGCCTCCACGACCGGAGACGGCAGCGGCAGCACGACGTCGCCGATCCCCAGGCGGATGATCCGCGCCGCCGGGTGGGCCTCCTCAAAGCTCCGCACCCGCTTGGCGATCTCGGAGAAGAGATACGACGTCTGCAGCTTCTGATAATGAGAATTGATCTTCGCCATGGGTTGCGACGGCGGAGATTAGCCGCTCAGTCCGACGAGGAAAAGACCAACGCGCCGGGATCGCGCTCGGTCCGCGGGGCGGCCGCACGGGCGCGCGCCACGGCCTCCTGTTCTTGCCGGATGCGGGGGAAGTGATAACGCACGTTGCCGTTCTCGTCGGCGTCGACGTCGCCACCCAGGGCGACCAGGGTGCGATCGAGCGCGGCGCCCAGTTCGCGCGTGGGGGCCAGGTCCTCGCGCGGGCGCAGCGCCGGGGACTGGAAGATCCGGCGGAGCAAAGACCGCCGGTGGTTGGCCGCCGCGCGGCGCCCGCGCCCCAGGCGCGCCTTCAGCCAGCGCACCAGCGGCACGCCAAAGAACACGCCGGAGAAGGCCAGCGGAAAGTCGTGCAGCAGGAAGCTCCAGCTGGCCATGGAGATCTGAAACTTCGCCTCGAACGCCGGCACCACCCACAGAGGCGCCGTCAGGTTGAAAGCGTTGAAGAGGCCGATCACCGCGTTGCGCTCGCCGGTGTTGCCGGTCAGCACCGGCTCGGGTTCGATGCGCTCCCAGGCCATGCGCGGCGTCGGCCCATCGGTCATCGCGCCGGCCGCGGAGGCGGCCGTCTTGCGCAGGTCCTTGAACACGTAGACCACGACGCCGTCGTCGGTGACCTCCGGCTCGCCGTCGTAGTCGACCATGAGGCGCGTCGCCTCCTCCTCGGCGCGCGCGAAGTCCCAGCCCATCAGGCGCACCAGATCGACGGCGGCGATGCGACCGTCGTGCGCGCGGATGAACGCCAGGATCTCCTTCTCGTCGCGCAGAGGATCGACGGGCGGCAGCGGCGGGCCAAAGACGAAGGAAAAGACGCTCTTGTACAGCGGCGGCTTGCGCGCCCGCACCCGCCGCCGGCGGCCGTAAGGATCGCCGTCGCCGCCAAAGCTCCAGCCCCAGATCCAGAACAGACCGGAGAACCCGCCATCGTCGTCGTCGCGATCGCTGCCGCCGGCGCTGCGGGCGAAGACCAGCGCCACCAGCATGGCGACGAAGGCCGTGAAGTAGACGACCAGCGTGGCCATGATCGCCACCTTGAAGACGACCGAGAACCCTTTCCACAACGCCAGCCCGACCCGCGCCAGCCGCTCCCGCAGCGGAACGGCGTCGCGGCGCTGGAGGGCGGCGTCGAACTCGTAGACCAGCTCGCCGCTCTCGGTGGCGGCAAGGTGGCTGCGGTACTCCTTCAACAGGAGGCCGAGGGCGCGCCGGGTCTCGTCGCTGGGCAGGCCGGAGGCCGCCATGGCGTCGGCGTGCGTCAGCTGGCCGCCCCGGCCGCGCAGCGCCGACAGCAAGACCGTCTTGGCGCGCTGGTCGGTGTAGGCCTTTTTCTCGATGGTTTCCAAAATCGGCTGGGCGCCAAGACCGCGGGACATCCTCGATCACTTGTCTCAGGAACGCCCGCCGCGCAAGCACCGAAAACGGCGTGTACACTTATCGCCGGTGGACGATCCGGAATCGGCGATGGACGACGACGCCCCGGCCGGGGAGGCGACCGAGTGGCCGAACGGCCTGGTGGCGGTCGGCGGCTCGCTGGATCCCGACCGGCTGCTGATGGCCTACCGCGCCGGCGTCTTTCCCTGGTCGTCGGACCCGGTCCTGACCTGGTGGTCGCCCGATCCGCGCGCCGTGTTCGACCTGGCCAGCTTTCGCCCGCACCGCACGGTGGCGCGCACGGCGCGCCGGCACAGCTGGACGTTCGCCGTCGATCGCGACTTCGTCGGGGTGATGCGCGCCTGCGCGGCGTCGGCGCCCGACCGCCCGGGGACCTGGATCACCGACGACTTCATCCGCTCGTACAGCGAGCTGCACCGCCGCGGCCACGCCCACAGCGTCGAGGTCTACGAGGGCGATGCGCTGGTGGGCGGCCTTTATGGCGTGACCATCGGCGGCTTCTTCGGCGGGGAATCGATGTTTCACCGCCGCACCGACGCCTCCAAGGCGGCGGTGTCGTTCCTGGTCGAACGCCTGCGCGCGGGCGGGTTCCGGCTGCTGGACGCGCAGGTGCCGACGGCGCACCTGGAACGGCTGGGGGCGGTGGCGATCCCGCGCGATCAGTACATGGCCGATCTGCGCGCGGCTCTGCTGGTACCCGCTATGCTGACGGCCCCTTGACGGGCGGCGCCTGCGGGGGCGACCTGACCTCGCGAACACAGACGCGGTTGCGGCCCCCGCGCTTGGCCTTGTACATGGTCTCGTCCGCCAGCGCGACCAGGTCGGCCCCGGTCTGGGCGGCGGGGTCGGGCATGGCCGCAACGCCGACGCTGATGGTGACCGGCACGGCGTTGTCCTCGAACAAGAAGCTGTGACCTTCCACGACGGCGCGAAGGCGCTCGGCCAGCGCGGCGGCTTCGCGCAGCTCCGTCTCGCGGCAGACGATCGCGAACTCCTCGCCGCCATAGCGGGCCAGGATGTCCTCGCCGCGCAGCCCCTCCGTGATGACCGCGGCCAACTCGACCAGGATGGCGTCGCCGCCCGGGTGGCCGTGGGTGTCGTTGATGCGTTTGAAGTGGTCGATGTCCAGGAAGATCAGGCTCAGCGGCACGCGGTGGCGGATGGAGAACGTCACCTCGCTCTCCAGGCGCTCGCCGAAGTAACGCTTGTTGAACGCCTTCGTCAATCCGTCGCGCAGGGCCGACTCGGACAGCTGGCGCTGGAACGCCTCGTCCAGCTTGTCGTGATACGTGAACTTCAGGATCGTCGTCGAGCCGAGCAGGATCTTGTCGCCGTCGGCGAGGATCTGTTCCTTGACGCGCACGCCGTTGCAGAACGTGCCGTTGGTCGAGCCCAGATCCTCGAGGATGACGTGGTCGGGCTCGCGAACCAGCTGGGCGTGCTCGCGCGAGATCCCCTCGTCGACCAGGCGGATGTCCACCCTCTCCCCGCGCCCGAGGACCGTCTTTGGCTTGTCGACCTTGTACATCTCGCCCAGGCTGGCGCCCGCCAGCACCAGCAGATAGGCATGGTCGACCTCGTTGTGCTCGCCATCGGCCGGGGGAGGTTGCGCGGTCCGGGTCGTGTCGTCGAAAGGATTGCGCGCGCGCTTCGACGCCATTTTGATATTTTACCCGTCGGCGGTCAGGCCTTGCAAAGTTTCGTCGGAACCAGCGGTTACAGCTATGCGCCCTGGAAAGGGCGGTTCTATCCGGAGAGGATTCCGGCCGGGCAGATGCTGGCCTATTATGCGGGCCATTTCCCGACGGTGGAGATCAACAACACGTTCTACCGGATGCCGGCGGCGGACGTGCTGCGCGGATGGGCGGCGCAGACACCGGACGGGTTCCGCTTCGCGCTCAAGAGCCCGCGCCGGATCACACACGAAAAGAAGCTGACCGTCGGGGACGACACCCTGGCGCGCCTGTTCGACGTCTCGCAGGCCCTGGGCGCGAAGCTCGGGCCCGTACTGTTCCAGCTCCCGCCTTTCATGAAGAAGGACACGGGCAAGCTGACGGCTTTCCTGGCCGAGCTGCCGGCCGGGGCGCGCGCGGCGTTCGAGTTCCGCCACGAGTCCTGGTTCGCCCCCGACGTGTTCGAGGCGCTGCGGGCGAAAGACGCCGCCCTGTGCGTCGCCGAGGCGGACGACTTCGCCACGCCGCTGGAGCCGACGGCGTCGTGGGGATACCTGCGGCTGCGCCGGCAGGACTATGACGACGCGGCCCTGCAGCAATGGGCGGCGCGAATCTCTTTACAGCCGTGGAAGGAGACCTACGTCTTTCTCAAGCACGAGGACGAAGGAAGGGGACCTGCGCTGGCCAAGAAGCTGATTCAATATCTGGCCGGGTGAAAAGACGACCGGCGTTCGCGGGTTTTTTGCGACCCTCACACACAGGAGTACAATTTCCTACATGGCGCGTGCAATCGCAGGGGCGACCGTTTCTTTCGGGCTGGTCTCGATACCGGTGAAGCTGTACTCGGCGACGCAGGCGTCGTCCGGCGTGTCGTTTCACCTGCTGCACGCCAAGGACGGCGCGCGCCTGAAGCAGCAGTACCTCTGCTCCGTGGAGAACACGATCGTCTCGCGCGACGAGATGATCAAGGGGTACGAGTTCGCCAAGGATCAGTACGTCACCTTCACTCCCGACGAGCTGAAGGCCCTGGAGGAGAAGGCGACGCAGACGATCGAGATCGCCGAGTTCGTGCCGCTGCAGAAGATCGATCCCGTCTACTTCGACAAGGCGTATTACCTGGGCGCCGAGAAAGGCGGCGAGAAGGCGTACCGCCTGCTGTGCCAGGCGATGCGCGACACCGGCCGCTGCGGGCTGGCCCGCTATGCCGCGCGCGGCAAGCAGTACCTGGTGCTGCTGCGCCCGACCACCGACGAGCCGGGGGGCCTGGTCCTGCAGCAGCTGATGTACGCCGACGAGGTGCGACCGTTCTCCGAGGTGCCGATGGACGACGCCCACACAATCGTGCGCGAGCCGGAGCTGAAGCTGGCCAAGCAGCTCATCGATCAGATCTCGTCGGAGACGTTCGATCCCAAGCAGTACGAGGACGACGTGCGCAAACGGACGCTGGAAGACATCGAGCGCAAGGTCAAGGGCCAGGAGATCTCGACCGCCGACCCGGCGCCCGAACCGGCGCGCATCATCGACCTGATGGAGGCGCTGAAGGCGAGCCTCGGCAGAAAAGACAAGGATGGCAAGGACGGCGGCAAGGCGCATCCGGCGGCCACCGCCAGCGAGGAAGAGACGGCAGCGGGCGGGGAGGAGCGGCGCTCGCCCCGGCACTCCCCGCCGCGGGCGGAGAAGGCCGAGAGCAAGCGCGCCCGCGGCGGAAAGCGCTGAGCGCGGGCGGCTGATGCTGCTGAAGATCGTGCAAACCGGCGAACCCGTGCTGCGCCAAGGGGCCCGGACGCTGACCAGGGCGGAGATCGTCAGCCCCGAGATCCAAACGCTGATCGAATTGATGCGCCAGACGATGCACGACGCGCCCGGCGTGGGACTGGCGGCGCCGCAGATCGGACAGTCGTTGCAGCTGGCCGTGATCGAGGATGTCGCCACAGTCGACGAAACCGAACGCCAGCCGGTCCCCTTTCACGTCATCGTCAACCCGCGCATGACCCTGCACGACGCGGCGATCGACTTCTTCGAGGGCTGCCTCAGCGTCGACGGCTTCCAGGCCATCGTGCCGCGCGCGCACGACGTGACAGTGGAAGCGCTGGACCATCGGGGCGAGCCGGTGTCGATCAAGGCGTCGGGCTGGTACGCGCGCATCCTGCAGCACGAGATCGATCACCTGAACGGCGTGCTGTACATCGACCGCATGCACACGCGCACGTTCACCACGAGCCGGAACGCCGCGCGCCTGTGGCAAGGGGAAAAGCCGGCCGACATCCTCGCGACTTTGGGCCAAGGGCGCGCGCCCGGTATATAGTCGTTTCCGCGATGAGCGGATACAGCGCCCGGCAGGTGGAGAGGATGCTGGGACTGTCCCCGGCCCGCCTGCGCGCGTACATGCGAGCCGGGCTGCTGAGCCCGGAGCGCGGCGCGGAGGGCGAGCTGTTGTTCTCGTTCCAGGACCTGCGGCTTCTGCGGACGGCCGAGGGGCTGGTGCGCGAGCGCATCGCCCCCCACCGCGTGCGGCGCGCGTTGCAGCGCGTGCGCGATCGCCTCCAGGCAACGCCCGGCGCGGTCGCCGGCACGGTCAATCGACAGCCCCTGTCGGCGGTGAAGCTGGAAGCGGAGGGTGACCGGGTGGTCGTGCGCGACGGGCGGACCCGCTGGCAGGCGGAGTCGGGACAGGTCCTGCTGGAGCTGTCGGCGGCACCGGGGGGCGCGGCGGTGACGGAGGACGCCCCCGTCGCGGCGCTGCGACCGGCGCGGGCACCGGCGCCCGGCGAAGGAACCGAACAGGCACCGGACGCGCCGCCGCTCGGCGTGGAAGAGTTGTACGAGATCGCCGGCCAGCATGAGCAGGCCGATCCGCAGGAGGCGCGCGAGACGTACCTGCAGGTGCTGACGCTGGCCCCGGCGCACGCCGACGCCCACATCGATCTCGGCCGCCTCCTGCACCAGGCGGGCGATCTCAAGGCCGCGGAGTTTCACTACCGCGCCGCCCTGGGCGTGCGACCCGAGGATTCGACCGCGTCGTTCAACCTGGGCGTGGCGCTGGAAGACCAGGGTCACATCAGCGACGCGATCGAGGCGTACGAGCGCGCGCTGGCCACCAACCCGCGCAACGCCGACGCTCACTACAACGCCGCGCGCCTGTACGAAAAGTCGGGCGACTACCCGGCGGCGCTGCGCCACCTGCGGGCGTACCGCCAGCTCCTGCCGAAGCGGTAGCGGTAGCGGTCGCGCCCGCGGGGCGCGAGGATCACTCGGTCGCGCCCGCGGGCTCGGAGAAGGCGCTCACGCCAGCTTGGCGGTGAGCGTGATCTTGGTGTTCAGCACGCGCGAGATCGGGCAGCCGCGCTTCGCGTTGTCCGTGGCCTGCTCCCACTTGGCGGCGTCAGGCGCCGGCAGCTTGCCGATCACGTCCAGGTGCGATTCGGTGATGGTGAAGCCGGCGTCGGTCTTCTCGAACGTCACCGTGGCCGTGGCGTCCAGGCTGACCGGCGTGATGCCCAGCTTCCCCAGCTCCGACGACAGCGCCATCGCGAAGCAGCTGGCGTGGGCGGCGGCGATCAGCTCCTCGGGGTTGGTGCCCGGCTGGTTCTCGAATCGGCGGCCGAACGAGTACGGCACATTCGCGAAGGCGCCGCTCTCCACGGAGAAGATTCCGGTTCCGTCCTTCAAGCTGCCCTTCCATTGCGCGCTGGCTTTTCTGTTCATGACTTCTCCTCGTCAGATTTATGACGCGTTTGGGATTGGTGCGGGCGAAGGATAGTCTCTTCCGCGCACCAGCGCACACGGATAGACGCGCTTTGCCCCTTCCCCGATCGCCGCACCAGACTTAGAGTCGAGCTACCGTGCCCGACCCCACCAACAGCCTCGATCTGTCGTGTCATTCGATCCTGGTGATCGACGACGACGCGGACATCCGGGAAACGCTGACCGAGATCCTGGGCGACGAAGGTTATCGGGTCACCGGCGTCCGCAACGGACGCGAAGCACTGGCCTACCTGACCGCGCAGACACGGCCCAGCCTCATCCTGCTCGACATGATGATGCCCGAGATGGACGGCTGGCGGTTCCGTCAGGAGCAGCAGCGCAACCCGGCGATCTCCGGAATCCCCGTGGTCATCCTCTCGGCGCACGGCAACGTGCGCGAGGCCGCGCTGGCGCTGGGCGTGGCCGATTACCTGCGCAAGCCTCTGCGCGTGGAAAATCTCCTCGAGATCGCCGAACGCTACTGCCGCCCCGTGTTCTTGAACTGAGCGGCTACGGGCCCCGAAGGGGTTCGGCATCGGCTTGCCGACCGCCGGCGAGGCACCGCCAGGGAGCCGATCCCCGGGCCGCCCGGATGCTCATGTGGCATGATCCGCGTGAATGAGGCCGCGCACGCTGGTTGTAGGCCTCGCGTCGCTCGCGGCCGTCTCCTGCTCGGCGGCGGGCGCGGGCAACGGGTCGCAAGACGGCGCCGCCACCGGCGGTGAGCCAGACGACGGCGCCGCCACCGGACCGCCCGACGCCGGATCGGGCGACCATGGCGACGTGCCGCCCGAGGGGATGCACGCGATCGTCGAGTTCACGCTGCCGACCCCCGAATCCGACCCGGAGGCGATCGTCGCCGGCCCCGATGGAAACCTGTGGTTCACCGAGTCCGGTCAAGCGGCCAACAAGATCGGCCGCATCACGCCCGCCGGCGCCATCGACGAATGGCCGATCCCCACCGCGGGCAGCCTGGCCTGGGGCATGGCGGTCGGCGCCGACCACAATTTCTGGTTCGTCGAGCAAGGCGCCAACAAGATCGGGCGCATGACGCCCGCCGGTGTGTTCAGCGAGTTCCCCATCGCCAGCGCCGATACCGGCAGCTTCCCGATCAACGTCGCCGCCGGCCCCGACGGCAACATCTGGTTCACGGAGCAGGTGGCGAATCGGATCGATCGCGTCGCGCCCGATGGGACGCTGGTCGGGTTCGTCATCCCCACCGACGCCGCCTATCCGGTCGGCATCGCCAGCGGCCCCGACGGCAACCTCTGGTTCACCGAGGAAGGAGCCAACAAGATCGGGCGCATCACGCCCGACGGCGCCATCACGGAGTTCGCCGTCGCGACCCCGCGCTGCTCGCCCTACGGCATCGCTGGCGGACCCGACGGCAACCTCTGGTTCACCGAGTACAACGGCGTGAAGATCGGGCGCATCACGCCCGACGGCGTGATCACCGAGTTCCCCATCCCCACGGGGGTGAGCACGCCGTACGGGATCACGCCGGGTCCCGACGGCAACGTGTGGTTCACGGAATACGACGGCGTGAAGATCGGGCGCATCACGCCCGGCGGCGTGATCACCGAGTTCCCCATCGTCACCGATCACTGCTATCCGTCGCTGATCACCACCGGCCCCGACGGCAACCTCTGGTTCACCGAGTTCGGCGCCAATAAGATCGGCCGCCTGAACCCTTAGCGGATTCCCTCAGCGGTTTGCCGCTAGAATGGGCGGTCGATGCGCCGCTTCGCGCTCGGCCTGCTGCTTTTCGGCATTGCCGCGCGCGAGGGCTTCGCCCGCGCCGACGCGGCCCTGCCAGAACCGGAACCGGCGCGGCTGACCAGCGTGCTGCTGAGCCCGCCGCCCGCCACGTCCGCGCTGCCCAAGGTGCACTGGCACACGCTGGAGACGCCGCACTTTCGCATTCACTTCTACGACGAGGAGCGCGCGCTGGCCGATCGCGCGGCGCCGATCGCCGAGCGCGCGCACCGCCTGGTGACCCGCTATCTGAAC
>DATKEU010000122.1:0-6143 GCA_035544495.1 Polyangia bacterium | reverse complement strand
TGGTGCGCGGGCAGGAACCGCGCCAGATCGGCGGGCGTCGCCACGCCGAGCGCGGCCGCCAGCGCGTCGACGTGAGCGGCGATGAGGTTCGGGATCGGGTGGGTCTGGCCCGCTTCGTCCGAGTACGTGGGGCGCGGCTGCAGGTGATCGGCCGAGCCGTCCTCGACGATGGCGGCGGCGTCGGCCACGCGCTCGGCCAGGATGCGCCGGAAGGTCTCGAGGTGCAGCTCCGCGGGCGGGCGCAGCAGGCCAGCGGCTGTCTCGCCCCCCAGAAAGCCCCACCCGAAGAGGTCATTCTTGCGCTCCCAGTCGGCCAGCGCCTCGTGCGTGGGCAGGTCGAACATGCCGTCCGTGTAATGGGTGCGCCCGATGGGCGCGCGCGGGCCGAGCAGGCCCTCGCAGGTGAGCCGCGCCTGCGCCGCCCGCACCGCCCGCAGCCGGGCCTGGCCGCGCAGGAAGCGCTCGGCGCGGGCGCGCGTCTTCGGCTCCGCGCGCAGCAGATCGACGGTGCCGTCGCGCGAAAAGGGGATGTGCGCGCCCAGCTCGCGATCGATCCAGTCGCTGTCGCGCGCGGCCTCGGCGAAATCGCGCCGGGCGCGATCGCGATCGAGATAGGCGACCGTTCCGGTGAAGGCGCGCAGCCCGTCGGCGTCGACGGCGGCGTAACAGGCCTGGCGGTCGGGGAGGAGATCGTCCTCGACGCGCGCCCTCAGCACCGAAAGCGCGGACGGGATGCCGAACACCTCCAGGTAATTGTGCTCGCCTCGTTTCGGGGGCAGGCCGTCGGGGTCGACGCGCTCGTTGGCCAGGGCCACGAACGTCTCGCGGTAGGCGTTCGGCTTGGCGGTCGGATCGCCGGGGCCCGAGCTGTCCTGGAGAATGAAGGGCGCCCAGTCGTCGCCGAGCTCGACCTCCTGGAGCGGGCCGGCGGGCATCGGAGGCGATGGTGGCGGCGCGGGCGGGGCGCTGGGCGGCCGCGCGGGGGCCGCGGGCGGCGACGCCGGCGGCACCGGGGAGGCGCGCCGGCCGCAGGCGCCCAGCAACGCCAGCGCCGCGACCCCGACCGCGCTTGCTTGCCGCCGCACCACCGTCAGTCGCGGAAGTTCACGAATTGGAGATCGACGCCGAAGTCTTCCCGGCGCAGGACGGTGATCGCCTCCTGCAGCTCGTCGCGGCTCTTGCCGGTGATGCGCAGCTGATCGTCCTGGATCTGGGCCTGCACGCGCAGCTTCTTGTCCTTGAGCGTTCGGATCATCTTCTTGCCCGTCTCCTGCTCGATCCCTTGCTTGATCAGGACCAGCTGGCGCATGGTCTTGCCGCCGGCAGGCTCGACGGGCTTGGCGTCCAGGCAGCGCTGCGAGACATTGCGCTTGGCCATCCGCTCGCGCAGCACCGACAGCGCGGCGTTGACGTGCGGTTCGTCCGACGATCGGATCACGATGCCCTCCGGCCCGCGTTCGATGTCGGTGTTCGTGCCGCGAAAGTCGTACCGCTGCGCCAGCTCCTTGCGCGCCGTATTGAGCGCGTTGTCCAGCTCCATCAGGTCAACCTTCGAGACCGCGTCGAATGAAGGCATGGCCGCAAGAGTAGCAAAAGGCCGCTGGGCTCGCCGCCGCCGGCGGCGCTCCGGAAATTTCGGTCCATAATCAATTCATGAGCGCCGAGTCGACATGGGCGACGCCGGATGGCCACCTCGCGAGGGGCGCTCACCTCACACCGGACTACTCGGCGGGGCGCCACATGGGCGGCACGCTGGCGATCGCGGGCGTCTTCCTGGTCATCGGCATGGCGCTGGCGCTGCGGGCGCGGCCGTTCGACTGGGTCTTGCTGCCGACCTTCTGGGTGGTGGCGAATTTCATCGAGTGGGCGTTTCACCGCTATCCCCTGCACCGCCCGCTGACGCCGCGGCTTCTGTACAAGAACCACGCCCAGCTGCACCACTTAGCGTTCACCGACCAGAGCATGCCGATCGCCGAGACGCGGGAGCTGGGCCTGGTGATGATGCCCTGGTACACGATGATCGGGCTGTTCGGCATCGCCTCGCCGGTCTTCATCGCCGCGGGGATTCTGCGCGGGCCGGGGCTGGCGGGCGTCTTCGTGATCGCCGCCGTCATCTATTTCCTGGCGTACGAGACGTTGCACGCGTTTTATCACCTGCCGCTGGCGACGCTGGCTCGGATGGGGCTGCGCCCGGGCGGGCTGTTCTTTCGCCTGCGCGCCCACCACGCCCGCCACCACGTGCTGCGCCGGATGGCGCACACCAACTTCAACGTGACGCTGCCGCTGATGGACTGGCTTCTGCGGACGCGCGAATGACGAGCCGGGACGCCCGCGCTATTTGATGGCGGCGGCGAGGCGCGTCGCCTCGGCCTTGCTGCACACCTTGGTCGACGCGTTGACGCTGACGAAATAGCCGGCCCCGGGCATCCAGATGCCGGTCGCGTTGGCCAGCATGGGCGCCGCCTTGGGCGACTTGGCCTTGCTGGTCACGTACGCCTTGCCGACCTTCTTCCAATCGAAGAACGGATCGTTGGGCGAGGCCGGGACGTCCTTTTGCGCCGGGGCGTAAACCTGCACGAAGGTTTCGTCCTCTTTCTGGCCCTCGACCCGAAAGACGTACTTGCAGGTCTCCTTGGAGCCTTGCTCGCCGAGGAAGGTGGCGTCGGATTCGCCGCACGCCTTGTAGATCGCTTCGCGCGGCAGGTGGGCGGCGACAGCGGGATCGCAGCACTGTGGTTTGCTGCCCCAGGCTTTGCAGTTGGCGGGGGCGGCGGGCGTCTTGCCGGCGGGTTTGGCGGTCTGGGCGCGGCCGAGCGGCAGCGCGGCGGCGAGCGCGATCAGACAGGCGCCCGCGGCGGTGGCGGCGGCCAGCGCGCGAGCGGAACCGCGGCGGGTGACATGACGAACGGGTTCGGGCATGGTGGCCCCGACGCTATCACAAGCCGTGATTCGCCGACGCCCAGGTGGCGCTTGGCTGACCGGCGAGCGAAAGACGCGCGCACGCCGTGGCGTCCGCGTCCCCGCGCAGGCGCGAGCGGACCAGCGGGTAACTTCCTGACCAGATGATGCGGGCGGTGTCCGGCGCCGGCGCGCGGGCTGGAGCCGAGCACAGGCGGATGTCCAGCACGTGCGTCAGCCGCAGCTCGTGCAGCGCCTCCGCGCCGGGGGCGGTCGCGAAGTACGTCGCCTCGCGCTGCAGGTAGTAGAGGTTGTTCGCGCCGTAGCCGACGACCGCCACGCGGGCATCGCGTGGCAAGAGCTGATTCGCCTGCTCGAACGCGACAAAGTGCCAGCTGTTGCGGCGCAGGAACGCCGTCCGCGATTCCAGACTCAGGGCCGCGGGAGCATTCGTGGCCGCCGTCAGCAGGGCCACCGCGACACCCAGGCCCGCGGACACCGCCAGCGCCGCGGTCGTGACCCAGCGGATGGGGCGCGCCAGCGATCGGTCTTCCAGCGCCCAGCGCGCGCCCACCGATGCCAGCCCGGCCGCCACGGGCGCCAGAGGCAACAGCAGGCGCGCTTGCTGGCTGCTGGCGAACCAGAACAGCCACCACACCGCCACCGCCGCCGCCGCGATCCGTCCCGATCTCGTTCGCCACACCAGCGCCGCGCCGAGAGGCAAGAGCGCGAGATAGGCGGGCCCGAAGCTCCAGCCTTTGTCGAACGCCTGGCCGCGCCAGATGAGATCGAAGGGCGACAGCATCAGGCGCAGGACGCCGGTACCGTTGCCGTAATAGACGCTGGCCAGGTTCACCTGTGGCTGGCCCAGCAGCGCATTGCCGACGGGGTAGAACGGATTGCCAGTGGAGAGCAGGGTGCGGACGTACCAGGGCAGGGCGAGGGCCAGCGCCAGCGCGCCGACAGCCACCAGGCGGCGCGCGCCGCTGCGCCAGTCGGGGCCCGCCGCGCAGAGCGTCCCCAGGCCCGCGAGCGCGGCGCCGACCGCTCCGTTCAGCTTCGTGCCGGCCGCCAGCCCGGCGAAGACTCCGGCCAGCACCCACGACGGTGCGCCCACGTCCGGTCGGGTCGCCCACAGCAGCGCCAGCGAGGTGAAGCAGGCCAGGCCGAGGTCGATGAACGCCGAGGTCGATTCCCAGGCGAACATCGCGGACGCTCCGAAGATCACCATCCCCCACAGCGCCGAGCCGCCGAGCCGCCGGCTGCACGCCGCCGCCGTCGTGACCGCGCCGATGCCCAGCGCCCAGTGCACCAGCGACGCCAGCACGTCGTCGTAAAGCGCCATCGCGTGCCCGAACAACATCTCGACGTAAAGAGGCTGAAACGACTGCACGATGTCCGGCAGCGAGACCCAGCCGCCGGCGCGCAGGAAAGCCCGCGGCGCCCGCAGGTGATAGACCATCGCGTCCATCGACGACGGCGGCGCCAGCGTCGCCAGCAATGTCGCCGCGGCGACGACGATCAGCGCCGCCAGGGCAAGCCGGCGCGGCCAACTCCAGCGCGACGGCGCGAGTGCCGGGGCGTCGAGCCGGCGCAGCTCCCACGCTCCGCGCGCCGCGAGCCCGACGACGCCGGCCTGGATCGTCCACAGCACGGGTCGGGTCATCGCCCCGGCCGCCGCGGCCAGCGTCACCGCGACCGCCGTCAACCCCGCGCCCAGCGCCAAGCAGGTGCTGAACACCAGGAACGCTTCGTCGCGCCGCAAGCGCGCCGGCAAGAGCGCATATCCCGCCAGCACCCACGACGCCACCAGCGCCACGATGCCGAGGACGTGCAGCAGGGCGTTCAGCACCGCCGCCTCACCGCGAACGAAGGAATCCCAGCGCCGAGGAGACGAACTGCCACAGAAATCCGCTCACCACGAGCGCAATCCAGAAAGTCCAGATGCGCACTCGCTGCGGCGACATGGCGGCGACGGCCGATTCAGCGACGGCCGCCGGAGGTTTCGGGCGTCGCGTCGACGCGCGGTTGGCCGGCGACGGACCGCGGGGGCGGTTTTCCTCCTCGCCCTCGAGGGCGAGCCGCCTTTTCCGCGCGTGGCCGAGCGCCGGCATGATCGCAGGGATTATTCGTCAGTCGCTCGCGTATTCTTGAGACCCACCTGGCCCTGATTCATCAGCGCCGAGCCCACCCAGCCCCAGGTCGCCAAGCCCGTCCAACCGCGCGTCCCGCCAGTCGAACCCCCCGAACGCCGCCCCTTTGAACGATTGACACCCACCAGACGCCCAGGTAGATAACCGTCCGCTGTACCGTTCCCTGGGGTGGTAGTTAAGCTTGGTTATAACGCCGGCCTGTCACGCCGGAGGCCGCGGGTTCAAGTCCCGTCCACCCCGCTGAAATCATTAGACAATTCGTAGTTGCCGCCCAGTCGGCTCATTCCCGTATCCATCCCGTATCCAAGTCGCGGTAGGCTTCGTCCCGGAGGTCGGGACGAATGGGCGACATACTCCGCCGTGGGACGCGCGACAAGCCACGTTTCTACATCCGGTACCTGGACCTCGACGGCGGCCGGAAGACGCGCCGTGTGCGCGTAGAAACGCGCGAGGACGCGCGAAAGCTGCTGGTCCTGGCCGAGGCGAGGGTGGCGCAGGGGCGGGTAGGCATGGAGCCGATCGTGGCGCTGCCGAAGTGCGGCCCGCTGATGGATGAGTGGGTCGGGACGCTGGCCAACCGGAACGCGGCTGATGACCAGTCCCGCTACCAGCGCCACATCAAGGCCGCGTTCGAGGACATGCTGGTGCGCGACGCCCAGGAGATCGGTCCGGTGATGACCTGGATCGATCGCCAGCGAAAGGCGGGCGAGCTGTCCGAGGCGTCGATTCGCCACAACATGAATTTGCTCTCGCGATTCTTCTCCTGGGCGGTCGAGCGCGGCTTCGCCAAGGTGAACCCGGTGCGGCAGATCCCGGTCGGCAAGCGTCCACAGCAGACCCAGAAGCGCGACATCCCGTGGCTGAATGACGACAAGAAGGTCGTGGCGCTGATCGCGGCGCTACCCGAGCCGGTGAACCTGATGTTCTATCTCGGCAACCGGTCAGGGCTGCGTACCGGCGAGATCGCCGGCCTGCGCATGGCCGACATGGGCTACCTGAAAGGGCGGTTGGTGCGCGTGCGGTATTCGTACGGCGGCCCGCTGAAGGAGGACAAGGGTTCCACGGGCAAGATGAAGTGGACACCGGCGCCGG
>DATKEU010000121.1:0-6665 GCA_035544495.1 Polyangia bacterium | reverse complement strand
CGTCCTCGAGACCGTGGCCGCGGCGGAAAAATCGGAGGGGACCGGTTCGTCCGATCTGCGTTACCTGCGCGCCCAGGCGTGCGAGGTCCTGGCCCTGCGCCAGCCGCCCGGCGGACCCGAGCGCCGGCGTTTTCTGGACGCGGCGCTGGCCGACCTGCAGGTCGCCACCACGCCTGGCACCGTCACCCTCATCGGTTCGCTGGTCGCTGGCGCGACGTCGTTCGCCGGGCTGACCCGCCTCGGGACCGTGCTCTTGCTGCTCGGCCGTCCGATCGAGGCGGCTTCGGCTTTCGAATCGGCGCTGGTCGCGCGCCCCGAGCACGAGGAGGCGCAGCTCGGCCGTGTCGAGGCGGCGCTGCAGTCGGGCGACGTCGGGCGCGCCTGGGCGCTGGTCAAGCCCCTTCTCGGGGCCGGGCGCGACGCCTGGCTGCTGGCCGCGGCCATCGCGCACGCCAGCGGCCAGAGCGCCAGCGCGCGCACGCTGCTGGATCGCGCGCGCGCGCCGGGCCTGCCGCACTATCTGGCGTTGCACCGGCGCGAGCGCGAAGCGGCTCTCGGCGCCGCTATTCCTTCTTGACGACCCAGACCTTGATCTTGGCGGAGACGCCGCGCGACAGCTTCACCGCCACCTCGGTCATGCCCAGCGCCTTCAAAGGCTCCTCGAGCTCGATCTTCTTCGTGTCGACGGTGACGCCCTTCTCGTGCAGCGCCTCGGCGATGTCGCGGCTGGTAACCGAACCGAACAGCTTGTCCCCTTCGCCCACCGCGCGCGCGATCGACACCGACACCTGCGAGAGGCGGTCGGCCTCCGCCTGCGCCTCTTTCGCCAGCTTGGCCGTGCGCGCCGCGATCACCTTCTTCTCGTGATCGACGCGCGCGATGTCGCCGGCCGTGGCCAGCACCGCCAGCCCGCGCGGCAAGAGATAGTTGCGCCCGTAACCGGTGCGCACGTTGACCACCTCGCCCGACTTGCCCAGGTTCTCCAGGTCTTCCTTCAAGATGACTTGCATGGCCTACGTCCCCGTCACGGCGAATGGCATGAGCGCGATCATGCGCGCGCGGTTGACCGACACCGCGATCTCGCGCTGGTGCTTGGCGCAGTTGCCCGAGATCCGCCGCGGCACCAGCTTGCCGCGATCGGTGATGAAGTACTTCAGCAGGGCGGCGTCCTTGTAATCGATCTTGATGCCGTCGTCGCCGCAGAACTTGCACTGCTTGCGGCGGCCCATCGATCGCTTCTTGGGCCCATCGCGATCGCCGTCGCCCCGTTCCCCGCGCTCTTCTCGATCTCCCGTGGCCATGGTCTAGTCCTCCCCCCGCGAGCGAACCGGCTCGTCGACGGCTCCGAACACCGCCTCCTCGAAGTCGAAGGCGCCCTCTTCCTCGTCGCCGAACACGGCGCGCAGGTTGGCCTGGCCCGTGGCGATCTCCTCCTCGTCGGGGCCGGGCGTCGCCGCCTTGGTGAACGCCTCCTCGCTGAAGTCGGACGCGCGCGCCGCCGGGTCGACGTTCTCCGCCATCTTCACCGAGTAATAGCGAATCACGGAATCGGTGAGGCGCAGGTTGCGCTCCAGCTCCTCCACCAGCCCGGCGCTGCCCAGGTACGAGAAGAAGAGATAGACCCCCTTCATCTGCTTCTGGACTTCATAGGCGAGCTTGCGCTTGCCCCAGTTCTCGACCTTGAGCAGCTTGCCGCCGCCCGCCTCGATCACCGAGCGCGCCTTGGTGTTGACCTGGCCGATCACGTCGGTCGTGCTCTCCGGGCGCAGGATGTAGATCGTCTCGTACTCGCGTCTCCGGCCGGGGATGTCCCGGCTGGAGCCCAGCCTTGCTTGTGCCATGTCTCGTTCTCCCTCTGGACGTCAGTCCCGTGTCGCCACGGGCAAGGAGAGGAGGCAGCTCGTGACCATCACGCGCCGTCCTCCGTGGTTTCCTTTCCATTCTTGCTCTTGACGTTGAACCTGTTCATCGCCGCCGTCAGACCCTGGGCGATGATCGCCTCGACGGCGTCGCACGCGGCCAGTCGAAGGTCTGGCAGATCCTTCTGCTCCGCCTTCGAGAAATCGTGCAGCACATAGTCGGCCGCGTCGCGCCCGCCTGACGGTCGGCCGACGCCGAAGCGCACGCGGCGAAAGTCGGCCCCCAGCTCCGCGATCAGCGAGCGCACGCCGTTGTTGCCGCCGTGCCCGCCGCCCGCGCCCAGCTTCAGGCGCCCGAACGGCAGATCGAGGTCGTCGTGGATGACGACGGTGTTTTCCACCGCCACCTTCCAGAACTTCGCCACGCGCGCGGTCGCCTGTCCGCTGACGTTCATGAACTCCATGGGCTTGCAAAGAAGGATTCGCTCGGCCCCCAGCGTCCCCTCGCCGATCGCGGCGCCGAACTTCAGTCGCAGGGGCGGATTGCCCACGCGCGCCGCGAAGTCGTCCAGCACCTGGAAACCCACGTTGTGGCGGTTGCCGGCGTATTCGGCCCCCGGGTTGCCGAGCCCGACCACCAGCCACATGCGCGCGCTCCGCGAGGGAAGGGTGAGGGATGTCGCCGCGGATTACTTTCCCTTCTTCTCTCCCTCTTTTTTGCCACCGGCCGCCGGGGCAGCCGCCGCCGCGCCGCCCGCGCCACCCTTGGCCGCGCCACCCTCGGCGGGGGTCCCCGCCGCGCCGGCAGCCGCCGCGCCCTCGGCCGGCACCGCGCCCTCGACCGGCGCCGCCTCGGCCTCCAGCTTCTCCGCCTTCGGCGCCACCACCGACGCGATGGCCTCCTTCGGATCCAGCAGCGCGCGCACGCCGGCGCCCAGCTTCAGATCACTGACGTGCAGCGCCGTCCCGATCTCCAGCGCCGTCACGTCCGCCTCCAGCTTGCTGGGGATGGCCGCCGGCTTGGCCGCGATGGCGATGGCGTGCATGCTCTGGTGCAGGTTGCCGCCGTTGGTGACGCCGACCGCCTTGCCGGTCAGCACCAGCGGCACCGTCACGTGCACCTCGTCGTCCAGGCTGACGCGCAGGAAGTCGACGTGCATCAGGCGGCGCGACATCGGATCGATCTGGGCGTCGCGGATCATCGCCGTCACCTGTTCGTCCGTGCCGCCGCCGGTGACCGTCAGCGAGAAGACCGTGTTGCGGCGCTTCTCCTTGTCCAGCGACTGCACCAGCGCCTTCTCGTCGAACGACACCGACAACGGCGCCGCCTTGTGGCCGTAAAGCACGCCCGGCACCTTGCCGCCGGCGCGCACCTTGCGTGAACCGCCCTTGCCCGACTGACTGCGAAGCTCGACGTTGACCTTTGCGAAATCCATGACCTGGTTCCTCTTGATTGCGTGGATCAGATGAGATGATCAGATGAATCAGATGATCAGATGAAAAGCGAGCTGATCGAATCGCCGTGGTGAATGCGCTTGACCGCCTCGCCCAGGATGCGCGCCACCGAGAACACCTTGACCTTGCCCGAGCTCAGCGCATCGGCCCGGGGCGGGATGGTGTCCGTCATGATCAGCTCCTCGATGGGCGAGGCGTTGATACGCTCGATGGCCGGGTGCGAGAGCACCCCGTGCGTCGTGCAGGCGAACACCGCGCGCGCCCCCTGCTGGCGGATGGCCGTCGCCGCCGCGCACAGCGTGCCGGCCGTGTCGACCATGTCGTCGACGATGATGGCGTCGCGCCCGCGCACGTCGCCGATGATGTTCACCACCTCGCTGACGTTGGGGGCGGGGCGGCGCTTGTCGATGATGGCCAGGCTGGCCCCCAGGCGCTTCGAGTAGGCGCGCGCCCGTTCCACGCCGCCCGCGTCCGGAGAGACGATGACCGCGTCGGAGGTGAAGCGCGTGCGCAGGTACTCCATCAGCACTGGCATGCCGTAGAGATGATCGACCGGGATGTTGAAGAAGCCCTGGATCTGCCCGGCATGTAGATCGATGGAGAGGACGCGGTCGACGCCAGCGGCGGTCAGAAGGTCCGCCACCAGACGGGCCGAGATGGGCGTGCGCGGCTTGCTCTTGCGGTCCTGGCGGGCGTAGCCGAAGTAGGGGACCACGGCGACGATCGAGCCGGCGGAGGCGCGCTTGAGCGCGTCGATCATCACCAGGAGCTCCATCAGGTTGTCGTTCACCGGCGCGCAGGTCGGCTGGACGACGAAGCAGTTCACGCCGCGGACGTTCTCGTTGATCTCGACATAGATCTCGCCGTCCGCGAAGCGGGTGACCTCCGCGTTGCCGAGCGGTGTCTCGACATAGCGGCAGATCGCCGCCGCGAGCTCGCGGTTGGCGTTTCCGCTGAATATGGTGAGGGCTTTCAGCACGGCAGGGATTGCGAGCGTTTAGCGCCCGCGAAGGCGCGAATCCTGCCATCCGGCGAGGGGGACGTCAACGGGGGACGGCGAGGCGGACGGCCAGGCGCCGGGGAAGAGTCAGGGCGGGGCTGCCGGCGGGCGCGTTTCGCCCCAGAGGGCGAGCAGGTCGAGCTCGATGGCGTCGAAGGGGGGCAGGCGCAGGATGTCGTCGTCGCCTCCAGACAGCAGCACGCGCCAGCCGCCGCGGTCAAGGCCGAGAACCTCGACGGTGCGTGTGGCCGGGTCGACGAGCCACGCGTGCGTCACGCCGGCGCGCGCGTAGGCGGGCAGCTTGCGCGTGCGGTCCAGATGGGCGGTCGCGGGCGAGAGGACCTCGCAGATCCAGTCGGGGACCAGTTCAAGCGCCGCCGTTGCGGGAAGGGTCGGCAAGCGTTGGCGACGCCAGCCGGCGAGATCGGGGACCAGCACGTCGCCGGCGAGGTGAAGCTCGGGTTCGTCGAGAATCCACCAGCCGCCAGGACCGCCTCGTCCCCGATGGAACGGACCGATCAGATCACCACCGAGTACGGACGCGACCACGGCGTGCGGAATCGCCGGCCGTGGACTGGCGTAAAGCTCACCGTCGACGATCTCCGCGACCATCGGTTCTGGGACGCGAAGCAGGTCGTGGTGCGTCGCGGGTTTCTTGACGGGGCGGCCCATGGAGATCCTGAGCAACGCAATTTACCACGGTCCCGTTTTTGAACGGTCGAGCCGCCCGCCGCGCCACGCCGCGAGCGTTAACGAAGCTGGCGCAACTTGCGATTGCCGCGGCCGATATTGCGATACATTCCGCCCGTGCGTGCCATTCACCCTGAAATCTCGCTTGTTTTTACGCTTGGTCTCGCGCTGCTGGTCACTCCCGCGGCTTGGGGGCAAACGGCTACTTCCGAGGCCGACGCGGCCATCAGCAAGGGGGTCGAGCTGCGGCGCCAGGGCAAGAACGAGGAGGCCCTGGAGGAGTTTCAAAAGGCGTTTCGTTTGGTCCCGTCGCCAAGGGCCAAGGCGCAGATCGCCCTGGCCGAGCAAGCCATCGGCCGCTGGGCGGACGCCGAGCGCGACCTGGCGGATGCGCTTCGCGAGGCCGGCGATCCATGGATCGCGCGCCAGCGCGCCGTCCTGACCGATGCGATGAGCGTGATTCGCCGCCATCTCGGCGGGCTGACCGTCAAGGGCGAGCCGGCTGGCGCCGTCGTCGAATTGGATGGTGAAGCAGTCGGCGTCATCCCCCTTCCCGAGCGGCACGTGACGGCCGGAGAGGTCGTCGTGACGGTGCGCGCGCCCGGGTACGTCAGCGTGACCCGCAAGGTGACCGTCACGCCGGGCGAGCTGGCGGCGGAGGTCTTCCGCCTCAAGCGTCTGGAAGGCGTGACCGCCGCCGTCCCGACGGGCGCTGCGGGCAGTGCGGGCGATCCGGTGACGCCGGTTCCGACGCCGGTGACGCCCGCCAATCCGCCAACGGTCACCGCGGCGGCTGACCAGCCGGCGCCGTCCGCGAACCCGCGCCTCCGGACCGCCGCCTGGGCCAGCGCCGCCGGCGGCGGCGCGTTCCTGGCGGCCGGCGTGACCTTCCTGCTCCTCGGCCAGAGGAAGGTGGACAGCTTCAAGAACGACAATACGTGCGATATCGACGACAGGGGCGGCGTCACCGGCGGCAGCCACTGCCAGGACCTTTACGACTCGTGGCACACCGACCGAACCGTCGGGATCGTGGGCGTCGCCGTGGGCGGCGCGCTGGCCGTGACGTCGGCCGTGCTGTTCGTGACGACGCAACCGGCGGCGCGACCGTCGCAGGCGTTGGCTGGGTGCGGCCCCGGCGCGGGGCGCGGCGTGAGCTGCGTGTTTCGATTTTAGAGTGAGGATCAAATGGCACTGCTTAAGCGTGAGGTTCTTCTGATCGGTTTGGCCCTGGTGTTCGGAGCGTGCACCGGGCCTCAACCAAAGCATCGCGACTCCGGGTCGACCGACACGCCGACGGCGACCGACGGTTCCGGCATCGACGCACCCGCCGACCTGCCGACCACCAGTGACGCCGACGGCTCGATGGGCGCCGACAAGCCCATGGTCGTCGTCGCTCCGCCCGGGAGCGTCGCCAACGGCAAGCCATGCAGCAAGAATGACGACTGCCAGTCGACCTTCTGTCGCGACGACGTCTGTTGCAACGACAGCTGTGAAGGGACCTGCTACGCCTGTTCATCGACGTACACGAATCAGGACAACGGGACCTGCGCATTCGTCGTGGCCGGCGCTGATCCGCGCGGCGTCTGCACGGACGAGAGCGCCGCGAAGGCGTGCGGCCAGGACGGCACGTGCGATGGCAAGGGCGCCTGCCGCAAACAGGG
>DATKEU010000120.1:0-7242 GCA_035544495.1 Polyangia bacterium | reverse complement strand
CTCCCCGCCGCCTCACCACCGTCACCGTCGCCGGCGCTGACGATCGTCACCTCGCCGCTCATCCCACTCACGAACTGATCATCGGCGCCGATGGCATCGATTGCGATTGCCACGCTGTCACCCTCCAGCGTCGCGACCAGGGGCAGGTGGGTGGCGGCGCGCCGGCGCATCGTGCTGCGCACGACCTGGGCCCAGAACTTCGGGAAGGCCGGCCAGCGCATCCAGTCGGCTGACCACCGCGGTATGATGTCGCTGGTCCACGCCGCCACCTGACCCAGCCCCACCTGCCAGCGGGCCAGCAGCGGCGCGCCGTCGCCCGTCGTCAGCAGCATGTCGGCGTCGGGGCGCGCCCGCGTCACCGTGTACCCGCGCAGCCTGGGCGCGTCGGCGATCGGGATCCCGGCCAGCGCCTCGGCGCGCTTGCCGGCGCGGACGGCGGTCGGCTCCTCGACGATCGCTCGCCGCCCCAGCTGGGACGTCTCGCGGCTGAAGATGCGCGGGATGCTGGCCGGATCGCGCGTGTGGTAAAAGCGCCCGCCGCCCCGGCTGGCCACCATCTGCAGCAGTGTCTGATCGGCCCCGTCGCCCACGCCGACGGCCGAGAAAGTGATCTGTGCGTTGCTGGCCGCCTCGACCAGATCGCCGATGCCGTCATAGGCCGACTGTCCGTCGGACAGCAAGATGATGTGCTTCTTGCGGGCCCGCGCCGGCGTCAGCTCGTCGACGGCCTCGCGCAGACCGGCCAGAATATTGGTGCCGCCGCTGGCCTGGATGCGCGCGATGTCTGAAAGGATGCGCATGCGGTTGGCCGCCTGCTGCAGCCGCACCACCGGCACGGCCTGATTGTCGAAGACGATGACGGCGATCTGGTCGCTCGGCGGCATCATCTCGGCAGTGGCGCGCGCGGCTTCCTTCGTCAGATCCATCTTGGGGCCGCTCATCGATCCCGATCGATCGATCACCAGCGCCAGGGCCAGGGTGGCTTCGTCCAGCTTCTCCGGCAGATCCAGGCGCACCGGCAACAGGGCCGCCAGCCGGCTGCCGGCGTAGCCGCCCGACCCGAAGCTGCCGGGGCCGCCCGCCATCAGCAGGCCGCCGCCGTTACGCACGAACGCGTCCAGCGCCGCCATCGCCTCGTCGCCCAGCTCGGCGCGCGGCACGTCGGAGACGACGACCAGGTCGTAACGTTGCAGGCCTGCCGCTGTCAGGCGCTCGCGCGGGCCGCGCACGTCGACGGCGACGTTCTCGGCGCCCAGCGCGCGCGCGAACACCCCGGCGGCGTCGGGCACGCTGTCGACGCACAGCACGCGTGGCTCGGCGGCGGTGGCGATGGCCAGCGCGCCCTCGTCGTTCTCGGGACGCGCGTTGCCCTCCCGCGATGTGACGCGCAGGCGGTAGACGGCGACGCCCGCCTCGTCGATGCGCGTCGGCCAGGCGATGGTGGTCGCGCCGGCTTCCAGCTCGACGGCGCGCTCGGCGACCGGCTGGTTGGGGCGGCCGTCGCGTTCCAGGCGCAGCGTCGCGCGCCCGGCGCGATTCGACAGCAGGCGAACGCGGAGGTCGAACGGCGCGCGCGGCCGGACGTCGTCGGGCGCTTCGATGTGATCGACGGCCACGTCGCCGGCGCCGCCGCCCTCGGCGGGATCGGCCACCGGGACCACGTCGACGCGGATGCCGCGCGCGGCGGCCCGCTCGGCCGCAGCGAGCGCGTCGCCCGCCGTGGCCCTTCCGTCCGACAGCAGCACCAGGCGCGGAATGGCGGCCGGATCGACCAGCCCGCCCGCCAGCGCGAGCGCGCGTCCGATGTCGGTCTCCAGGCCGTCCGCCGCGCCGAAGCGCCGCAGCGCCGGCAGCCGCTGGCCAGGGGCGCCCCACTCGGCGGCGTCGCGCGCGAAGCGCACCACCCGCAGCGGCAGCGGGCGCGCCAGCGACCGCGCGTCCGCCGCGCGTTCCAGGTCGGCGATCATCTTTTGTTCGAACGCCAATCCGCTGTCCGATACGCTGGCCGACACGTCGACGGCGGCGACCAGCGAGACGTCGGCGACCCACCGCCGCAGCGATGGCCGCGCCAGCGCCAGCGCCACGCCCCCCAGCACCAGGCACCGCAGCAGGGTTTGCAGCGCGCGCTGGCGCGCCGAGAAATCGCCCAGCGATCGGCGCGCCACCAGCCACAGGGCGGGCGCCGCCGCCAGCAGCCACAGCCAGCCCGGACGCTCCAGCGTCAACCCGCGGAAGAACGTCGCCAGCGCCGTCATGACTAGACCGTCCAGCGACGGTGATAGCTGCACCACTCGAACAGCGTCAGCGCCGCCGCCGCCATCAAGGCCCACGCCCAGTACGCGCGCCGCTGGCCCGGCCGCGGCGCATCCGGCGCCGGCAGCGTCCGCCCGCCCAGCGCCAGCGTGCGTGCCGGCGCGGTGTCGGATTCGACGGGGTCGGCCAGATTGGCGGCGAAGGTCACCTCCGATCGGCCGGTTCGCAGCCGATAGAAACCGGTCACCTGCACCGGCCACTCGACGGCGCCCGCCCGCGCCGCCCGCGCCTGCGCGTTGCCCAGCGGATCGATCACCGTCGCCGTCACCGTCGGCGCGCCCGCTGCGTCGGCCACCGGCCAGCGCGCCGCCTGCCCGGTTCGCAGAGCCAGGCCGGCGCCCTGCGTGTCACCGGCCAGAAACGCGATGCTGTTCGCCAGCAGCAAGGGAAACGCCGTGCGCATCGGCAGGTCCGACTGGCGGACCGAAAAGGCCAGCGCCACCACCCGCAGCCCCGGGCGCGCCCGCGCCACGATCAGCGGCGCGCCCAGCGCCGACGCCACGGCGATGTCGTCCGCCGCCAGCGCAAGCCGTTGGGCCCGGGCGATGTTGACGTCCGCCAGGGCCACGTGCCGCAGCAGCGGGTGATGGGGCTTGCTCTCCGAGACAATCGGATCGGCGATGGTGCCGCGCACCGGAAAAGGACTTCCCGGTCCGCTGGGATCGATGAAGAGAAAGTGTCCCGCCGTGGGCGCCTCCGGCGGCGTCACCCCGTCGAAGATGATCGCGTCGTACGCCGGCCAGCTGGCGCGCGTGCTCGCCGCCGCGGCGGCCGGGACGCGCCGAACGTCGACGGTGTCGCCCAGGCTCAACAAGGCGCCGTCGACGAACAGGTCGCCGGCGCCTACGCGCAGGACCTTCAGGCGCCGCAGCGCCGGCACCACGGCGAAGGCCCGATCGTCAACGGCCAGATCGTCCAGTTGGTCCAGGCCGGCGCTCTCCGGCGCCGTCCCCTCGACGCCAGCGGGGCGCAGCGTGGCCCGGAGCTCCGTGTCGGCCGCCGGAACCGCCCCCAGCACGTATCGTCGCTGCTCGCCCGCCTCAAGCTTCAGGCGAATCCGTTCGATGGGCACGCTGTCCGGACCGGCGGCGATCTCCAGGATCACCGTCGTCGCGGCCGCGCGAAAGCTCTGCACCACCACCGCCGCCTCGACCGACGCTGGATCGGCGGGCTTGCGGCGCGCGCCGAAGGACAGGATGGCGACGTTGTCGCGCCGCTGCCCCACCGGCACGAAGCGCGCGTCGATCCCAGCCAGGGCGGCGCCGCCGGCCGCGCGCGCCGACTCGGAGAAACCGCCGTCGCTGATCAAGACCAGCGTCGGCCGCGGGCGGTCGCGCAGAACGGCGCGCGCGAACTCCAGCGCCGCGGGCAGATCGCCGGGCTCGTCGCTGGCGTCGGCGCGCGCGATGGCCGCGCGCAGGCGCTGGGGATCGTCCTCGAAGCCGCTCTCCGGGCTGACACCGGCGCCAAACGAGATGATCATCGCCCGGTCGCGCCCGCTCATGCCGGCCACGATCTCCTCGGCGGCGCGCCGCGCCCGCGCGATGCGCCCGCCCGGCTCGTCGCGCGCGGCCATCGACGCCGACCGATCGATCAGCACCACGATGCTGCGACCGCCGCGATCGGCGGCGGCCGGGCGGGGATCGGCCGCCGCCAGGACCAGCAGCGTCAGAAACGCCAGCTGCAACAGCAGCGACAGCCAGCGCCGCAACCGCCGCGCCCAGCGTTCGGACCGCCGCTCGCCCGCCAGCGCCGTCCACAGCGGCGAGAACGCCACCAGCACGCGGCGGCGTTCCAGCTTCAGCAGATAAAGCCCGGTCAGGATCGCCGCGCCCCCGGCCGCCACGGCCGCCAGCGCGCCCGCCGGCAACCCGCCGAGAACGAAGCCGCCCCACGCGAAACCGGCCACGCCGCCGTCCTCCGCGCCCTAGGCCAGCGCGCCGCCCGCGCGGAAGATGCGCAGCACAACGTCGTCGAACGCCATGTCGGACGTGATGCAAAAGCAGGGCAGGGCGCGCTCGCGGCAGAATCCGGACAGGTCGCGCAGCAGCGCCGTGCGCCGCCGCTGATAGGCCGCCAGCACCGCCGGCGCGATGGTCAGCTCGCGCTCGTCGCCGGTCTCGACGTCGCGCACGGTGACGTCGCCGCGCAGGGCCGGGTTGATCTCGTCGGGCGAGCTGACCTGGACGGCGATCACCTCGAAGCGATCGTGGCGCAGCAGATCCAGCGCCTCGCGATAACCGGCGGGGTCGTAGAAGTCGGAGATGAGCACGACCAGCCCGCGCCGGTTGCGCCGGTGCTGGCGCAGAAACGCCCGCACCGCCGCCGCCAGATCCGTTCGCCCGCCGGGCGCGACCGCCTCCAGAAAATGCAGCATGGGCAGGATGTGCGCCTTGCCGCGCGCGGGGGGCAGGCCGGCTCCCAGCGACTCGGCGATCGGATACAGCGACACCCGATCCAGGCCGGCCAGCCCCACGTAGGCCAGCGCGGCGCCCACCTGCAGCGCCAGATCCAGCTTGCGCGGCTGGCCCAGGCCCATCGACGCGCTGGTGTCGCAGAGGATGGCGATCGACAGATCCTCGTCCTCCTCGAACAGGCGCACCAGCAGGCGACCCACGCGCCCGTACAGGTTCCAGTCCAGATAGCGCAGATCGTCTCCGGCGGCGTAGGCGCGGTGGTCGGCGAACTCGATCCCGGCACCGGCGCGGCGCGTGCGGCGGTCGGCGCGCGCCAGTCCGGCGAAGGTGCGCTTGACGACCAGGCTCAGCGTTTCCAGCTTGCGCAGGAAGCGCTCGTCGAAACGCGCGGTCGCGGTCGCGGGCGCAGGGGCCGGCGCGGGTGGCGTGGCCGCCGCCGCGCTCATGCGATCTCCGGCAGGGCGGCCAAGATGCCCGCCAGGATGGCGTCCGTGGCGACCCCTTCCGCCTCGCCCTCGAAGTTCAGCAGCACGCGGTGGCGCAGCGCCTGGGGCACGACGGCGCGGACATCGTCGAACGACGGCGAAAAGCGCCCGTCGCGGATGGCGCGAATCTTCGCCGCCAGGATCACCGCCTGCGCACCGCGCGGCGAGCTGCCATAGCGCACGTACTTCTTCACGTCGGGCAGCGGCGAACGGGCCGGGTGCGTGGCCTCGATGGCGCGCACCACGTAGTCCTGGATCGGTCGCGCCACCGGCACCTGGCGCACCAGCTCCCGCATCTGCAGGACGCGCCCGCGCCCCAGCACCGGCGCCAGCGACGGCTCTGCCGTGCCGGTCGTGCGATCCAGGATCGCGTGCAGCTCGTCGCGCTGGGGAAACGACACCCGCAGCTTGAACAGGAACCGATCCAGCTGCGCCTCGGGCAAGGGGTACGTCCCCTCCATCTCGATCGGGTTCTGCGTCGCCAGCACGAAGAACGGCGCCTCCAGCGGGTAGGTCGTCTTGCCGACCGTCACCGACTGCTCCTGCATCGCCTCCAGCAGCGCCGACTGCGTCTTCGGCGTGGCGCGGTTGATCTCGTCGGCCAGCACGATGTGGGCGAAGATCGGCCCGCGCTGAAATTCGAACCGGCGCTCGCCGCCGCCCTCGACGATCATGTTGGTGCCGATGACGTCCGACGGCATCAGGTCGGGCGTGAACTGCACGCGCGAGAACGACAGCTCCAGCGCCTCCGCCAGCGTGCGCACCAGCAGCGTCTTGCCCAGCCCGGGTACGCCTTCCAGGAGCACGTGCCCGCCCGCCAGCAGCGCCGACACCACGCCCTCGACGATCTCCGCGTGGCCGACCAGCCGGCGGCCGATGGCGGCGTACAGCAGGTCCATGTCGCGGCGGAACTCCGTCACCAGACGGACGACCACGGCCGAATCGGCGCCGAACGCGGACGGAACCGGCGGCGAGGCGCTGGCGGTGCTCACGGGTTCGGGCCTCCCGACGGCGGGCGCGCGGGCGGCGCGGCGCGCGGGCGGATCAATTGAAAGTATCGCCGGACCAGATAGCGCTGTCCGGGCGGGACGGCGGAAGCGTCCAGCGTCTCCTCGACGACGGCTCCGTAGTCCTGGTAAACGCGCCGGTAGTCGGCGTGCGCGAACCCGCGCGCCGCCGCCGCCTCGATCACCTGCGATCGCTTGGGACCTGCCGCCGACCGCACCGCCGCCGATCGCTCGCGGCCGCGCGGGCTGCCCGCTTCCTTGTCGTGCGAGAGCGGCGCGCCGCCGCTCTCGTTGCCGATCCCGTTGCCGGTCCCCGGCACCCCTTCCGTGGCCGACGTCCCTTGCGCGCCTTGCCCGGCCGATTCGCCAGCGCCCGAACCGCCCGCCAGCGAAGCTCGGCCGCGGTCGCCCGCGCCACCTTTTTCGCCGTCGCTCGCTGATGGAAGATCGCCGCCTTCGCCCTCAGCATTCATCGAATCGCCGTCACTGTCACTGTCACCGTCACCGTCACTGTCACTGTCCTCCGGCGCGCCGGCGCCGGACGCGCCGTCGGACACGCCGGGCTGTCCCCTGGCGGCGCGCGCGAACCGTCGCTGGGCCAGCTTTTGCCGGCGCTGTTCGGGCGACTGGCCGTTGCCGTCGCGGCCCGCGCGCTGCAGGCGTTCGCGCAACTCGGCGATCGCCTCCGCCAGCCGCCGCCGGGCCTCGCCGCCCCAGGCCTCCTGCTGCATGCGCGGCAGCGATTGCCCGCGATCGCGCACCTTGCCCGCGCACGCCTGCGGGTTGCTCCGGCAGGCATTGGCCGTCTCGTCAAGGTCGCGCCGCAGCCGCTGCAGTCGCCGTTCGCGCGATCCGCTGTCGCCACTGCCGTCCGCGCGCTGATCCTCCGCCGAACCCTCCCGTTGCAGGCGACGCTGCGCTGGTTCTTCATCCTCGCCACCACGATCTTGGGTCGCCTGGTCGCGGCGCGCCCGATCGGCGCCGCCGCCCGGCCTCGCGGCGCCCGCCGCGGCCGCTTCC
>DATKEU010000119.1:0-16985 GCA_035544495.1 Polyangia bacterium | reverse complement strand
GCCAGCGCTCGCGTCGCTGTTGTCCTTACCGCAGCCATTGCCAATGCCGCAGAATAAAAACGCACCAGCGAATACAAAAATAGTGTTTTGTTTTTTACAGCTTCTGTATGACATACCAGGAATGTAAGTCGCCCGCGAAGCAAGGTAGCCTGATTCGCAGTCAGCGCTACAAGTTCGCAGATCTCGACTGATTGGTCAGCGGTATTGGCGGCAGAAGCCACAGCGCCGTCGGGCCCTCAGGTTTCCGGAGATTTCTTATATTGAAGACGCAAGGCACGACAAAGCCGCGGTGACCTGCGGCGCAGGACACCCGGCGGCTCGTTGATGTCTGGGAGAAATCTAAGCCCTCGGGGGCCAGGGACCAGCCCGACCGCCGCGCGCGGCCAGTGCGCGGCCAGCACGCTGCCGGCCGAGATCGCGCCAGGTCCCCAACGTCGTCACCGGTTTCGCCGAGGGCGAACCGGATTAGACTGGCGCGCCAATGGAAAAAGGAAACGTCGTCAGCATCGCCGCGGCGATTGGCGGCAAGGTGGCGCTGGGAGTGCCGATCACGGTCCAGGGCTGGGTGCGCACGCGGCGCGACTCGAAGGCAGGTCTGTCGTTCATCCACGTTCATGACGGGTCGGCGTTCGAACCGATCCAGGTGGTGGCACCGAGCGCCCTGGCCAACTATGAAAGCGAGATCGCGAAGCTGACGGCCGGCTGCGCGGTGATGGCACATGGAGCACTGGTGCAAAGCCAAGGGAAGGGGCAGGCCGTCGAGCTGCAGGCGACGGCGATCGACGTGGTGGGTTGGGTCGACGATCCCGAGACGTACCCGATGCAGCAGAAGCGGCATTCGCTGGAGTACCTGCGCGAGGTCGCGCATCTGCGGGCGCGCACCAACACCATCGGCGCCGTCGCGCGCGTGCGCCACTGCCTGAGCATGGCCATTCACCGCTTCTTTCACGAGCATGGATTCGTCTGGGTGCACACGCCGATCATCACCGCCAGCGACGCCGAGGGGGCGGGCGAGATGTTCCGGGTCAGCACGCTGGACCTGGCCAACCCGGAGCGCATCCCGCGCCGCGCCGACGGCAAGGTCGATTTCGCGCGGGACTTCTTCGGCAAGGAGGCGTTCCTGACCGTCAGCGGACAGCTGAACGTCGAGACGTATTGCCTGGCGCTCTCGAAGGTCTACACGTTCGGGCCCACGTTCCGCGCCGAGAACAGCAACACCAGCCGCCACCTGGCCGAGTTCTGGATGGTGGAGCCGGAGATCGCCTTCGCCGATCTGGCGGCGGACGCTGATCTGGCGGAGGCGTTCTTGAAGTACATCCTCGGCGCGTTGCTCGCCGAACGGGGCGACGACATGAAGTTCTTCGCCGAGCGCATCGACAAGGACTGCATCGAACGCGTCGAGCGGTTCGTGGCCTCGAGCTTCGAGCGGATGGACTATGGCGACGCCGTCGCGGCGCTGCAGAAGAGCGGCAAGGCGTTCGAGTTCCCCGTGCGCTGGGGGATGGACCTGCAGTCCGAGCACGAGCGCTGGCTGACCGAGGAGCACGTCAAGCGCCCGGTCGTGGTGATGAACTACCCGAAGGACATCAAGGCGTTTTACATGCGGCTCAACGACGACGGGAAGACGGTGGCGGCGATGGACGTGCTGGCGCCCGGCATCGGCGAGATCATCGGCGGCTCGCAGCGGGAGGAACGGCTTGACGTTCTGGACGCCCGGCTTGCCGAGTGCAAGCTGGAGCGCGGGCCATACGGGTGGTACCGCGACCTGCGCCGCTACGGGACGGTCCCGCACGCCGGCTTCGGGTTGGGGCTGGAGCGGACGATCATCTACGCGACCGGTATGAACAACATTCGCGACGTCATCCCGTTCCCGCGCGCGCCCGGCCAAGCCGCGTTCTAGCGGAGGTTCTAGCGGTCGCGCCCGCCCAGCTCGGCGGCGATCTGGTGCTTGCTGTTTGCTCGCCCGCCCGCGGGTGTACAATGCCTGCTCGGGAGAGGCGCATGGCAAACGGCCAAGCCGACGCGCGGGAGCGAGAGGTCCGCGACCGCCGCGACATGATCCTGCTCGAGGGGCACAAGAGCGTGCTCCGACAGCTTGCGAACGGGGCCGGGCTGGAGGAGTGCCTGAGCGCGCTGTGCATCGCCGTCGAGGACGGTGTCGTGCACGCGGTCTGCTCGGTCCTGTTGCTGACGCCCGACGGACGGCGCCTGGTGAACGGGGCGGCGCCGCACGTCCCGCGCGGGTACATCGACGCCATCGACGGCGAGCCGATCGGCCCGCAAGCCGGGTCGTGCGGGACGGCCGCGTTCTTTCGGCGCGAGGTCGTGGTGGAAGACATCGAGACCGATCCGCTGTGGTTGCTGTACCGCGAGCCGGCCACGAAGCACGGCCTGGCCGCCTGCGCGTCCATCCCGATCAGCGACGGGACGGGGCAGGTGCTGGGAACGTTCGCCATCTACCGGCGGCAGGCGGGACCGTTCCCGCCCGCCGATCTGGCCACCCTGCGCGACATGACCGGGCTGGCTTCGGTGGTGATCCAGACGCAGCGGCGCCGCGCCGCCCTGGCAGAGAGCGAGGCGCGGTTTCGACTGGTGGCCGAGGAGACCGGGCAGGTGGTGTTCGATCTCGACATGGCGAGCGGTCACACGGTGTGGCTGGGCGCGGTGGTCGAGCAGTTCGGCGAGCAGGCGGTGCCCAGCGCCGGCTTCGAGGGGCTGCTGGCGCTGGTTCATCCGGACGATCGCGAAGGGGTGCGCGCGGCGCTGGCGGTCGCCGCTCCCGGCGACGGGCCCCTGCGCCTCGAGTATCGCTTGCGCCGCCGCGACGGCAGCGTTCGCGTCGTCAATCACCACAGCCGCCTGCTGCTGGGCGCGCGCGGCGAGCTCACCCACCACTATGGCGTGCTGGTGGACGTGACCGAGCAGCGCGCGACGGAGACGGCGCTGCGCGAGCGGCAGAAGCTGGACAGCCTGGGGCTGCTGGCGGGCGGGATCGCGCATGACTTCAACAACGTGCTGGCGGCGCTGCTCGCCAACGTCAGCCTGCTGGCGGGCGAGGTGGGGCCGGCGCCGGGCGCGGCGGCGCACCTCGACAGTCTGCGGTCGACGATCATGCGCGCCACAGAGCTGACGCGGCAGCTGCTGGCCTATGCGGGGCGGGGGCGGGCCCGGGTGCGGCGGGTCGATCTGTCGCGCCTGGTCGAGGGGATGGTCGACCTGCTAGCGGTGACGGTGTCGAAGAAGATCCGACTCGGTGTTCAGCTGGCGACGGGGCTACCGGCGGTGGAGGCGGACGTCGGTCAGCTGCAGCAGGTGGTGATGAACCTGGTGACGAACGCGGTCGAGGCGATCGGCGCCGGGTCGGGGCGGGTGGCGATCTCGACGGCGCTCTGCACGCTGGACGCCGCGACCATCGCCGCCTGGCCGCGCCTGCACGATCTCGTGCCCGGGCGATACGTGCAGCTGTCGGTCGAGGACGACGGCTGCGGCATGACGGAGGACGTGGCAGAACACATCTTCGATCCGTTTTACACGACAAAGAAGACGGGTCACGGCCTGGGGTTGTCGGTGATGCTGGGGATCCTGCGCGGGCATCGCGCCGGAATCGCGGTGTCCTCGACGCCGGGGCAAGGATCGCATTTTCACCTCTACCTTCCCGCCACCGAACAGCCTGCCGACGCGCCGGCGACGCCCGTCCCGACCGCGGTCGCCACCCTGTCGCGCGCGACGGACGGCGCGCGCGGCCTGGCGCTGGTGGTCGACGACGAGCCCGCGATCCGGCGCGCGACGGCGCTGACGTTGGACGGGATGGGATTCGACGCGCGCCAGGCGAGCGACGGCCGCGAGGCGGTGGACATCGTGTCGGCCTCGCCGCACGCGTTTGCGTTCGTGTTGATGGATCTGTCGATGCCGCGGATGTCGGGACGTGAGGCCTGGCAGGTGATCCGGCGCCTCGAGCCCGACCTGCCGGTGATCATCGCCAGCGGGTACGGCCCCGACGAAAGCCTGACCGGCGACGAGATGACCGCTTTTCTGGCCAAGCCGTATCAGCTGGAGGAGCTGCAACAGACGCTGGGGCGCCTCCTCGGCAGACGGCGCGCGCCGGGAGGCGAAGCCGCGCCCGAGTGATTCCTCCCGCGCGGAGGGCCCGTCACTCGGCGAGCTCGCGGCACAGCTTCTGCTCGCGGGCGATGACATCCTTCTCAGGTGTCGCGGGCATGCCCGCGTATGCCTGGCCGAGCGCGCAGTGGACCGCGGGGTCGAATGGGTTCGTCGCCAGCGAGGCGCGCAGCGCGGACACGGCGGGGCCGAACTCGCCCCTGGCCAGCAGCGCCTGACCGGCGATCAGGCTCGGCCACGGCAGATCGGGGTACAGGCTCTGCACGCCGGCCAGCGCCTTCAGCGCCCGGTCGGGCTCGCCCAGCGCCAGGTACGTGCGGCCGAGCTTCACCGGGAACAGCCAGTGCGAGGCGCTCTCGTCGGCGTCGGGGACGTGGCGCCCCTTGCTCTGCGCGGCCAGCATCGCCTGTGACGCCCGGGCGCCTTTCTCGTACTCGATGACGGCGGCGCGCGGCCGGTTGCGCAGCAGCATCATGTTGCCGAGGCGCAGGAAGCGAAACGCGGGCGACAGCTTCTGCGCACCGCCCATCGCCTCGTCCTCGGTCGGCTTGCGCTTCGACGCGATGGCCCCGGCCTTGCGGATGTGCGTGGTGGGAAAATCGATGGCCGCGAACGTCTTGTAGCGCTGGGCCACCATGAACGCGCGCCAGCCGCGCTCGAACGCCGGCCAGGTGGTGCGCGCCGCCGCCGCCACCGCCTGGCGCGCGTCGGCGCCGTCGTTCACGCGGGCGATGGCGTCGCGCAGGGCCGGCATGCCGCCGGTGCTGTGCAGGAACGCCACCGCGTTCGCCACCTCGGCGAAGGCCAGCGACGCGTCCTCCGCCGACGGCAGCTTCGCCATCGAGGGGTGCATGGCCTCGAAGCTGATGAGGTGGCCCCCGCGCAGCGCCTTGGCCAGCAGGTGCTCCATCGAGGGCGGGATGCGGCCGCCGGCCGGCTCGCGCCAGCGCCGCTCGAGGAACTTGGCCAACCCTTCTTGCAGCCACACCGGCGCCCGGTCGCTCGTCAGCGACGACACCGCATAGTGCACGAGCTCGTGGTTCATGCTGTCGAGCCAGGGATAGCCGTACGACAGCGCGCGCGGCGTGGTCACCATCAGGCGGGCCCACTTGCAAAGCGCGATCGTCCCCGTGCGCGCGACCTCCGCCACCGACAGCGACGACACCGCGGCCAGGTCCGAGGGGCTGCGGTAGATCTCGACGCGAATGGGGATGGCGCCCTTGAAGCCGAGATCGCTGCCCAGCGCAGCGTACGCCGACTCGAGCGCGTCCAGCGCGTAGGGCACCAGCACCGCGTCCTCCGCCGGGTAGCGGATCCAGAAGTGCGCCGACCGCTCCTCCTTGTGGTCCTTGACGGCGTCGCGCGCCGCCGTGGCCAGCGCGCCCAGCTCGCGCGCCACCGCGCCGCCGGCCCCGTCGCCGTGCGCCGCCTCGACGGCGGCCGAGAGCTTGCGAATGGCTCCGTCGTAATCGCCCTCGAGGAAGCGCAGGTACCCCTCGACGTACAGCGTGTGCGGCGAATCGGGCGCCTGGGCCACCATGTCGGCGATGGCGGCCCGCCCGAGATCGAACTGCCAGTCGTCGAGCAGCTTCTCGGCCCGTTTGCCGGCCAGGGCCAGCTGCGCGGGGGTGGGCGAGGCCAGCGCCGCCGACGACATCGGGCCGATGGCGCGCGCGTCCGCCGCCGCCAGCGCCGCCACCGCAACCGCCACCACGCCCGCGAGCGCCACGGGCGCCCGGCTCGCCGCCCTGATCCTCATCGCACCAGCTCCTCGTAATAGCGGCGCACGTCGTCGCGGTAACGCTCGGGCGCCTTCTCTTTCATGGCGTCCAGCAGCTCTTGCCGCCAGGCGCGCGGCGCCGCCGACTCGTCGGCGCCGGGGATGTGCACGGGATCGTGCTGGTTCTTGCTGCCGCCGATCGATCGCTCCTGCATGGAGTCGCGCAGCTGGGCCAGGCGATCGGCCGCCTCGCGCTCGGCGCCGGCGGCTTGCTTGGTCTCGCTCTTGCGCAGCATCTCGGCGGCCTGGCGCATGCGCGTGGCGGCGCCCTTGAGCTCGCCCTGCGCCTTCTCCAGGCCGGGCAGCTTGCCCAGCTTGCGCCCCACCTCGTCGGCGGCGTCGTCGGTGCGGTTGCCGATCGATCCCTGCCGCTCGGCCTGGCCGCGCGCCTGTTCGCGCCCCTCCGGCGTCAGCGTCTCGCCGGGCGACGGCATTAGCTTGGCGAGATCGTCGGCGATCTCCTGGGCCAGGGCGCGCGCGTCGCCCATCGCCTCGGCCGCGCGCGCGCGCTCGCCCTCGTCGCCAGCGCGGTTGCGGCGCCGACGCGCCTCGTTCTGCTCGCCCATGCGCTCCATGGCGCGGTCGACGCTGGACGCGGCCCGCTCGGCCTCGCCCTTGGCCTCGGCCAGATCGCGCTCGGCCAGCAGGCGCTTGACCTGCTTGGCGCTCTCCCGGGCCCGCTCCACGTCCGACGCCAGCGCGCTCTCCCGATCGCCCGTCGGCACGCCGGCCAGGCGCTGCTTGAGGCGCTCCACCTTCTCGTTCTCGCGCTTGATGAACTCGTCGATCTGCCCCTTCAGGCGCCGCTCGACCTCGGCCTCCTGCTTGTCGGACAGTCCCTGCGTGTCCTTCTGCAGCTGCCGCTGGTCGCCCTCCAGGTCGCCGATCTTCTTCATCAGCTCGCTGACCGCGCGGTTCTCCTGCGGAAACCTTTCGGCGCCGAACGACTCGGCGTTCTGATCAAGCATCTGCCGCAAGCTTTGCAGCTCCTCGCCCAGCTCGGCCAGCGCCTGACCGAGGCCAGCCTCGTCGCCTTTCTCCAGAAGCTCGTCGAACTTCTGCAACTTCTCGCCGAGCTGCTTGAGGTCGGGCATGTTGCGCCACTCGTCGGACACGTCGTTGCGGGCCTTGATGGCGGCGATCTTCTGCGCCAGATCGGCGATGCGCGCACGCAGCTCGCGCGCCTCGCGCTCCAGCTGGCGGCGCAGCGCCTCGTTCTTGGTCGCCTTGTAGCGGTTCAGCAGATCCTGCAGGCGCTGGTGGGCGTCGGTCAGCTCCTTGCCCAGGCTGGCGAGATCCTCCAGGCGCTGGCGACCGATGAGATCGTCCAGCAGAAGGACGTCCTTCTCCAGCTCGACGACCTGCTTGTCGCCGTGCGCCTCCAGCTTGCTCGTCGACGCCGCCGCGCCCGGCTTCTGGGCCACCAGCAGCTCCGCCTCCCCGCGCAGGAGACGCCCCAGACGATCGGCGATGCCGGCCAGCGCCGTGCGCAGCGGCTTGCTCAGGTTCGCCTCGCGCCGATCGTCGTCGAGCAGGCGGCCCATCAGGGCCAGGTGCGCCTCCTCGGTGTCGTGCATGCTTCTCACCGTGGTCACGCGGACGGTGGCGTCGGCGGGCGGCGGCGTGGCTCCCTCGCGCGCTCCGGGCGCGCGCTCGAGCCGCAGGGCCAGATCCTCGGTCAGCCGATCGAGGATCTCGCGCTGCCTGTCCAGGCGCTCCTCCAGGCTCTCGAGCGGGTTCTGGATGACGATGTAAAGCGTGCGCGACGAGCCCGCCTTCGCGCCCGACACCTCGTCGCGATCGTGGGCCTCGATCCGATAGGCGATGCGCTGGCCGGCCACGCGCCCCGCCTGCGCTGGGTCCCAGATGGTGCGGCCGCGCGCGCTGCGAGCGCCGTGGCCGTCGCGCAGCAGCTGGCGCTGCTCGGGCGCGTCGCCGATGCGGTACACGAGGTCGACGGCGCCCAGGCCGAAATCGTCGTCGGCCGCGTAACCGATCTCGACCGGGCGCGGGCTGGGGAGATCCAGCCGATCGGCCGGCCCGTAGATCTCGACGCGCGGGGCGGCGTCGTCGATCATCTGCAGGCGGTGGCTGCGCTGCTCGCGCACCGGCCGGCCCAGCAGCGGCGACAGCCAGAAGCGATAGCTGCCGCTCTCGGTGAGATCTAGCTCGGCGACCAGGTGCCCGTCGGCCAGCGTGGCCGGCACCTGCCCGCCCTCGCCGTCATCGCCCAGCAGCAAGAGCGCCTTCTGCGCCGAGCGCAGCGGGCGCGTCTGGATGCGCACGTGCGTCCCCTTGACCGCCACGACGTCGCCCGTCGATCCCTCGACGGTGTGGGGCGGAAGGCCCGTGTACGCGGGGAACTTGTAATCGATGCGCACGTCGCCGACCAGCGGCGCGACGGAGACCGCCGCGCCTTCGAACAGCGTCGGGCGCGCGAGCAGCGTGCGCAGCCCCAGCTCCAGCGAGGGGAGGGCGCGCACCGCCAGCACGGCCAGCCCGCCCGCGCCGATGAGACCCGCGATGGCCAGCGCCGCCGGCCGCAGCGGCAGCAGCGCGCGCGGATCCAGCGGGTCGATCGCGCGCGCCACCTGGCCGCTCAACGCCCGCACCAGCGACGCGGAGACCACCGGCAACGCGCCACCGCCCCGACGGGGATCGTCCGCCGGCGCGCCGAGCTCGATCGCCGACTGCAGGTCGCTGGCCACCGGGGGATGCAGGCGGGCCACCAGGCGTGCCGCCGCGTGATCGCCGCGCAGCGCGACCAGGTGGCGGACCACGCCGAATCCCAGCGCCGCCAGCGCCAGCGTCGACATCACCACCACCGTCAGCCCGGGCCAGAAGCTGGCCGGGCCCAGCAGCGCCGCCAGCGCGCCCAGCGCCAGCAGAGCCACCAGCATGGCCCCGCCGCCCAGACCCGCGGCCTGCAGCCCGGCCCGCCACAGCACCCGCCGCCGCACGGCGCCAAGGAAGCTCCTGATCCGATCGATCTCGCTCATCCCGCGCAACCCGAATAGTAGCAGGTGTGGGTTGCGCGCACTGGCGCTGCCGCGGGTCCGGTCCCGGCTTTGCACAGATCCCGATCCGCCATGGAAAACCTGCACGAAATCGAGATCGAGGCGGAGTCGGTGACAAGAACGCCCCAGGCCCGCGAGGCGAATTCGCTGCGCGACCTGGACGAAGTGATCGCCTGCGCGAAACGAGGCGATCGTCACGCCCTCAATCGTCTGCTGACGCACGCAAGGCCGCGCCTTTACGCGGTGGCCCTGCGCGTGATGCGTGACCGGGACGAGGCCGAGGATGTGGTGCAGGAGTCACTGATCAAGGTGTGCCGCCACGTCACGCGTTTCGAGGGGCGTTCGTCGCTGACCACCTGGCTGCACCGGATCGTGGTGAACACGGCGCTCGATCGGTTGCGCCGCGCGCCCGGGCGCGGGCGGCGCGCGGGCGGCGGCGGGGACGAGGCGGTTGACGCCACCGAGCTGGCCGAGGCGATGGGCGGCGATGCCTCGACCCCGGAGCGCCAGTACGTGCGCGCCGAGGCTGGCGCCGTCGTCCACAGCGCGCTGGAACGGCTGTCGCCCAGCCACCGCCAGGCCCTGACCTTGCGCGAGCTGGACGGCGAGACCTATCAGTCGATCGCCGACATCGTGCAGTGCCCGGTCGGCACCATCATGTCGCGGCTGTTTCACGCCCGCCGCCGATTGGCGGAGGAGCTGCAGGCCGGAGCGGCCGCCGCGGTTTGAGCAGCGGCTGGTGTTCCTGATCAGCGAGGGATCGCCGCGCGCCGACGCGCCAGCGCCAGGCGGCGCGCCATCTCGCCGCCGCCGTAGCCGAGGGCGGCGATGGTCTCCAGCGCGGCGAGTGTCGCGGGATCGCTCGCGGTGTAGTACGACGAGAAAGCGCGCAAGCGCTCGCGCTGTTCCAGCGCGGCGGCCAGCAGCCAGCGGCGCAGATCGCCGTCGGCGAGCGGAACGTGATCGAAGCGCGGGCAGGGCGGGAGGAACGGAATCGCCGGGTCCAGCGCAACGTCACCGCTTTCATCGCAGGCGAGCGCCAGCCGGTGCAGCGTCTGGGCGGCGATGGCGCGATAGCCGGCGTCGGCCGCCAGGCGCGCCGTCGTGGCCAGCTCTGGAATCGAGGACGGCGCGCGCGCCAGCGCCTCGCCCGCCAGCTCGACGGCTTTCATCAGGTGGGCGAGCCGGGTCGCCGCCGGCTCCAGAGGGCGCTGCGCCAGCGCGTAATGATCCAGCGCGCCGAAGTACGCTCTCTCGGGCGGCAGCTGCTGCCCGCGCCAACCCAGGCCGACGGCCTGCGCGAGGGCCAGCGGGCGCAAATGCACGAGCCAGGCGCCCGCCGGCGCATCCTCGGCGGTGCGCGCGCGCGCCACCAGCAGGCCGCGCTCCTCCAGCGCGGTGGCGCGGTCGGGCTTGCACGCGAAAAGATTCAGCACGAACGGGTCGAGCGCGCCGGGATCGCCCGCCGGCGCCAGCAGCGTCAGCCCGGGCACCAGGCGATAGCGGTCGTAGCCCAGCTCGGCGATGGCCGCGATCGTCGGGGCCGCGATGGTCGCGCCCTGGCGCACCTCGATCATCATCAGCGGCGATTCACGCATAAAGAACGCGCGCCCGCCGCGCAGGATGGGCGGCTCGGCGCCCTCGGCGTCGATCTTGATGAAGGCGATGTCGCGCAGGCCCAGGGCGAGCGCGCTCTCGTCCAGCGTCGTCACCGCCACCTCCGGGCCGCTGCCGGCGTCGGCGCCACTGCCACGGCCGCTGCCGCCCAGGGCCGCCAGCTCGCTGTGGGTGCCGCCGCACAGCCGCTGCCGGCCGGCCCGATCGGACAGCGCGCTGGCGACCAGCGTGACCGTGTCGCCGAAGTGGTTGGCGGCGACGCTGGCCGCGAGGCGCGCCGCCGCGGTCGGCTCTGGCTCGAAGGCGAAGACGTGGCCGTCGGGGCCGACGGCGCGCGCCAGCGACAGCGCGTAGACGCCGTGGTTGGCGCCGACGTCGATGGCTCGCTCGCCGCGGCAGGCGGCGGCGCGCACAAAGGCGATCTCGTCCTCGAACCAGTCCTGCTGCTCGGCCAGCACGTACGCGGTCAGCTCATCCGGTCCATCGCCGACGACGACGTCGATGTCGCCGTCCATCCTTGCTAGCATGGTGCCGGCCGGGCGCGCCGCCGCGGGTGGGCGGTCGCGATCGACGCGCGCCCGCCAGGCCTCGCCCAGCGCCGCCTCGAACGCGCGGGCGAAAGCGGCGCCGTCGGTGAGCCCAGAGCCCGCCACGCGCGCCCGCAGCCCGGCGCGCAGCGCGCGCAGGCGCGGGCGATCCGCCGCCAGCGCGGCGGCCACGCGCACATAGTCGTCGGGCGTGGCGGCGCACAGCGCCGGCAGGCCGGCGCGCGACAGGATGCTGGCCCCGACGCGCCCGGCGTGCGCGCTCCCGACCAGCGTCACCACCGGCGCGCCCATCCACAGCGCCTCGCAGGTGGTGGTGGTCCCGCAATAGGGTGTGGTGTCGAGCGCGATGTCGACGTCGCCGTACGCTTCGAGGTGCGCCCGCTGGTCGGCCTGCGGCGGCAACAGCTGCACGTCGTGCCTGGCCAGCGCCGTCGCGCCCAGCCGCTCGGCGAAGGCGGCCCGCATCGCGGTTTCGGCGAACGCCGGTCCCTTGATGAAGAGTCGCGATCCCGGCGCCGCGTCCAGCACGCGCCCCCACAGCGCCAGGGCGCGCGGCGAGATCTTGGCCAGCTGGTTGAAGCTGGCGAAGGTCACGCGGCCCTGGCGATCCGCCGGCAGCTCGGCGACGGGCGGGCTGTCGGGCGGCGGACGATAACAAAGGAACCCACTCGGCAGGCGCAGCAGCCGTTCGGTGTGCAGGTGCTCGGTCGCCCCCGGCGGGTCGGCCCAGGCGTCGGTGATGCGCCAGTCGATGGTGGGCAGGCCCGTCGTCTGCGCGTAGCCGAGATACGTCATCTGCAGTGGCGCCGGCCGCCGCGCGAACACGCCCAGGCGGTTGTGCGCGGTGTGGCCCGCGAGGTCGATCAGGATGTCGACGCCGTCGGCCCGGATCGCCGCCGCGGCCTCCTCGTCGCCGAGGGTGTCGATGGGGCGCCATTCGTCGACCAGCGCGCGCAGCCGCTCGGTGACCGAATCGACACGGTTGAGGGTTGAATAAGCCAGATAGCTCACGGCCGCCCGATCGCGCGCCTCCAGCAGCGGTTCGAGAAAGAAGGCCACCGCGTGCCGGCGAAGATCCGGCGAGACCAGGCCGACCCGCAGCGGCCGCCGCCGGCGCTCGCCCACCTCCAGAGGACGCGCGGGCGGTTCGCTGGGGCGCGCGAACCGCCGACCCGCGAACCGCTGACCGAAGATCCGGTGCGCCGCCGCCACCGCCGCCGGCGGCAGATCGTCCGCGTACCCCAGGCACAGCAGCAGGTTGCTCCAGCCGACCGGCCAGTCGGGCGCCAGCACGGTCCCGAGCCGCAGGTGCGGCAGGGCCTCGCCGACCCGGCCTTGCAGGCAAAGCGTCACACCCAGGTTGCTCTGGGTGGACGCCAGCCCGCCGTCGGCGGCCACCGCGCGCGCCAGCTCCTCGCCGCTGGCGTGCACCAGGCCCCGATCGCGCAGCAGGCAGCCGAGGTTGCTGAGCAGGCGCGGATCGGAGCAGCCTGCCTGGGCCGCGCGCCGATAGTGCGCGAGGGCCGCGTCCAGCGCGCCCTGCCGGTGCAGCAGCACGCCCAGGTTGTGAAGCGCGTCCGCCGGCTCGGACAAGCAGCCGACGGCGGTCTGCAGGGCCGCGATCGCCTCCGCCGGGCGCCCCAGGCGATCGCAGGTCAGGGCCAGGCGCTCCCACGCCGGGCCGCAGCCGGGATCGGCCGCCACGATCGCGCGGCAGATGGCCTCGGCGTCCGCCAGGCGCCCGGCGCGATAGGCGTCGGTGGCCGCATCCAGCTGCGCTGCCGCCGCGCCGGTCATCGCCGATTGGCGCGCCGGGCGTGCCGGGATGACGAGGCGGCGACCATTTCCACGAGCATAACGCGTCGGGGCCCGGCGCGTCCGGGCGCGCGATTTGAAATCCACGCCGTATTTCCGCGGCGAGGCTGTTAGTATTTCCTCGGTGGCGTCACCCCCGCAGTTCGGCCGTCCGCCGGCCCCCTTGCCACCTGCCCTGAGCGCCCGGAGCGTCCAGCAGCCCTCCGGCCGCCGCCGTGGTCGCTGGATCCTGGCCGGCGTCGCCGCCGCCTGCGTGGTCTATCCGTTCGTGGTCGGGGGGATCGCGGCGCGCATGTTCGTCTCGCGCGCGTCGGCGCGGCTCGGGCGTCCGGTCAGCGTGGCGTCGGGTCGCGCCGGTTTCGGCCGCGTGACCCTGCGCGGGGTCGAGGTGCCGGGACGGCGCGACGGATTGCCCGTCGTGTCGGTGCGCAAGATCGCCGTTCCGTTCGGCGCGCTCTTCGGCTGGCGATCGTCGCCGCCGGTCACGGTCTCCGGTCTCGTCGTGCGCGCCATCCGGGGCGGGGAGTACGACAACGTCAGCGACATCTTGCAACGGCTGTCGTCGCGCAAGAGCGCGGTCGCCGCCGATACCGGCGGTGGCGAGACGCCGCCGGCTGCCCAACCGAGCGCGTTGCCCGGCGTGGCGCTGGAGGGCGCGAGCCTCTCCCTGCGCGACGGGAACAGCGGCCTGGCCCTCGAGATCGAGGAGATGTCCGGGGTGATGCTGCCGTCGGATCATCTGATGCTTCGCCTCAAGACCGTCAGCGGCGGTCTGGCGCTCGGCGGGTCGGAGCACGGGCCGCGCTTCGGCGCGCGCGAGGTGCAGGTGCAAGTGGCCCTGCGCGGCTTGCGGCCGGATGGTTATCCCAGCGTGCTGGTGCAGGACGGAACCGCGACGCCGCTGCCGTCGCTGTCGCTGACCGGGATCAGCGGCCGCGTCGGTCCGCCCCCAAAGGGCGTCAATCCGCCCAGCCCGGCCGACAAGATCGTCATCGATCTGCACGGCAGCTACGGCGGCGCCAAGGAGACGCTGTGGACCGCGCGCGGCGGCGCCGATCCGGGCGCGCGTCAGGGGCGGCTGGTGTTGCGCGCCGAGCAGTTCTCGCTGGAGCGCGTGGCCGATATCCTGCCGCGGTCGGTGTTGCGTCCGGCCGACACCAACCTGGATGCCGGCTTCGAGCTCGCCTGGGCGGGCGACGCGCTGGGGTTCGGCGGCGATCTGGCGGTGGTGGGCCTGAGCCTGCATCACGAGGCGCTGGCCAGCGCGCCCATCGACAACCTGTCGCTGAGCGTGCTTCTGCGCGGGACGGCCTATCCCGCCGAGCGCCGGGTGGAGATCGCGCAGTTCGAGGGGCGGGTGCGCGACCTGCGCGGCCGCGTGAGCGGATCGGTGTCGCTGCCCGCGGGGACGGTGAAGTTCGCCGACGGCAGCAAGCTGCCCTTCGTCCCCAAGATCGATCTGCGGTTCGAGGTCCCGCGCATGAAGTGCGCGAAGCTTCTGGCCAGCATCCCGGAGGCGATGACGCCGCGCCTGCAGGGGTTCGAGCTGAAGGGGACGTTCGAGGCGAAGATCGGCGCGCACGTCGACTTCGCCGATCTCGAGAGCACGGCGCTGACGGGGAAGGTCGGCATCGACGGCTGCGAGGTGGTGAAGGCGCCCGACGCGGTGGCCAAGCTGGCGGAGCCCCGCCCGGTCATCCAGAACGTCGAGGTGCCGAAGCCGTTCGGCGCCGAGGCGGGCGAGACGGAGATCATGCAGTTCCTGGTCGGGCCCGAGAACCCGGACTTCGTTCCCTACGCGCAGATCTCGCGGCACCTGGTCAATTCGATCATGACCACCGAGGACAACGGCTTCTTCCGCCACCGCGGCTGGGTGTCGTCCGAGTTCAAGAGCGCGCTCAAGCGCAACCTGGCGCGCGGGGGCTTCCGCATGGGGGCGTCGTCGATCACCATGCAGATGGTCAAGAACGTTCTGCTCAGCCAGGAGAAGACGCTGTCGCGCAAGCTGCAGGAGCTATTCCTGGTCTGGTACGTCGAGCAGGTGCTGTCCAAGGAGCGCATCCTCGAGCTTTACTTCAACGCCATCGAGTTCGGGCCGCGCATCTACGGAATCGGCCCGGCGGCGCGCCACTACTTCGGCAAGAAGGCCTCCGAGCTGACGCCGATGGAGGCGGCGTTCTTCTCGTCCATCCTCCCCAGCCCCAAGCGCCGGTACATCCAGTACTGCCACGGGTCGCTGTTCCCACCCTGGGAGAAGTACGTGCGGCGCATCCTGGCCAAGGTGCACGAGCGCGGGCGCCTGGATGACGCCGAGTACGCCGAGGCGTCGGAGGAGACGCTGGTCTTCGACCGCGCCGAGGCGACGTTCACCGAGAAGCAGTGCCTGGAGTGGGTGAAGAAGATGACGGCGCGGCCCGAGCCGGAGCCGCCGACGGATCTCGACACCGACGAGGCTGGCGGGAGCGGCGAGGTCGTCGATCTGCGCGGCGCGGGCGGGGGGCATCGGTCGCACCACCCCGCTCAGCACGGCGGCGGGCACAAAACCAACAAGACCGCGCGGACCGGCAAGCGCGCCGCCCGGTCCCGGTGAGCGAGCGCGCGCTGCGGGCGTTCATCGAGCGCGATCCGGCGGCGGTGTGCGCGGCGCTGGCGCCGCTGCTGCTGGAGGAGCGCCGCCAGCGCATCGACGCCGCGGTGGCGCAGCGCCTGGGGGGGCTGCGCGTGGCCATCGAGAACCTGCACGATCCCCACAACGGCGCGGCGGTGCTGCGCAGCGCGGAGGCGTTCGGCGTCCAGCGCGTCGACGTGGTGGAGAGCGTCGAGCCGTTCCGGTTCTCGCCGACGGTGTCGCAGGGTTGCGAGAAATGGCTGGACATCGTCCGCCACAAGACGCACGCGGCGGCGCTGGCGGCGCTGCGCGCGGACGGTTTCCTTGTCTACGCGGCGGTGCCGGGCGCCCCCTCCACCATCGAGGATCTCGACTTCGGTCGCCCGGCGGCGCTGCTGCTGGGCAACGAGCACGACGGGCTGAGCGCGTCGGCCATCGCCGCCGCGGACGCGCGCTTCGCCGTTCCCATGCCGGGGATGACGCGCAGCTTGAACCTGTCGGTGGCGGCGGCGCTGGTCACCGAGCGGGCGGCGGCGCGGCGCCGGGCCGCCATCGGCGCGCCCGGCGACCTCGACGAGGCGGCGCAGCTGCGCCTGCGGGCGCGCTTTTACGCGGCGTCGGTGCGCGGCGCGGAGACGGTGCTGGCGCGTCACCAGGCGGCGGCGGCGCGCTGAGCCCGCCGCTTTCTTGAACGCCCGCGCGCCCGGGATAGACTGACCGACATGAGCGCGGGCCCCTCGCTGCAAGACCGCGATCCGCGCCGGGGCAGCGGTCGCCGGCGTGCCGGCGCGAAGAAGCGCGCGCGCGGATCGGGGGGTGGCGGCGGGGGCGGACGCAGGGCGCGCGTGCTGGCCGTCCTGAAGTTCGCCGGCCTCACCGTCGTCGCGCTGGGCTTCGTCGGCCTGGCCGCGCTGGTCGGCATGTTCTCGTACTATGGCAGCGATCCGCGCCTGCCCACGTTGAAGGCGCTGTCCGATTACCATCCGAAGCAGGTCACGCGCATCGTCGATCGCAACGGCGTATCCGTGGGCGAGCTCGGCGCCGAGAAGCGCACCGTGGTGCCGTACGCGGCGATCCCCAAGGTGCTGATCAACGCCGTCGTCTCGGCCGAGGACGCCGAGTTCTTCCAGCACGCCGGCCTCAACTATCGCGGCATGCTGCGCGCGTTCATCGAGAACGTGCTGCGCGGCCGCGCCGCGCAGGGCGGGTCGACCATCACCCAGCAGGTGGTCAAGACGTTCCTCTTGTCGCCGGAGCGAACCATGCGCCGGAAGGTGCAGGAGATCATCCTGGCGCGGCAGCTGTCGCAGACGCTGTCGAAGGAGGAGGTACTGACGCTGTACTTGAACCAGATCTATTACGGGCACGGGCGTTACGGCTGCGAGGAGGCGGCGCGGTACTTCTTCGGCAAGTCGGTGCGCGACATCGACACGGCGGAGGCGGCGCTGCTGGCCGGGCTGCCGCAAAGCCCGGAGCGCCTG
>DATKEU010000118.1:0-4898 GCA_035544495.1 Polyangia bacterium | reverse complement strand
ACGTGCGTGAAGCCGGCGCGGCGCACGTGCTCGACCAGGCGCGGGGCGATCGCGCGGTACGACAGCAGCTCCGTGGGGCGCGCCGGATCGCGCAGCCACGAGCCGAGGTGGAGCTCATAGATCGAGATGGGCGCGTCGAGCGCGTTGCGGGCGCGGCGGCCGCGCATCCACGCATCGTCGGTCCAGACGTGATCCAGCGTCGCCACGACCGACGCCGTGCCGGGCGGCGCCTCGGTGGCGAAGGCGAAGGGATCGGCCTTGGCGACGGTGTATCCGCCAAAGCGGGAGCGCAGGTGGAACTTGTAACGGCTGCCCGGGCCGGCGTCGGCGACGAAGCCGGACCAGACGCCGGACCCGCGCACGGGGTGCAGCGGCGCGCGCCCCGGCGTCCAGTCGTTGAAGTCGCCGATCACGTCGACGGCTTCGGCGTTAGGGGCCCAGACGGCGAACGTGGTGCCGCGGCGATCGCCGGTGGCGACCGGATGCGCTCCCAGCTTTTCATAGAGGCGGCCGTGCGTCCCTTCGGCGAACAGGTGCAGATCGACGTCGCCGAATTCGGGCGCGGCCCCCTCGGCGTCGAGGGTCATGGCGCCGCCTCGTCGCGAGAAGGCGGCGCGGCCAGCGCGCAGAGACCGCCGAGCGGGATGTCGATCCAGTCGGGGCGGTTGTCGAGCTCGTAGCCGATCTCGTACAGCACGCGCTCGAGCGCGAAGAAGCGCAGCATCAGCGCCAGCTGATCGGGATGGGGCGGAAGAAACGGCGCCGTCGCCACGCAGGCACGATAGCCGCGCAGGTAACCGTCGGCGACGGCGCGCTTCCAGCTGTCGACGAAGCCAGGCGCCGCGGGCGGCGCATCGCCGTCGCGCAGCAGCGCCGCCGCCGCGTAGTCGAACGAGCGCAGCATGCCGACCACGTCCCGCAGGGGCGACGCCTTGGTCCGCCGCTCGCCCAGCGCGCGGGCGGGCTCGCCCTCGAAGTCGATGATGGCGAAATCGTCACCACGGCAGAGCACCTGGCCGAGGTGCAGATCGCCGTGGATGCGCGTCTTGACGACCGGCAGCGGTCGATCGCGAAAGTCGGCGGCGATGTCATCGAGGCGGCGGCGCTCGTCGCTGCCCGGCGCCAGCAGGCGGCTCACCACGGCGCGCAGGGAAGGCGGCAGCGACGGCAAGCGCTCGGGCAGCCGGCGCGCCAGGGCGGCCCAGGCGGCCTGCGCCGCGGCTGCGCTGCCGGCGCGATCGGCGTCGGTCAGCGGCTCGGGCAACAGCGCCGGATCGGTCACGCCGGCAGCCGCGGCGTCGAAGAGGGCCAGGTGAACCTCGCCCGTGCGGCGGCCCAGCGTCTCGGCACGGGCGGCGAACCCGGCCAGCGCGCCGGCCGGCTGCGGTGTCGGTCGTCGCAGCTGTCGCAGCGTCACCTCCCAGCCGTCGCCGTCGTTCGGCCACAGCTCGTGCGCGACCGCCACGCTCGCGTCGGCGCCGCCGGCGTCGCGGTATTGCAGCGAACCCAGCAGGCGCGGCGTGGGCGGGCGGCGCGGATGACGGGCGAGCAGCCGCCCCAGCTCGCGCTCGGGGTTGAAGCCGCCGCCAAGCTGACGGTAGGTCTTGAGCAGCACGCGCTCGCCCAGCGCGACGCTGGAGTTGCTCTGCTCGGCCGCCGAGGCGCGCGCTGCCATCGGTCCCGCGCCGGCGATCTCGCGCAGCCCGGGTTCGGCCTCGCCGCGCAGCTCGCCCGCCTCGCCGCGCGCGGCGGCGCCGTCACGCATGAACGCGAACAGCGCCGGCGCGAGCTGGCCCGTCGCCAGCCCGTCGACCAGCACACCAACCGGCAGCCGCGCGACCAGGGCGGACGCCGGCGCGCCGCTCGCGACGACGGCCAGCGGGATCAGGTAGCGCTCGGCGTCGGCGTGCGCATACGCGATCTCGAGGATCGCCAGCGCCGCTTGCCCCTGCTCCAGCATCACCACGTCGGCGACGCGCGCGCCGCGGATGACGCGCGCCTTGGCCCGGAACCACCGGCGCGGCCGGACATACGCCAGCAGCGCATCGGCCAGCGCGGCGCGCGGAGGCGAGAGCGCGCCGGGCCAGCCCGCGTCGAGACAGGGAACCGTCGGGTCGCTGTCGCTCACCGGTAGCGATTTTTGCGTCAGATCGGCGACCACCGGGAAAAAACCTGGAGGCGCGCTGGAGATTTTCAACGGGGCCGGTAAAGTTTTGGGCCGCTTCCCGACGATCCCAGGGACGGCGAGGAGGGGGAAGACGGCGATGACGGCGACGGCGAGCGCGACGACGGTGGCAATTCGCGATGGGCTCTCCGCCCTGGGCATCGAGCGCCTGACCCTGGCGATCCACGACGGCAGCTTTCCGAGCGAGCCCGACGAGGACATCGGCCGCGGCTCGCCTTACGGCAAGGGCGGCCGGGCGCTGCTGGCGTTCGCGGCGCGGCTGGGGTTCGACAGCTTGCAGCTGGGACCGCAAGGCGATCTGACGGCGGTCAACCCCTCGCCTTACGACGGGGCATTGTTCACGAAGAACCCGCAGGCGATCGCCCTGGCGACGCTGGAGGAGGATCCGCACTGGGCGCCACTCTGCCGCGATCTTCTGCCCGCGCTGGTGGCGGGACGTCCCGCCGGCGCTGCCACGCGGGCGCAGCACGCGTACAGCCGGCAGGCGGCGCTGGCGGCCCTGGCGGCGCTGCACGATCGGTTCTGCGCCGACGACAGCGTGCCGCTGGCCCGCCGCTTCGACGACTTTCGCGCCCGCTGGTGCGGGACGCTGGCCGCGGACGGTCTTTACGCCGCGCTGTCGGCGCAGCACGGCACCGACGACTGGCGCCAGTGGCCCGTCGACGATCCAGAACGCCTGGAGCAGATCGCGATGGCGCACGCAGCCGAGATCGACCGCCACCTCTTCGGCCAGTTCGTGCTGGACCAGCAGCACCGGGCCTTGCGCGCCGCCGCCAGCCGCGCCGGCGTGGCGCTGTTCGGGGATCTGCAGATCGGATTTTCCCATCGCGACGTCTGGAGCCGGCGCCACCTTTTCCGCGGCGATTACCTGATGGGCGCGCCGCCCAGCCGCACCAACCCGGAGGGCCAGGCCTGGGGATATCCGGTCGTCGATCTCGACGGCCAGCCCGAGGCCGTGCTGGCCCTGCTGGTCGCCCGTGTCGATCGCTTGATGGCGGACTTCGACGGCCTGCGGATCGATCACCCGCACGGCCTGGTCTGCCCGTGGGTGTACGCGGCGGCGGATCCCGATCCGGCCGCCGCCGTCGGGCGCGGCGCGCGCCTGCGCTGCTCGCCGAACCTGGCCGATCACCCGGCGCTGGCGGCGATCGCCATCCCCACCGCCGACCAGCTGGCGCGTGACCCGGGCGTCACCCGCTACGCGGACGACTGGGTGCGGGCGCTGCGCGACGATCAGGTCGCCCGTTACGGCGTTCTGTTCGACGCGCTGATGGCCCGCGTGCGCACGTCCGGCCGGCGGCAGGCAGACGTCGTGTGCGAGGTGCTGAGCACCTGGCCCTATCCGCTGCGCCGGGTGATGGATCGCTATGGTCTGGGCCGTTTCTGCGTCACGCAGAAGGCGGACCCGGCGCGGGCCGACGACGTCTATCGCGGCGACAACGCCAGCGCGCGCGACTGGATCATGGTCGGCAACCACGACACGCCGCCGATCTGGCTGCTGGCCGACGGCTGGCACGGCACCGCCGCCGGCGCCGAGCGCGCGCAGGTCCTGGCGCACCGGCTGGCGCGGCGGCCGGCGCTGCAGGCGCGCCTCGGGCGCTGGCTGCAGGCGGACGCCCGGCACCTCTGTCACGGCTTCTTCGCCGAGCTGTTCCTCGGGCCGGCGCGGCGGGTGTCGGTCTTCTTTCCCGATCTCTTCGGCCTGCGCGCGATTTACAACCGGCCGGGCGTCGTCCACCCCGACAACTGGACGCTGCGCCTGGCACCCGATTTCGCCGCCGACTACGCGGGCAAGGCGGGCCGCCTGGCGGCGTTCAACGTGCCGCTGGCGCTGGCCCTGGCGCTGGCGGCCCGCGCCCGGGGTGACGACGACCGCCAGCAGGCGCGGCGCCTTCTGGGCGTCGCCGCCCTCGACGGCGAGACCGACGGCGAGGTGGCCGCCCTGATCGACGACGCGCTGGCCGGCCCCTGAACAAAAGAGCATTGCGCCAAGCGCTCGGGCGCCGCGCAGTTGACGCCGGGCGCACGACCGGTGCAGGATCTTCGGTCTGACTGCGCCACGAGGACTGGCGGCAGTGTGTAGCGCTTGGGGACGGGGGATTTCGACCACTCAGGCCTAGACCAACCACCAATTGTGAGGTTCAAGATGCGATCGGTTGGGCACGTCGTTCATTTCAGCCTCTCGTTTCTCCTTTGCTTCGCCGCCTGCTCTGCCGGAAACAGCGACACGCCAGGCAGCGGCAGCGGTTCGACGGGCGGTTCGCCAGGCGGTTCCGCGATGGACGCCATGACGACGACGCCGGAACCGACCGGCAGCGGCGGCATGATGCAGCCGTCGACCGACACCGGGACACCGATGGGGACGCCATCCGATGCCGCCGTGGCGAGCATGGACAGCGCGCCCGAGGCGGGCACGGCGACGGGTGGTGACGGCGGCGGTTCGACGACCATTCCCGTCGGCCTCCGTTACAAGGACTTCACCTGCAGCTGGGTGCTGGGCATTCACACCACGTACGAGTGGTACGCGGCCGGCTTCGAGAAGATCGTCGACGACGCCCGCTGGCAGGTCAGCGGAATCGAGTCGGCGCAGTTCAGCTGGGCGATGCCGAACGCCGGCGCGTGGAACTCGCCGATCACGTCGCCGTGCACGACGAATTCGAAGACCCCCGATCGCATCGTGTTCACGGGCGTCGACAGCGCCTCGACCACTGTC
>DATKEU010000117.1:0-7728 GCA_035544495.1 Polyangia bacterium | reverse complement strand
GCCGTCGCTGATCGCCGCCCGGCGCGGAGTCTCGCTGGTCGTCGCCGACCGCGTGGTCTTCGTCGCTTACGCCGCCTGCGCGCTTGTCGCCGCGCTGATCTATCGCGGGCTCTCGCCGGCGATCGAGGTCCACGCGACGGAGCGCGCCGCGCGGCCGCTCGGCGACTCGCGCGCGGTCGTGTTCCGTCTGGCCGCGCTCTTCAGCCTGGATTCATTCGGCGGCGGCTTCGTCGTCCAGTCGCTGCTGGTGCTGTGGCTCTATCGGCGTTTCCAGCTGGACCAGGAGACCACCGCCGCCGTCTTCTTCGCCACCGGCGTCCTGAGCGCGCTGTCCCAGATCCTGTCGCCGCGCCTGGCCGCCCGCATCGGGCTGATCCGCACGATGGTCTATACCCATCTGCCCGCCAATATTTTTCTCATGCTGGCGGCGTTCATGCCCTCGGCGTCGCTGACCATCGTCTGCCTGCTACTGCGCATGGCCCTCTCGCAGATGGACGTGCCGGCGCGGCAGGCTTTCGTGATGGCCCTGGTCAGCCCCGCGGAGCGCACGGCGGCTTCCAGCGTGACGAACGTGCCGCGCAGTCTGGCCGCCGGGCTGGCGCCGCTGTTCGCGGGGGCGCTGCTGGAGAAGACGAGCTTCGGCTGGCCGCTGGTGATCGGCGGCGCGCTGAAGGCGGCCTACGATCTGATCCTGCTGATGCAATTTCACGCGATCGTTCCCCGGGAAGACGGCGTACGCTGACGCTCGCTCATCGCAGCACAGGAGGATCGAAGGATGAAATCGAGGACGACGCGGCTGGCGTTTCTGGCATTCGCCGCCGCCACCGCCGGGTGCGCCAGCAATCAGGGCAAGGACGCGGCCATCGGCGCCGGCGGCGGCGCGCTGGCTGGGGCCGGCATCGGCGCGCTGGCGGGCGGCGGCGAGGGCGCCCTGATCGGCGCCGCGATCGGCGCCGGCACGGGTGCGGCGGCGGGGGCGGTGATCGGGCGCTACATGGATCAGCAGCAGAAAGCGCTGAAGGACGTCAAGGGCGCCAAGGTCGAGCGCGAGGGCGACAAGCTGATCGTGCGCTTCGACTCCGCCATCCTGTTCGACACCAACAAATCCGCCCTGCGTTCGCAATCGAAGCGCGACCTGAACAAGTTCGCCAAGGTGCTGGTGCAGTACAAGGAAACCGATCTGATCGTCGAGGGCCATACCGACAGCACCGGCAACAAGGATTTCAACCGCAAGCTGTCGGGCGCGCGCGCCGGGGCCGTGATCCGCCAGCTGATCAACGACGGCGTGGCGCGCGGGCGCATGGTGGGGCGGGGCCTTGGCGATGCCCATCCGATCGCCGACAACGCCACCCCCGCCGGGCGCCAGCAAAACCGCCGCGTGCAGGTCCAGATCGCCGCCAACCAGGCGCTGCGGAAGAAGGACGCCGTGGCGCAGGGCCGGTAGCCGCGCCCGCGCTCTCGGACGATACTCTGGCGATGCTTCTGGTCGCCATCATCACGGCGCGCGACGGCGAGCTCGACGCCTTTCGGGCGTACGAACGCGACGCGGCCGCCGTGATGGCCCGGCACGGTGGCGTGATCGAGCGGGTGGTGGTGATTCCGCCCGATCACGTCGCGAGCGACGGGGCCGTGCGCGAGGTGCACGTCATCCGCTTCCCGTCGGCGCGGGCGCTGGCCGAATACCGCGGGGATCCCGACCTGCTCGCGCTGGCGCCGGCGCGCGAGCGGGCGATCGCCGCCACCGAGATCCTGGTCGGCGAGGAAGGCCCGCGTTACGGCGGCCCGGGCGCGTCGGGCGTCGAGACCTATACCGGCGGCTGTCACTGCGGCGCCGTCCGCTTCCGGGTGACGGGCGATCTGCGCACCGTCACCGAATGCAACTGTTCCATCTGCACGAAGAAGGGCTTCCTTCACTTGATCGTGCCATCCCAACAGTTCGAGCTGCTCTCGGGTCGCGAGGTCCTGGCCACGTACACGTTCAACACCGGGGTCGCCAAGCACACCTTCTGCCGCGTCTGCGGCATGCACCCGTTCTACGTGCCGCGCTCCGACCCGGACAAGATCGACGTCAACGTGCGCTGCCTGGACGACGTCGACCCGCGCCAGGTCGCCGCCGCCCTGTTCGACGGCCGCCACTGGGAAGCCGCCATCGAGGGTCCGGTCTCGTGGCGCTGACCGAGGCGATCGTCGTGCGGGCCGCGACGGCCGATGACTACGCGGATTTCGCGCGACTCAGCCCCCAGGTGGGCTCCGGCGATCCCACGCCCGCCGAGGAGGCCTGGCGCTCGACCATGGTGCCAGGGACGCGGGTGGCGGCGATCGGCGAGCGCGTCGTCGGTTACTGCTACTTTCAGGAGCTCACCGACAGCGGCTACGTGCGCAACGTCGTCGACGACGCGGCCGCGCGCCGGCGGGGCGCCGGACGAGCGCTGATGCAGGCGACCGCGGACGAGCTGCGCGCGCGCGGCAAGACGACCTGGCGCCTCAACGTCAAGCCGGACAACGCGGGGGCGATCGCGCTGTACGCCGCATTCGGCATGAAGGCCGCTTACCTGGGCAAGGGCTTCTTCCTGCGGTGGCGCCACCTGACCGACCTGCCGTCGTACGGGGCGACCATCAACGTCGCTGGCGCGGAGCGCGACGTCGCGCTGGAAGATGCGTTCGCGCTGCCGCGCGGGCAGCTGGCGCGCTCCCGGAGCGCGGGGCGCACGATCTTCGAAGCGCTCGGCGCCGGAGCGCCGGGGGCGATCCTGGGCGTGGCGGACTTCAACCCCCGCTTCCCGGGGGCGTTCCCTTTCCGCGTCGTCGATCCGCGCGTGGCGCGAGATCTGCTGGCGGCCATGCGCGCGCTGGTCCCCGCCGACGAGGCCGTGTACCTGACCACCGAGGACAACGAACCGCTGGCGGACCTGCTGGTGCGAACAGGCGCCACGCTGCGCATGGAAGTGCTTCACATGGTCGGCCCCCTCTGAGCACGGCCGTCGGTGGCGCCACTGATCCGGGTTGCCCCGCGCTTGCGGCGCCGATCGAACGGGCGTAAAGAGGGCTGACACTCGAAAAAAGAGAGCCGCTCACTCGCGCGCTCACATTCAAACGAAAGGCGATGCCATGAAAAAATTCCTGGTTCTCTACAAGGCGCCCCAGACGTCGTTCGACCAGATGATGAAGGCATCGCCGGAGCAGCAGAAGGCCGGCATGGATGCGTGGATGGCCTGGGGCAAGAAGGCGAGCTCGTCGATCGTCGACATGGGCGCGCCGGTGGGGAAGACGTTGAAGGTGACGCCCTCGGGACCGTCGGCGACCCGGAACGACATCGGCGGCTACTCGATCATGCAGGGTGAATCGGCGGAGGCGTTGGCCCAGACGCTGAAGGGTCATCCCCACTTCATGATGACCGACGGCTTCATCGAGCTGGTCGAGATGATGCCGATGCCGGGCGCGTAGCGGGCTGCGCCGCGGCCCCTCCCCGACCCTCCCCGCTTCGCGGAGAGGGAGCCGGAGGATCCGGGCCGCGCGGGCCCGAGCGGGAGGAGCTGGGCCGCGCGGGTGATGTCTGGATTCGTGGGGTCAACGTCCTTGCGGACGCGCGCGGCGGGCGCGCAGACTGGGGGCATGAAACGATCGTCGACCAACGCTGGACCGCTGCGCGTCGCGCTGGTGGCGTACCCCCAGGCGCAGGCGCTGGATCTCTCGGGGCCGCTGGAGGTGTTCGCCACCGCCACTCAGGCCGTGCGCGAGGGGGCGCGCCGCCACGCCGGTTACGTGGTCACCGTCGTCGGAACGGAGGCCGGCCCGATGGCGTCGTCGGCGGGGTTGCGATTCCTGCCCGACGTGACCTGGCGGGCGCTGCGCGGGCCGGTCGACACGCTGCTGGTGGTGGGCGGCGCGGGAGCGCGCCAGACAATGAACGACGAAGCGCTGCTCGCGTGGCTGCGCCGGATGGCTCCGCGCGTGCGGCGACTCGGCTCGGTCTGCACGGGGGCGTTCATCCTGGCCAACGCCGGTCTCCTGGACGGGCGGCGCGTGACCACGCACTGGCGCCGCGCGGCCGAACTGGCCCAGCGGTTCCCCCGCCTGCGCGTCGAGCCCGATCGCATCTGGGTGCGCGACGGCGACATCGTCACCTCCGCCGGGATCACCGCCGGCATGGACATGGCGCTGTCGCTGGTCGAGGAGGACCTGGGCGCCGAGATCGCGCTGGCGGTGGCGCGGTCGCTGGTCCTGTACCTGCGCCGCCCCGGCGATCAAAACCAGTTCAGCGCGCCGCTGCGCCTGCAAGCGGCGCAGACGCCGTCGGTGCGCGACCTGGTAGCCTGGGCGACCGAGCACCCCGACGCCGACCTCTCCGTGCCCGCGCTGGCCCGGCGCCTCGGGCGCAGCGCGCGCCAGCTGTCGCGGGTCTTTCGCGCCGAGGTGGGCGTGGCCCCGGCCGCCGCCGTCGAGCAGCTGCGCGTCGAATCGGCGCGCCGATTGCTGGTGGAATCGCAGCGAGGCGTCGAGGAGATCGCCAGCCGCGTCGGGTTCGCCAGCGCCGAGGTGATGCGGCGGACGTTCCTGCGCAGGCTGCACGTGTCGCCCTCGGCGTACCGCGCCCGCTTCGCCGCCCGCGGCCAGGCGGTGGCGTCGTGAAGACGCGGCTGCACTATGCCTTCGTCGTGGCGGCGACCACCTTCGTCGTCCTCATCGTCGCCGCCGGTGTGCGGGCCACGCCGTCGATCCTGATCGTGCCGCTGGAGCGCGAGTTCGGCTGGAACCGCGGCGTGCTCTCGTCCGCGGTGTCGGTGAACCTGCTGTTGTACGGCATGGTGGGGCCGTTCGCCGCGGCGGTGATGGGCCGCTTCGGCATCCGGCGCACCGTCACGGCGGCGCTGGCGCTGATCGCCACCGGCGTGGCGCTGACGCCGCTCATGACCGCCAGCTGGCAGCTGGTCTTGCTGTGGGGGGTGCTGGTCGGCGTCGGGTCGGGACACGCGGCGATGGTGCTGGGCGCGACGGTGGTGCAGCGCTGGTTCGTGAAGAACCGCGGCACGGTAATGGGCGTGCTGACGGCCAGCACCGCCACCGGCCAGATGATCTTCCTCCCGCTCGAGGCGCACCTGGCCGAGACGCGCGGCTGGCGTTCCGTCTCGCTGGCGGTGACGGCGGCGCTGCTGCTGCTGATCCCGCTGGCGCTGTTGCTGATGCGCGATCGGCCACGCGACGTGGGCCTTCTTCCGTACGGCGCATCGCCCGGCGACGCGCCCGCCCGCGAGAGCCGCCAGAACCCGGTCGCCAATGCGATGCGCGTGCTGCGGCTGGGATTCGGACGCCCCGACTTCTGGCTGCTGGCGGGCAGCTTCTTCGTCTGCGGCGCCAGCACCAACGGCCTCATCGGGACCCACCTCGTGCCCGCCTGCATGGACCACGGCATTCCGGAGGTGCGCGCGGCCGGGCTGCTGGCGACGATGGGGATCTTCGATCTGGTCGGGACCACCGCCAGCGGCTGGCTGTCCGATCGCTTCGACAGCCGGCGCTTGCTGTTCTGGTACTACGGCCTGCGCGGGCTGGCGTTGCTGTGGCTGCCGCGCGCGTTCGACGGTCAGGTCCTGGGCCTGCCGCTGTTCGCGATCTTCTATGGCCTGGACTGGATCGCCACCGTGCCGCCCACGGTGAAGCTGACGAGCGACGCGTTCGGCCCCGACGACGCGCCCATCGCCTTCGGCTGGATCATGGCCGCGCATCAGATCGGCGCCGCCACGGCGGCGCTGGCAGCGGGCGTGGTGCGCACGCAGCTGTCGACGTACACGCCGGCGTGGATCGCCGCCGGCGGCATCTGCCTGCTGGCGGCGATGCTGGTGCTGCGCATCGGACGGGTTCAAAGTCCGTTCAGCTCGCGCACGACCTTGAAGAGATCGCCGATCGAATAGTGGTTCACGGCGCGCCCGACGAACCACACGCGCACAGCATGAAGCCGGCGACGGCAGCCAGCAGCGACCGCCGATTCAACCACAGGGCGCCGAATCCACGCGCTGGCTCCGGGTCACGGGTTCAAAGACAAACGCCGGCGACGCAAGCGAGGTTCTTGTCGCACTTTTGCATCCCCACGGGAGACACGCACTGGCCGGCGCCGTCGCAGGTCGGGGCGGGAACGAGAAAGTTCCCGTTCTTGCAGCTGGCGGCGCCGCACGCCTTCCCCGCCGGTGTCAAGGCGCAGCCGCCGTTGCCGTCGCAGGTGCCGTCGGTGCCGCACCCGCTCGCGTGCGCGCAGCGGGCGCGCGGATCGATGACGTGCCCGTCGGACAGCCGGCAATCGCCCGGCGAGCGCGGATCGTTGCACGAACGGCAGCCCCCGATGCACGGGGCGGAGCAACAGACGCCGTCCGTGCAGAATCCGCTCGCGCAGTCGGCGCCCGCATGACAGGCGGCGCCCTTCGGGTGCGGCGCGCCGGGCGAGCCGCCGGTGCCGCCGGGGTGGCCGCCCGAGCCGCCGGGCGACCCACCCGACCCCGCGCGCCCGCCCGTGCCTCCGGTCGTGCCACCGCTTCCGTTGTTGCCGCCGCCGCCGGCCCCGCCGGAGCCGGGGTTGCCGCCCGTCGTCCCTCCGCCTCCGCTGCCGCTGCTTCCGCCGCTGCCGTGCGTGCCGCCCGATCCACCGGCGCCGGCACCGCCGTTGCCTCCCCCGGATGGCGAGCTGTCGGCCGCGTCGGTGCTTTCCCCGCCGCCGTCATTGCCTCGGGCCGGCGGTTCGTCCACCGCGGCGTCGCGTCCCGTGCCGCCGCCGCCATTCATCTTTTGACCGCGGCCCGGCAGATCGGGCGCGCCCTCCAGGATGACCGTCACCTCCGTCAGCTCGTGCGCCTTCAGGTTGCCGGCGGCGTACCCCGTCGCGATGACGACGCCGCCCGACAGGCCGGTCACCTCGCAGATGACATCCATCCCGGCATTGTCATCGGCCACGTAGATCGGCTGGCGCTCGCGGTCGTGTCCGTGGAACTTGCCGTGGACGCGCCCCTTGCCCGACGGATCCACCAGCACGCGCATGTCGGCGGCGTCGGGAGGGCTGGCGACGCTGACGCCATACTGCAGCTCGTCCGCCTCGAAGCCCGCCATGTTGACGTCGACGATCAGGCCGGTCGGCTGCGACGAGCAATCGAGCACGAACAATAGAGCGACAGGCAACGCCCGGAGCCGGGGCATGACGCCCAAAATTAAGCCGGTCCGCCGCAAAAACAAATCGGGCTTCCCGTTTTTGTGCTCGTCGCGTCGTCGGTGATTTCGTCGCCGCGTCGTTTTGTCCTACAATCGCCGACCACCACGCGCCGCGCGACATGCCGCGCCCGCCCAACACCCAGCTTCATCGGGGAGCGTCACCATGGCCTGGACCGTCGTCCGCCGACTGCCTGCGCTGTTCGCCTGTTCGGCAATGGCTTTCGCGGCGCGCCCCGCCGGCGCCACCGTGGTCTGGACGTCGACGTTCGAGAAAGGCGATCTCTCCGAGTGGACGCCAGGCGTGAACGCCACCAAGGGCGCGCGCAAGAACGTCGAGGTGCTGGGCGAGCAGGTCTACAGCGGCAAGTTCGCTTGCAAGATAACCGTCCACCCCGACGATCTGTTCAGCCAGTACGTCCAGGACCGCGTCGACATCCAGCACCAGAGCACGCTGACCGCCGAGGGCAAGGACACCTGGGTCTCTGGCCATTACATGATGCCCGCCGACGCCGGCATGCGGAACGAGTTCGCGTTCTGGGA
>DATKEU010000116.1:0-5184 GCA_035544495.1 Polyangia bacterium | reverse complement strand
TTTCCCGGCGCCGCCTGGATGGCGACGGCCGCGCTGGGCAGAAGCCAGTGCGCCTCCACCGCATCCAGCGCCGCCGCGCGCGCGCGCAGCGCCGCCGCCTGCGCGTTCCAGAAGCCCAGCGCCGCCAGCCACGCGCGCGCGCCGCCTCGCTCCAGCCGCTCGGGCGCGCCCTCGCCGTCGAACAATGATCCGACGGCGCCGCCGCCGATGCGCGTGATCGTCAAGCGGTCGGCGCGCGCGCGCGTCGTCGCCCCGTCCGGTCCGGCGGCGATGACGTCCACGGCGTGGCCAGCGTCCAGCAGCGCCCGCACCCGATCGCCCACGAACGAGCCGGCGTGATCGTCGGCGTGTCGCGGGTACGACGTGGTCAGGACGCCGATGACCACGGCGGCTGCTCCAGCAGGGCGCGCGGCGCGCCTTTGTGGCGCCAGGCGTGGCCAAGCCGGGCCAGCATCGATCGCGCCAGCACGAACGAGATGGGCATCGCCACGCGCAGCGGCCGGATGCCGGAACGCCACTGCGGCCCGTAAACCGGCCGCACCGGAACGTCGACGACGCGCGCGCCGGCCATGCGCAGCCGCGCCAGCAGATCGTTGGGATAGCCGTAGCGCTCGAACATGCGGCGGGGATCAATTGCCAGCAGCGCCCGGCGCGAGGCCGCCGTGTACCCGCACTGGGAATCGAACAGCCTCCAGTACCCCGACGCGAGGCGGGTCATCCACGACAGCGCGACGTTGCCGAACAGGCGCTGCGGCGGCATCCGGCGCCAGCCCCCCGGCCAGGCGAACCGGTTTCCCTTGCTGTAGTCGGCGGCGCCAGTCACCACCGGCAACAGCAGGCGCGGCAGGTCGGCCGGATCCATCTGCCCGTCGCCGGCCATCACCGCCGTGACGTCGGCGCCCAGAGCCAGCGCGCGTTGATAGCCGGTGGCGATGGCGGCGCCCACGCCGCGATTGCGCGGATGAGCGATCACCTCCAGGCCGCGGCGCCCATCGCCGTTGCTGGTCCTGCGCAGCAGCCGGGCCGCCACGCGGGCTGTCCCGTCGGTGCTGGCGTCATCGACGACGATCACCATGTCGATGAAGCCCGGGATCGATCGAACGGTGGCCGCCAGCTTGTCCGCCTCGTTGAAGGCGGGGACCACGACGGCGACGCTGCGGCCGCGAAACACGACCCCAATCAACAAACCGGCGCGCCGTTTGTCAACCACAGCCGCGATGTGCCTGGCTTTTCGCGCCCTCGGTCGACAACCCGCGGCGCCGGGTGCAAACTCCACTCCGCAGGTCGTGACCCTCCCGTTTTCCGTTACGAAAGACGCGCTTCCGGTGGTCGGCCCCGTCACCCTGACGGTTCCGGAGCGCACCCAGCGTGTCGAGTCGCGCGACCTCGAGATCAAGAATCTCGGACCGTGCCGCTTCGAATCGCCGCTGGCCGTGCGCCTGCACCAGATGACGCTGTCGGATCCGGGCAAGGCCGACCGCGTGCTGCTCGACGATCGCTATTCGCGCGTGGCCAGCACATCGATCCCCGACCTGCCCGCGTTCGAGCTCGCCGGCCCGCGCAACCGCATCTTCTTTCGTCCCAGCGAGCTGCGTGCCGGCATCGTCACCTGCGGCGGCCTTTGCCCCGGCATCAACAACGTCGTGCGCGGCATCGTCCTCGAGCTCTTGCACGCCTACGGGGTGCAGGAGATCTACGGCTTCCGTTACGGGTTCGAGGGGCTGGTGGAGCGGTACGCGCACCCGCCGATCCGCATGCGCCCCGAGATGGTGGCCACCATCCACCACCAGGGCGGGACCGTGCTGGGCTCGTCGCGCGGCAGCCAGCCGGTGGGCGAGATGGTCGACACGCTGGAGAAGATGGGCATCGGCGCGCTGTTCGTCATCGGCGGCGATGGGTCGTTGCGGGCCGCCACCAAGATCGTCGCCGAGGCCGAACGGCGCGGCCTGCGCATCGCCGTCATCGGCATCCCCAAGACCATCGATAACGACATTCACTTCATCGATCAGAGCTTCGGGTTCGAGACCGCCTTCGACGCCGCCGTCGAGGTCATTCGGAGCGCGCACGTCGAGGCGAACGGCGCCCGCAACGGCATCGGGCTGGTCAAGCTGATGGGGCGACACTCTGGCTTCATCGCCTGCTATGCGGCGCTGGCCTCGACCGACGCCAACTTCGTGCTGATCCCGGAGGTGGCGTTGCGCCTGGACGGCGACAACGGCTTCCTCCACCACCTGGAGGAGCGCCTGCGGCAGCGATCGCACGCGGTGATCGTCGTCGCCGAGGGCGCGGGGCAGGAGCTGTGCGAGGACAAGAGCACGACCGCCACCGACGCCAGCGGCAACGTGCGCCTCAAGGACATCGGCCTCGTGCTGCGGGATCGCATCAGCGAGCACTTCAAGCAGCGCGGAATCGAGATCACGCTGAAGTACATCGACCCGAGCTACCAGATTCGCAGCGTGCCAGCGTCGCCGTCGGACAGCGTGTACTGCTGGAACATGGCCCGCAACGCCGTGCACGCGGCGATGGCCGGCAACACGGAGATCCTGATCGGCCGCTGGCACGGGCGCTTCGTGCATGTGCCGCTGCCCCTGGTCACGCGGTTTCGCAAGCAGGTCGACGTCAACGCCGACCTCTGGATGTCGGTGCTGGAAGCGACGGGACAGCCCGTCGTCTTTGGCTAGGTCAGCGCAAAGTCAGAGCCAGCCGCGCGCGGCGAGGCCGATCAGAACGGATTGACCAGCTCGCCGCCGGAGCGCGCGGCCGGTTTGGCCTTGCTGGCCGGCGGCGCGCGCCGCTTGGCGGCCGCGGGCGTCGACTCGCGACGCGCCGTCGCTACGGGCCGCTTGGCGGGTGCGGGCGGCTTCTCCACCGGCTCGGCTCTGGGTGCGGGCGGGCGTGGCTTGGGTGGCTCCGCGGTGGGCGCGGGGGCCGGCGGCGCGGCGGAGGCGGAGGTGGACGCGGGAGCCGACGTGACCTCGGCGCGCAAGCTGATCGACAGCGGCGTATCGCTGGCGATCAGCTGCTCGTAAGGTTCGAAGCCGGATTTCTTGAGGACCATCTTCACAGCCGCGCCGTCGAGCTCGATGGGCAGCGTGACGGGCGTGGCGCCGATCGGTTTGCTGGCGCCGTCCAGGAAGATGTCGGCCCCCGGCGGATCCGATTTCACGAACACGTTGAACCGCTGCGTGTGGCCGGGCGTGGCGGCGCCGGCGCTGCCCCCGGCCTTGTTCGAGGTTCCGATCGCCGACCAGATGATCGCGGCGCCGATCAGCGCGACCACCGTCGCCGCGGCCGGGAACATCCAGCGCGACCGCCGCTTGCTGGCAGCCGCCGCGCCGGCGGCCTGGTTCCAGAAGCTGCCGTAGCTCGGGCGCTGGCCCGTGCCGGTGGTGGGCGCCTGCACCGGCGGAACGGTGGGCGAGCGCCCGCCCGAGCCGGTGCCACCCGTGCTGGTGGTGGGCCGGGCGATGAACGTGCCCGTCCCCTCGCCCGCGAACAGCTGGTGCAGCGTCTGCGCCAGGTGCGTCGGTTGAAAGCGGGCGCGGTGGACCACGTCATCCAGCGCGTCGGCCATCTCGGCCGCGTGGGCGAAGCGATCGTCGCGGTTGCGGGCCAGCGCCTTCAGCACGATGGCGTCCAGCTCCGGCGGACAGAGCGGGTTCTGGAACGACGGCGGCGCCACGTCGCCCTTGCGGACGCGCTCGATGGTCTGCACGTCGTTGGCGCCCTTGAACAGTCGCCGCCCGGTCAGCACCTCGTGCAGGACGATCCCGCACGAGAAGATGTCGATGCGGTGGTCGACGTCGTCGCCCTCGGTCTGCTCCGGCGCCATGTAGGCGTACTTGCCTTTCATGGTGCCGCTCTTGGTCGTCTCCGGCGCCTCGCCCAGGGCCTTGGCGATCCCGAAGTCGAGCAGCTTCACCGCGCCTTCGTACGACAGCATGATGTTCGACGGCGAGACGTCGCGGTGGATCATGCGCAGCGGGCGCCCGTTGTCGTCGGTGAGATCATGGGCGTAGGCGAGGGCGCGGCAGGCCTCGCGTCCGATGTACGCCACCAGCTCGGGGCGCGGCGGCGGCATCGTCTTCCAGATCGCGCGCATGGTCTCGGCGAGATCGCGGCCGCGCACGTACTCCATCGAGATGAAGTACTCGCCCTCCACCGAACCGAGCTCGAAGATCTGCACGATGTTCGGGTGTGACAGGCGGGCCGAGAGCTTGGCCTCCTCGACGAACATCTTGATGAACGTCGGTTCATCGGACAGATGGGGCAAAATGCGTTTGATGACGAAGACGCGCTCGAAGCCTTCGGGCCCCTGGACGCGGCCTTTATAGACGTCGGCCATCCCTCCGCGGCCAATCCGTTCGAAGAGCGTGTATTTGCCGAATTGAATCGGCTGTGGAAGCTGAACGGCCACGCGGTGCTCGGCTGGGGGTGACCTGCCAAATGGGCGGAAAAAAGCCGTGCGCCCCCCGCCCTTTGGGGCGCTCTATGATAGCGGTCCCGTGAATCGCTCGCAAATGGACCCGGCGACGGGCCGGCCGCCGGAAACACGCTCGCTGCGCGTCATCGCCGTTGCCGGGATCGACCCTGATGGGGGGGCGGGGCTTGTGCGCGACATCCTCACCGGGGCAGCCCTGGGTGTGGCGGTGGCGGCGGTCGGGACGGCCTGGACGCAGCAGCAACCGGGGCGGGTGGTGGTCGAGCCGCGCGCCGCTGACGCCGTCGGCGAAGCCTTGAGCGAAGCGCTGGCGCGCCACCCGGCGGCGGCCGTGAAGATCGGGATGGTCGGGCGGGTCGACGTGGCGACCGCCATCGCCCGGGCTCTCGAGACGGCGCCCGGTCGACCGGTGATCGTCGATCCGGTCCTGGCTGCATCAGGGGGTGGGGCCCTGTGGTCGGGCGCTCCGGCGGACCTGCTGCCGTTGTTGCGCCGGGCGACGCTGGTCACCCCCAACGTCGTCGAGGCGGCGGCGCTGTCCGGAAAACCGGTGGGCGACCCCGAGCAGGCCGTCGCCGCCGCCCAGGTCCTGCGCGGCCAGGGCGTGGCCGCCGTGCTGATCAAGGGCGGTCACCTGGGTGACACCCCGGCGACCGTCACCGACATCCTGGTCGATGCCGGCGGTGTCCGGCGATTCTCTCGACCGCGCGTCGCCGGTCCCACGCCACGCGGGACCGGCTGCG
>DATKEU010000115.1:0-3067 GCA_035544495.1 Polyangia bacterium | reverse complement strand
CCTGGCCGAGCCGCTGCGCCTGCACCGCCTGACCGAGGGGCGCGCGGCGACGGCGGCGCGCGTGGCCGAGCTCCTCGGGCGGGTGGGGCTGCCCGCCGGCGCGGCGTCCAAGCACCCCCACGAGTTCTCGGGCGGCCAGCGCCAGCGCATCGCCATCGCCCGCGCGCTGGCCGTCGAGCCCGAGCTGATCGTCGCCGACGAGCCGGTGTCATCGCTGGACGTCAACGTGCAAGGGCAGATCATCAATCTGCTCGTCGACCTGCAGCGGCGCCTCGGCCTGACCTACCTCTTCATCGCGCACGATCTCGCGGTGGTGCGCCACATCTCCGATCGGGTGGTGATCCTCTATCGCGGCCAGGTGATGGAGACCGGCCGCGCCGAGGACGTCTTCGAGCGCCCGCTGCACCCCTACACGCGCCTCCTGCTGGCGTCGGTCCCCGATCCGCGCCGCCCCCTGGCGGCGCCGCCGGCCGCGACGCCCGAGGCCTCCGCGCGCCTGGATCTGTCGCGCGGCTGTCCGTTTCGCGCCCGCTGCCCCCTGGCGCAAGCGATCTGCGAGGCGGAGCGCCCGCCGCTGCGCCGCCACGACAACGGCTCGTCGGTCGCCTGCCACTTCGCTTAATCGGCGCCGAGCACGAACCGGATCTTGAACGCCCGGATGCGCACCGGGACGACGACGCCGTTCTTCTCGCCGGGGCTGAAGCGGCAGGCGTTCACGGCGGCGACGGCCGCCTCGGTCAGGCCGTCGCGCAGGCCGCTGACGACGCGCACGTCGCTGGCGCGGCCATTGGCGCCGACCACGATGTCCAGCACCACCGTCCCCTCGACGCCGGCTTGCTTGGCCTCCTCGGTGTATTTGCCGAAGCAGCGGCCCTGAGGCAGCGGCATCGTCGTCGCCTCGTACTCGGGCACCGGCTGCCCGGCGCCTTTGTTGACGCCGTGCTGGCCGTTCGGCGTCTCCGTCGGGCGCGACGGACTGCCGACGGGCAGCGCCGGACCGCCGGTGGGCGAGGTCGACTCCATCGAGATGCCGAACACCGGTCCGCCGGTGCTGTCGCCGGGCGGCGGCGCGTTCTCCGGCGGCGGCGGAAGATCCTGCACCGGCGGGGGCGTGTCGCGCGGGATCGGGCGCGCGTGCGGGCGCGGCGCCGCCTTCGGCGCGGCGGGCGCGGGTGGCGCCGCTGCCGCTGGCTCGGGCGGAGGCTCGGGCGCGGGCGGCGGCGCGATCACGCGCACCGAGACCAGGCGGCGCGCCGGCGCCTCCTGCCGCGGCGGCAGATGCGCCAGGCCCCGCGCCAGCGCGACGTGCGCCGCCACCGACAGCGCCGCGCAGGCGACGATGCGGCGATCGACGATCAAGGCTCCCCGGGCGCGGTCATGGCGCGCGGATCGATCTGGATCGCGAAGGCCGACACGCCCAGCGACTTGATGACGTCGAGGACCCAGACCACGCGCCCGTGCGACACCGCGCGATCGCCGGCGATCACCACCTGGGTCTTCGGATCGCGCGCCACGGCCGCGGCCACGTCGGCGCGCAGGCTGGCCGGCGTGGCCGGCTTGCCGTTCAGGTACAGCGCCCCCTCGCGCGTCAGCGTCACCGCCAGCGTCGTCGGGTTCAACGTCGTGGTCTGGCTGGCGCGCGGCAGCTCGACCTCGATCGCCTGCTTGGCGATCAGGTTCGCGGTCAGCATGAAGATGATCAGCAGCACCAGCATGATGTCGACCAGCGGCGTGACGTTGATGTCGGTGATGATCCCGCGCCGGCGCGTCGCACCGCCGGCCATCACGCCCTCTCCGCGTTCGAGACGGGCGGCCCGGGCGCGACCTTCAGCAGCGCCAGGATCTCGTGCGCCAGCACCTCGGTCGACGACGTCGCCCGCTCGACGTGGCGGGTGAGCATGTTGAACGTCGCCACCGCCGGCAGCGCCACCAGCAGGCCCACGCCCGTCGCCACCAGCGCCTCGGCGATGCCGGCCATCACCGCCTGCGTCCCCTGCCCCGCGCTGCCGGCCAGATCGTGAAAGGAGCGGATGATCCCCAGCACCGTGCCGAACAGGCCGATGAAGGGCGCGTTGTTCCCCAGCGTCCCAAGAAACGCCAGCCGCCGTTCATAGCGCGACCGCTCGCGCTCGATGGCGCCGTCCTTGTGCTCCTCGACGGCGGCGATGCCGTCGCCCGCGTGGCGCAGACAGGCGCGCGCCACCGCCGCCTCCATCGATCGCGCCTCGCCGAGGCGCTGCAGCGCCGCCGCCGCGCCGCCCGCGCGCAGCGCCGCCAGCGCGTCTTCGATGACCCGCGCCGGCCGCCGCTCCTGCGCGAAGAACCACAGCCGTTCCAGCACCACCGCCAGCGCCGCCACGCTGAGGGCGAACAGAAGGTACAGCACCCAGCTGGAGCCCGCGCGCAGCATCAGATCCAGCACCCGCGAATCGATCAAGTTGTTGTTCATGCGTTCGTCTCCCTGTCCCTGTCAGAACCGAGCCCGCAGCCCGAGCGTCGGCAACACATAACGGATCACCGTCCCCGGCGTGACCTCCTCGGGCAGAAGCGCCACGTTGGCGATGTCCACGTAGAAATCCAGCAGCCACTTGCGCCAGACCGCGCGCTTGTCGACGCGCAGGTCGAAGCGGAAGTATCCCGTGCCGGTGGCGGCGTTGTACCCGGCGGTCGTCGTCGTCGGCTTGCCGCTCTGATATTGCAGGCGAACGCCGATGTCCCAGTTGCGCCGCAGCGGCATGCCGGCCACCACGTTGAACAGGTGCGTGCGATCGAAGTCGTACGGCACCCACGCCCCGTCGCGCAGCCGTTCCGAGCGCGACAGCGTGTACGACAGCCACCCGAACACGCCGGTCTTCGACTGTCTCCGCAGCAGAAACTCGATCCCGTACGCGCGTCCGCGCTGCGGCGTGGTCAGCCGGTCGACGAACTCCTGGCCGTCCATGGGCTGGTTGACGATGTTGATCGGCACCAGCGAGTTGTTGGCGCTGGTGACCACCGTGGCGTTGTTCACCGACAGATCGAAGATGGTGGGATCCATGTCGTTGAAGAACCCCTCGATCGACAGCTG
>DATKEU010000114.1:0-3115 GCA_035544495.1 Polyangia bacterium | reverse complement strand
GACGTCAAGCAAAGCGCCGATTACACGATCGGCGGCCTTGTGGCGGCGGTCGACGAAGGCTCGCGCATCACTTTCACTCTGGACGACGGCACCACGACGGGCCCGCGCGCCCTGCCCTGGACCCACTCGAGCTCCGTGTGGCACCACGCCGACAACCTGGGCACCTTGTTGATCGATGCCGGCCCACGCGTCCTGACGATGCACTTCGAGACGGCGAACGTGAACGTCGAGTACCTGACCCTGACCGCAAACTGAGCGCGGCCCGCCCTCGCGCTTGACGAGGACGGGTACCTTTTTCCGCTGCGCGAGAAAAGCCGCGACTCTAGAACCGCGCCTGGTACAGCGCGAGGCGCACCGTCGGCGCCGGGTCGGTCGGCAGGTGCGTGGCCACCGCGCGGTCGGCGCGGCTCTCCTCCACCGCCACCTCGATGATGCCGACGGTCGTGCCGACGAGAACGCCGCCCGCAGCCCAGTAGCCGATCCGCTGCGCGTGGTGTTGATCATCGGCCAGGAAGTACAACGAGCCGCCCACCAGCGCGCCCGCCAGCCCGCCCGCCAGCGCGCTCATCGCGATGGTCCCCATGTAGCTGCTGTGCCGCTGCTCGACATAGGCGCTTTTCGCGGGAGGCGCCTCCACCATCGTCGCCGACGCGGTGGGCGCGGGCGCCGCGGGCACCGCCGCCGGCGCGGGCGCCGACTGCGACGGGGGGCTCTGCACCACCACGTCCGCCAGGCGCAGCTCCGGTACCAGGTGCATGCCGCGCTTGACCGAGGGCGACTGGCCCGACGGGGAAGAAGCGGTGTTGGCCGACGCCACGACCGGGACCGACAACGCCATCATGAGAATTGACATCGAACAAGCTCGTTTCAAGATCATGAGAGAGCCTCCTTTTCGGCCGCAGCTAGTGCAGCGGCCGTGCCACGCGAAAATGAACGGGGCGAGCGCGCTGATGAGAATCGTCCGTAACGATCCCGTCAGGACTCGTCACCAGCCGGTGACCGGGTGGGCCCGCGTCGGTGATCTGGGATCGCGCCGTCCAGCGCCGGCGCGCGCGGCTGGTCCCGCGCGCGATCCAGCGCGCGCGACAGCTCGGCGACGCCCCAGGCCTGGGCGACGCAGCCGCGCGGCGTGAACGGCTCCTCGGCGTCGAACACCTCGGCGACCTGTCCGATGCAGCTGCGCCGCAAGTGATCGGAGAGGCCGCGCAGCTGGGCGCGCGCTCGCGCCCTGGCGGCCGGATCGACGCGCAGGGCGGCGTCGACGTACGGGCCGATCAGCCAGCTCCACACGGTTCCCTGATGGTAGGCGGCGTCGCGCGAGCGCAGATCGCCGTGATAGCTGCGCTGATAGCCCGGGCTGCCGGGCGCCAGCGAGCGCAGGCCGAACGGCGTCAGCAGCTGCCGTTCGACGACGGACAGCACGGCGCGCCAGCGATCGGGGCGCAGCACCGGGTGGCGCAGCGACAGCGCGAACAGCTGATTGGGCCGGCACGAGCGGTCGCCGTCGCCGTCCGACCCGTCGATGACGTCGAAGAGGTAGCCGCCCTCCGCGAACCAGAAGCGTTCGTTGAAAGCGGCCGCCGCCCGCTGCGCCCGCGCCGTCATGGCCGCCGCGTCCTGCGAGCGCCCCGCCTCCGCCAACCAGCCCGCCATCAGCGAAAGCGCGTTGTACCAGAGGGCGTTGATCTCCACCGCCTTGCCTCGCCGGGGCGTCACCACCCAGTCGCCGCACTTGGCGTCCATCCAGGTCAGGGCATAGCCCTCCTCGCCCTGCGACAGCAGCTCGTCGCTGGAATCGACGTGAATGCCGAAGCGCGTGCCGGTGATGTGCAGCTCGACGATCGTCTCCAGCAGCGGCAGGAGCTCGCGCAGGAAGGCGCGATCGCCGGTGTACGCCAGGTAGCGATCCAGCGCGTGGAAAAACCACAGCGTGGCATCAGCGGTGTGATAAAGGCCGTCCGACGATCCCTCGGGAAACAGGTTCGGGACCAGGCCGTTGCGGACGTAGCCGGCGAACGTGCGCAGGATCCAGCGCGCCTCCTCGTGCCGCTCCGTCAGCAGGCACAGCCCCTCGAGCGAGATCATCGTGTCGCGGCCCCAGTCGGTGAACCAGTGATAGCCGGCGATGATGCTTCGCAGGCTGTCGCCGCGCGCCTGGGTGCGCACCAGATCGGCGGCGCGGCCCACCGGCGCGACGATGAATTGATCGGCCGACAGGACCAGCTGGGCCCGGGTGGTCTCGTCGTCGCCCATCCCGGCGCGCCCGAGCAGCGCCTGGCGGCGCGCGATCTCGCAGGCATGCAGCTCCTCCGGGTCCAGCGCCAGCAGCGTCTCCCAGGGCTCGATCGAGGCCACGAAGACCGCGCTGCCGCCCGCCTCCAGCGCCACGTCGAAGCGCCCGCGCGACCAGAGGGCGCCCCGCGAATCGTAGCCGCGCGCCGCCTCGATGGAATACTCGACCGGGCTTTGCGCGGACGGTTCGAAGACGAAGCCGGGGTGCGCGCCGTTGACGAACAGCCGCAGCGGCGGGTACGGCGCGCCGGCCGCCAGCTCGAAGCGATCCTCGGTCAAGCTGATCGTGTACGCCGGCAGCTTGCCGGAGACGGGCGCCTCGTGCGGGCGGATCTGGATCGCGGGCCGCAGGCTCAGCTTCACCGGGCCGCCAGCCGCCACGTTCTCGAGCAGGCGGAAGAGGACGACCACCGTGTTCTGGCGCGCGGGGAGAAACAGGCGCTTCTCCAGCTTCGCGCCGCCGATCTCGAACGTCCACACCGGCAGGCCCAGCTCCAGGCGGAACGACTGCAGCGCGCTGGCGTCGGCGCCCCCGAGCGGGATCGGCGGGCCGTCTCCCACGGTCGCCACCTCGACAAGCTGGTTCAGCATCATGGTGCGGCCGAGCGGGTTGTGCAGCGCCGCCACCAGCAGGCCGTGAAAGCGGCGCGTGATCACGCCCCCCAGCGTCCCGGAGGCATAGCCGCCGAGACCGTTGCAGACGATCCACTCGCGTTCGACCAGCACGTCGGGCGGCAGGGCGCCGCGCTCATAGGCGGTGAGGGCGAGCGTCACGTTCTCTCCTCGATCAGCGCCACGGGCAAGACCGCGCACACGTCGGCCA
>DATKEU010000113.1:0-6980 GCA_035544495.1 Polyangia bacterium | reverse complement strand
GGTCGAGCTCGGTTGAGCCGCCGCCGTTGACGAGACAGCAATGCGCATACCGGTCCCGGCACCCGTGGGTTTTCGCTGGTGGCCGCGGGCGATGCTGTTCGAAACCGGACAGGCGCTTGGCCGTTCCCGTGCAGCCGGCGGGCGGCGCGCGAGGCGCACGCGGTGTATGTTGCCCCGCAATCCGCATGCTCCGCACCGCCGCGACGCTGCTCGTTCCTGTCGTTCCCGACCCTTCCCTTCGGCACCTGCTCGTTCATCCTCGACGACGGCGGCAGCCGCGCGGGGAGCGCCGACCCAGGGAAGGGTCGATCTAAATGTGCGGCATCGCCGGCGCGCTGGCGGCATCGCCGGCGGCGCGCCCTCGTCCGGGACTGGTCGAACGATTCGCGGCGGCGATGATCCACCGCGGCCCCGACGGCGCCGGCTTTCACTATGACGGCCCGGTGGCCCTGGCCCATCGCCGCCTGTCGATCATCGATCTGTCGGACGCCGGCCGCCAGCCGATGACGAACGAGGACGGAACCGTCGCCATCGTCGTCAACGGCGAGATCTACAACCACCGCGCGCTGCGCGCCGAGCTGGAGCGGAAGGGGCATCGCTTTCGCAGCGGCAGCGATTCAGAGGTGGTGGCGCACCTCTATGAAGAGGAAGGCGCCCGCACGCCCGAGCTGCTGCGCGGGATGTTCGCCTTCGCGGTCTGGGACGCGCGCGCCGGCAAGGTGCTGCTGGCCCGCGATCGCTTCGGCGAAAAGCCGCTGTACTTCGCCTTCCGCCCCGACGGTCTGGTCTTCGCGTCGGAGATCGCGGCCCTGCTGGCCGACGAGGGCACCGCCGCCACCATCTCGACGGCGGCGCTGGACGAATACCTGGCGCTGCAGTACGTGCCGAGCCCGCGCACGATCTTCCAGGAGATCCACAAGCTGCCGGCCGGCCACCTCCTCGAGGTCGGCATCGGCCAGCGCGCCCAGCCGCGCCGCTATTACAGCCTCAGCTTCGCGCCGACCCTGGCGCCCATCAGCGAGCACGAGGTGGCCGCGCGCGTGCGCGCCGCCGTCGAGGACGCGGTCAAGGTGCGCCTGATGTCCGACGTGCCGCTGGGCGCGTTTCTATCGGGCGGAATCGATTCCTCGATCATCGTGGCCTGCATGGCGCGCGCTTCCAGCCAGCCGGTGAAGACGTTCTCGGTCGGTTTTTCCGATGGCGAGCGCGTGCGCGGCGAGCTGGCCTACGCGCGCCTCGTCGCCGACCGCTACCAGACCGATCACCACGAGCTGGTCGTCGATCCCGACATGGTGAGCCTGCTGCCCAGCATCGTGCGTCACCACGGCGAGCCCTTCGGCGACACCTCGGCGGTGCCGACGCGGTACCTGTGCGAGATGACCCGCCGCCACGTCACGGTCGCGCTGTCGGGCGACGCCGGCGACGAGTCGTTCGGCGGGTACTCCCGTTATGTCTGGGCCCACAACGCCGATCTGCTGAGGCGCCTGCCGCGGCCGCTGCTGGGCGCGGTGACCCGCGCGCTCGCCGTGACGCCCGGCGGGCCGGCGCGCTGGGTGCGCGAGTACGCCGCGCACCTCCACGGCGACGAGGCGTCGCGCTTCCTGCGCTTCGTCTGTCATTTCTCCGCCGCCGAGAAGGCCGACATCTACACGCCGGCGCTGCGCGAGCGCTTCGCCGCCGACGCCACCGCCGCCGATTTCGGCGAGCGCCTGCGGGCAAGTCAAGCCACCGACGTCGTCGGGCGCTTCTGCGATCTCGACGTGGCGACGTACCTGCCCGACGACATCCTGACCAAGGTCGACATTGCCAGCATGACTAACGGCCTGGAGGCGCGCGCGCCCTTCTGCGATCACCCGGTGATGGAGCTGGGCGCCGCCCTGCCCGGCCGCCTGAAGCTGCGCGCCGGCAAGGGGAAATACATCCTCAAGCAGGCCTTCGCGGATCTTCTCCCCGCCGCCATCGTCAACCGCAAGAAGAAGGGATTCTCGTTGCCGACGGCGCGCTGGTTCCGCGGGCGCCTCTTCGACTTCGCCCACGATCTCCTGCTGTCCGACGCCGCCCGCGCACGCGGCCTCTTCGATCCGGCGGCGCTGGAGGCGCTGCTCGGCCGCCACCGCGCCGGCGAGGATCACGGCGAGCGCCTGTGGAACCTGTGCGTCCTCGAGACCTGGCACCGCGAGATGGTCGACGGCCGCCCTGCGTTCATCCGCGAGGTGGCGGACAAGGCGCGCGCGCTGGCCGCTCAATAAGGGAGGCGAACGCGTCGGACTCGGCGTCGGGTTCCTCTTCTCAATAGCCCGAGAGCGCGGCCACCAGCATCAGCCCCGACCCGACGCCGACCATGGCGACGGCGACGAACGCCAGCGACTCCCAGCGCGCGGGATCGCGCCAGGCGCCCCGCCGCATCCGCGCCACCTGCCAGGCGGCGACGGGCGCGGTCAGCAGAAACGCGGCGGCGAGACGCCCGGGCAGCCCGCAGGCAACCAGCACCGGCAATGCCGCGTAGGCCGCGACCAGCACCCACTGGTAGAGACGCGCGGCGCGCGCGCCGCCCAGGCGGACCACCAGCGTGCGCTTGCCGGCCGCCGCGTCCCCCGCGGCGTCGGGAAATTCGATGGCCAGCAGCATGGCAAACTGGAACGCGCAGAGCGGCAGCGCCGCGAGCACGACTTCCGCCGCGACGTGCCTCGCTTGCAGGTAGAAACCGAAAAGCGGCGTCAACAGCGTGACCACCAGCGCCGTGTCCAGCTCGCCGAGGCCCCGCGAGTGCAGCCGCAGCGGTGGGGCGCTGTACTCCCAGGCGGCAAGCAACATCAGGCCCAGCAGCGCCGGCGCTCCGCGCGGCATCGCGGGATCGCGCGCGAACGCCGCCGCCAGCAGCAGCGCCGCGCCGGCCAGAACCAACGCCGCCGCCAGCGCCACCCAGGCCGGCAGCTCGTCACCGCTGAGCACGCGGCTGCCACCGGACCAGCGCGTCGGCGTGGCGTTGGCCCTGTCCGCCGCGAGATCGAAGTAGTCGTTGCAGTAGTGCGTGCAGAGCTGAACGATCGTGATCGCAAGCTGACCCCAGGCGTACCTTCGCCAGTCGATCGCCGCGGCTGCGCCCGTCGCCCCGGCGGGCCGCGCCGCCAGCGCGGCCCCCAGGCCGTAGAGGATGAAGCCACCCGCAAGGAACGGCAGCCGGCCCAGGCGTACGAAGGCCAGAACCCGTCGAAGCACGCCCGCTCGCGTGGACGGAGCTTGGGCTTCGCCCGCGCGGAGTCCGTCGCGGGAGGGGTCGGGAACACTTCCAGGGTTCCCGAATTCTTCTCGCGTGGACGGAGCTCGGGCTTCGCCCGAGCGGAGTCCGTCGCGGGAGGGGTCGGGAACACTCCCAGGGTTCCCGAATTTCACGACGTCTCGCGCCGGTGGCGCTCGGCCTCGGCCAGAGCCACACGCGCCGTCTCGGCCGCGGACCTGGCGGCCGAAAAGAGCGCCTCCGCGGCGGCCAGCGCGCCGCGCGCCTCGGCCACGTCGCGCTCGCGCTGCTTCTGCAGAGCCACTGCCTTGTCCAGCGCCGCGCTCAGGTTCTTGGCCGCCCGCTCGGCGGCGGCGTGCGCGTGGGCCCGGGCGCGCGCCGCGGCCTCGGCGGCGGCGGCTTTCTCCGCGCGCACGTCCTCCGCCGCCGACTTGCCGCCGCCCGCCTCCGCCGCCTTCGCCCTGGCCGGCGGCGCTGCCTTCACGGGCGGCGCGGCCGCATCGCCGATCCCGAACACCGCGCCCCCCGCCAGCAGCGACAGATCCTGCGCGTCCGGCTCGCGGGCGAAGCGCCCCGCCTCCAGCGCCGCCTGCGCTTCATCACTGGCCGCGCCGCCGCGCAACGCGCGCAAAATGCTCTCCAGCAAATGCGGCGGCGCTCCGCTCCCCTCCTCGCGCAGCAGCGCCTCGACCGCCACGCGCGCCTCCGCCAGCGCCGCCCGCTGCGCCGTCACCGCGTCCGCGAACGCCTGCTTGTCGCGGGCCGCGGCGCCACCGCCGCCGCCGTGCAGCTGCACCTTCCGCAGCGTCGCGCCCGCGCGCCCCAGTCGCCCGAGAAGATCGCCATGCCGCCGCGCCAGCTGATTCAGGGCCCACGCCGCCGCGGTCGGCTTCTGCGCTTTCGCCACCTCCGCCGCCTCGTCCTTGCGGCCGGCCGCTTTCAGCTCCTTGACCAGTTGCTGGCGGACGTCGACGAACGACCCGCGCGACGCCGAATAGAGACGATCCAGCGACGGACCTGTCATACGCGCAGCATACGCGCCGCCTAATTGTTTCGCTCGCGTCAATCACGCGCGCGTGACGTGCGTGACGGAGCATTCACGGAGCGCTGACGGCGATCGATCGGCCCGCGCCGTGATCGTTCGGTTGACAGCGATGGCGCACCGACCTACCTTCGCACTCGGTCTTTTATGACCGGCCGAGGGTGAATCCATTGACGAGCACAAGCGCGACGCCCGAAACCCCCAGCCCGCGCACCGAACCCGTCTTCATTGGCATCGACGTCGGCTCGACGACGGTCAAGGCGGTGGTCGTCGATCCGGTGTCGCACGAGATCCTCTGGTCGGACTATCAGCGGCACCAGACCAAGCAGGCCGAGAAGGTGATGGAGCTGCTGGTCGCCATCGGCAACTCGTTCCCCAACCTGGCGCCGGGATCGATCCGTTCCTTCATCACCGGGTCGGGGTCGAGCCCCCTGGTGGCGCCCCTCGGTTCGAAGTTCGTGCAGGAGGTCAACGCGGTCACGCTGGCCGTCGAGAAGCTGCACCCCGACGTCGGCTCCGTCGTCGAGCTGGGCGGCCAGGACGCCAAGATCATCATCTTCAAGGAAGCGAAGGACGAAAACGGCCAGAGCCGCGGCAAGACCGCCATCGCCTCCATGAACGACAAGTGCGCCTCGGGCACCGGCGCCACCATCGACAAGTGCTTCCTGAAGGTGGGCATGCCGTCAGCCGAGGCGTCCGCGCTTCACTTCGATGACAGCAAGCTGCACCACGTGGCCGCCAAGTGCGGCGTCTTCGCCGAGACCGACATCGTCAACCTGGTGAAGGCGTCAATCCCCTCGCCGGAGATCATGTGCTCGCTGGCCGACGCCATCGTGATGCAGAACCTGTCGGTGCTGACGCGCGGGAACACCCTGCGCCACAAGGTGCTGCTGCTGGGCGGGCCCAACACCTACCTGCCGTTTCTGCAGGAGTGCTGGCGCAAGCGCATCCCGCAGACCTGGGAAGACCGCGGGTACCAGTACCCGAAGGACGTCCCCATCGAGGAGCTGATCATCATCCCGGCCAACGCCCAGTACTACGCGGCGTTCGGCGCCGTGATGTACGGCCTGCACGAGGACAAGTCGGTGGGCGTGTACCGCGGCCTCGATCCGCTGACCGCGTTCATCACCTCGGGGCGCAAGTCGAAGCTGGGCAATTCGGCCGGCCCGGCGCTGTCACGCACCACGGACGAGCTGGAGGCCTTCCGCGAGCAGTACAGGATCCCGCGCTTCGTGCCCGCCGCGCTGACGCCCGGGACACGCGTGCGCGCCGTCATCGGCATGGACGGCGGGTCGACGTCGTCGAAGGCGGTGCTGGTCGACGAGAACAAGAACATCCTCAAGAAGGAATACCAGCTGTCGAAGGGCAACCCGATCCAGGACGTCAAGGAGATCCTGGCGCGCCTCAAGAGCTGGGTCACCGATCAGGGCTGCGAGCTGGACGTGCTGGGCTTCGGCGCCACAGGCTACGCCGCCGACGTCCTGGAGAAGACCGTGAAGTCCGACGTCAACATCGTCGAGACCGTCGCCCACATGATGTCGGCGACGACGTACTTCGGCGACGTCGACGTCATCTGCGACATCGGCGGCCAGGACATCAAAGTCCTGTTCATGCAGAACGGCGACATCAAGAACTTCCGCCTGTCGAATCAGTGCTCGGCCGGCAACGGCATGTTGCTGCAGGCGATGGCCGATCAGTTCGGCGTGAAGATCACCGAATACGCCGACACCGCCTTCACCGCCGAGCTGTCGCCCAAGTTCAGCTACGGCTGCGCCGTCTTCCTGGACAGCGATCGCGTGAACTTTCAGAAAGAGGGCTACTCGAAGGAGGAGCTGCTCGCCGGCCTGGCGCAGGTGCTGCCGAAGAACGTCTGGCAGTACGTGGTGCAGATCCCGCGCATGGCGGCCCTGGGCAAGAAGTACGTCCTGCAGGGCGGGACGCAGTACAACCTGGCGGCGGTCAAGGCCCAGGTCGATTACATCAAGGAGCGCGTCCCCGGCGCCGAGGTCTACGTCCACCCCCACTGCGGCGAGGCGGGCGCCATCGGCGCCGCGTTCGAGACGTTGCGCGTGGTCAAGCGGCGCGGCTACTCGACCTTCGTGGGCATCGATTCGGCGATCGACATCGAGTTCACCTCGGTCAACGACGAGACCACGCGCTGTCACTTCTGCCCCAACAACTGCGCGCGCACGTTCATCGACACGAAGACGCCGGCCGGCGACAGCGCCCGCTATATCAGCGGCTTCTCGTGCGAGAAGGGCACGGTCGAATCGGAAGAGGCGATGCTGGCCCTGTCGGCCGACCGCAAGAAGCTGATGAAGCTGTACCCCAACCTGGTGGACAGCGAATCCAAGCTGCTTTACCGGCATTTCTTCGACCAGGCGCCCTTGCCCGCCGACGGCGCCAAGAAGATGGACGTCGAGGTGCACAAGATGCTGACCGGCGTGCGGCGCGTGCAGGTCGAACGCGCGTTCAGCCGCAGCAGCGCCGAGGCCTGGAAGAAGCGCGCCCGCATCCGTATCGGCATCCCCAAGGTGCTGAACATCTGGTCGACGGCGCCGTTCTGGCGCACGTACTTCGAGACGCTGGGCATTCAGAAGCAGAACGTCGTCTTCTCCGACGACACGACCGAGGAGATGTGGGTCGAAGGCGGCAAATACGGGTCGATCGATCCCTGCTATCCCTCGAAGGTCGGCCAGG
>DATKEU010000112.1:0-2495 GCA_035544495.1 Polyangia bacterium | reverse complement strand
TCGAAGACGGGCGCGTGCCACAGGCCATCGGCGGGCGCAGCCGCCCCCTGGTCGCAGCCGCCGGTCTTGACGACGTCGACCGCGGTCTGGGGCGCGCCGTCCAGAAAAAGGTGCATCTCGTCCTTGGAGCCGTCGAACGTCCACTCGACGCAGACCCATTTCTTCTCCGGAAACCCTGGCGGCGTCGGTTTGTCGCCGCAGTCGACCATGGCTGGATCGGTCTCGCGCATGCGGACGGTGTACGCCGCCATGAGGCCCCCGAACTTCCCGCCGTAGGCGTACTTCGCGTTGCGTTCCATGCCGGGCAAGTTGCCGGTCGCCTCGATGACGTTGAAGTGGTCGGGCTGGTTCTGTGACAGCCAGAGCATCATGCGGCCGAACATCTTGTTGCCCGGCAGCGGAAACACCGGCGCGCCCCGCTTGACGATCTGGAGCATGCTGGTCATCGCGGCGGCGGTCGTGATGTGAACCGATTGCTTGCCGGCGAAGGCGCGCACGCCGTCGACGCGCACGGTGCCGCCCATGACGGTGGTGGTCCAGGCGGGGCCGAGATCGGCGCCCGCCGCGATCTCCTCGAAGCCGTCGCAATAGAGCGCCCCCGGACCGCACGCCGCCGGAGACGCGCCGTCGCCGCCGGCATCGGCGGGCGGCGATCCATCGCTGGCGCCTGCGGCCCCGCCGGTCCCGCCGGACGCGACCTCGATCGCGGCATCGCCCGACGCGGGCGCGCCTGCCTGTCCACCGGTGCCCGGCGCGCCGCCGCTGCCGGGCGCACCGCCGCTGGCGCTGGCGCCTCCCCCGCTCCCGCTGGCGGGGCCCGGACCGACACTCGAACCGTTGCTTGTGCAGGCCATGCCGAAAACAAGGCACAACGCACCCAGGCGAAGGCGAGTCATGAATCGATACTGCCACTGGCCGTCCCGGGCGCCCATCGAGATCTTCGGCGGGTACTCGCGCGCCGCCTCTTGACCGCCGGCGGCGGCGCCCCACGTTGGAGTCGCCGCGATGTCTGAATCAGCTGCGACAGAGATCGGGAGCGCCCAGGCCAACATTCGTGATCGGCAGGGACGGTTGCTCACCGATCGCGAGCTGCCGCTGCCGGCGCTGCTCTGGCGCGAGCTGGGCGTGCCGGCGGCGCTGGCGTTCGTCGCCCGCGATCGCCGCGGGCGCTGGCTCGCGGTCTGCCCCAGCCCGGCCGGCGCCACGAAGCATCCGCTGCCCGGCGACGCCTGGGGCGAGGTGGCGCTGGCCGTTCCGCTGATCGCCGAGCTGGATCCCGACCGGGAGGCGCTGCTGGTCTGGGGCGGGCAGCATCGCGCGGTCGACGATCGCGCCGGCGATCTGGAGGTCTTTCTGGCGCCGCGGGCGATCTGTGACGGCCTGGTCGGTGGCGTGGGCCCGCTGTGGCGCGGCTTCGACGGAGGCGATCAGGCCTGGCGCGCCATCGACAGTTTCATCGCCGAGTTGCGCGCGCGCGCGAGCAGCCGGGATGGTTCGCCGCCTGACTGTGACAGCGAACCCGGTTGATCCGAGCGCCTGGTTTCGCGGTCAGTGCACGCGGTGTTCGCGCCACCACGGAAGGTGTTCAGGCCGTTCCCTCTGGAATGGCAGGAACCCGATCCCCACGGCCAGCCCGAACAGGATGTGTTCGATGATGGGGACAGCCATCGACGAGGCCCGCGGCGCGTGCCCGCCGGTCATCACCAGCGGCAGGACGATGAAGTGCATCACCAGAAAGACGATGATGCCCCACAGCGCGCCCATGGCGATGGTGGCCGGCTTCGACAGGCCGAAGACGACCATCGCGAACAAAATGCCCCACACAATCGACACTCCAAAGTGAATCAGCACGCCGATCATCAATGGGCCGGCGTCGAAGCCGCGCGCCATCGCGCGCGCGTGAAAGAAGGGCGCCGAAGCCCCCTTCAGCACGGGCCAGAGGTTTTGCCCGGCGGAGGCCGCCATCGCCAGCATCACGAGGGCGATGACCGCCCCACCGACGACCCCGGCCGTGACGCCGCCCCCCGTTATCAGCCGGCGTCGCACCGCCGGCGTCACCACCTTGATCACCCCCATCCCCCCTACCTCCCGTCGCAACGATCACTCGTTGATGTTCGCGATTCCTGGATGAGCCCGGCGGGCCCTCTCTCAACGTGCGCTCGCCCGCGCACACCTACAAGGGGCCTTGCCCCGAGGGCGCGCGCGGCTCACATTTCGGGGACGTTGGCGCCGATCAGCGCGGCAGCCGGATGTCGAAGCAAGCGCCGGTGCGCGCGTGCGTCTGGATCTCCAGCTCGCCACCCAGGTCGGCGACGGTGCGGTCCAAGATCCACAGCCCCAGCCCGTTCCCCTGCTGGGCGCGGGCCAGGCGCCACCACGAGTCGCCGACGGTGTCCGCAGCAGCCCCCGGCACCCCGCCGTCGGAGAACAGCACGCGCAGCCAGCGCCGCTGCACGGACAGATCGATGGTGGCCGGCAGGCCGGTGGCGCGCCAG
>DATKEU010000111.1:0-13125 GCA_035544495.1 Polyangia bacterium | reverse complement strand
AAAGACGGCGGCGCGACCAAACAGACGGCCGAGGCGTGCGTGCTGATCCCGGTCGTGGCGCCGGATCGGATTACGCCGCACACCGAGGGGCTGTGCGCCGTCGTGTGGCACCTCCTGGTCAGCCATCCGGCGTGCAAGCGCGCCGCCACGAAGTGGGAATCGACGAAGTGAAGGTGCCCGGCGACGACGCCGCCAGACGCGCCGCCGGCGACGATGGCGTCGGCCCGCTGGCTGGCCAGCGCTTCTTCATCGTCGGTGGCGCGGGGTTCATCGGCAGTCATTTCACCGACTATCTGCTGGCGCGCCCGGAGATCGCCGCGGTCACGCTCTACGACAATTTTTCGTCGGGGCGCGAATGGCACCACGCCCACCACGCGGGCGACGCGCGCCTGCGCGTGGTGCGGGGCAAGGTCGAGGATCTCGAGGCGCTTCGCCGCGCCATGGACGGCCACGACGTGGTCGTTCACCTGGCGTCCAACCCCGACATCGCGCGCGCCGCCACCGAGCCCGACGTCGACTTCTGGCAGGGGACGGCGCTGACCCACAGCGTGGTCGAGGCGATGCGCACCACCAGCGCGCGGCGGATCCTCTACGCCTCGGGCAGCGGCGTCTACGGCGATCTGGGCACGCGCGAGGCGGCCGAGGATCACGGCCCGCTGTTGCCGGTGTCGACCTACGGAGCCAGCAAGCTGGCGGGCGAGGCGCTGATCGCGAGCTACGCGTTCATGTTCGGCCTCTCCGGTTGCGCGTTTCGCTTCGGCAATGTGGTCGGCCCGCGGCAGACCCACGGCGTCGGCTTCGATTTCGCGCGGCGGCTCTTGGCCGACGGCCGCGCGCTGCGCATCCTGGGCGACGGCTCGCAGAGCAAGTCGTACGTCCACGTGACCGACATCGTGCGCGCGGTCTTGATCGCGCACGGGCGCGCGGCGCGGCCGGGCGGCGACACCCACCCGTTCGCCACCTTCAACGTCGCCACCGGCGACTACATCACGGTCAAGGAGATCGCCGACCTGGCCGTGGAGTGCGTGGGGTTGCGGCCAGGCCCGGGCGGCGTCCGCTACGATTTCACGGGCGGTGACCGCGGCTGGAAGGGCGACGTCCCGGTGGTTCGGCTCGACACCGACCGCATCCGCGCCCTGGGCTGGCGCTGCCGCATGACCTCGCGCGAGGCGCTGAAGGCGTCGATCCTGGCGATGATCCCGGACCTGCGCGACGGGCGGATGTAAGGCGGACGTAAGGACGGACGTGAGGACGGCCCGCGCTCGCCTGCGCGGCAACGCTCAGGTGGGGGACGAACAGCTGGAGACGCCGCCGTCGCCGGCCGGCGCGCAGACGTGCGAGAGGCACTCGTGGTCGCTGCCGCAGGGCGCGCCGCCCGGCTTCTGCGGCTGGCAGACCTCGTCGCCGGAGCAATAGGCGCCTTGCACGCAGATGGTGTCGCCGCCAGGACAGCTGCTGTGGCACCTTGGGACGTCCGTGCGGCAGCCGAACGGGGCGCAGCTTTCCACCGCCGCGACGCACGCGCCCCGGTCGGAGCAGAACCCGTCCGTCGTGAGTTGATCGCCAACGCACCGGGCAGCGGAGCACGCCGTGCCGGGCCGGTAGCTCTCGCAGGCGCCGAGGCCGTCGCAGCGCCCGTTCGAGCCGCAGGTCGCGGCGCCCTGGTCGACGCAGATCCCGCGCGGGTCCAAAATGCCCGCTGGCACGGGTGAGCACGTGCCCTCCTTTCCAACGAGACGGCACGACCGGCAGGGGCCCGCGCAGGCGGCGTCGCAGCAGACGCCGTCGACGCAGAACCCGCTCGTGCACTCGTCATTGCTTGCGCAGACAGCCATGACGTGGACGCCGCACGACCCTGCGACGCACGGTGGGTTCACGCAGTCTCCGTCGCTGCTGCAGCTCGACCGGCACGCGCCGTCGCTCCCGCACGCGTAGGGCGCGCACAGGAGGATGGGGGAGTCGCGGCAGTTGCCGGCGCCGTCGCACCGGGCTGCTGGCGTCTGCACGGCGTCCGTGCAGCTCTGGGGCGTGCACTGGGTTCCCAGCGGAACTTGCGCGCAGCGTCCGGCGCCGTCGCACGTACCGGTGTTTCCGCACAGCGAAGGCCCTGCGTCCGCGGGGCACTCGCTCGGGCGCGCTGGCTTGTCGAGGGCAGGCACGAACGTGCAGGCGCCCGCCGAGCCGGGCGCCGCGCAGGTCATGCACACGCCGTCGCAGGCGGTCGTGCAGCAGACGCCATCGACGCAGAAGGAGCTGCCACAGTCGGTCGGCCCGGCACAGGGCTGGCCAGGTTGCCCTGGTGGCGACGGCTGCGACGCTCCGCCGGGCCCGTCGCCGGCGCCGGCGCCGCCACCGCCGAGGCCGCCCGTCCCGGTGGCATTCGCGGCGGCACCATCGATAGACGCGGCCGCCGGCCCCGCCTCTCCGGCGGACAGTGTGCGATCACCCTGCTTGCAAGCAGAGATCCCGATCGCGACGCCGAAGACGGCAATCCTCACGCGCCAGCGTCTCACCGACTGTCACCCCCTCGGTGAATAAGACGGCTCGGCGGCAGGATATTCTCCGCCACCACCGGGTGAACGGCGGCGGAGCAGGCTGACGATGGTGGTCGCGCAGAGCAACCAGACGAAGTTGCCGACGACCTTGGCGCCGGCCGGAATGCCCTCGCGGAACTCCGAGTAGTACGGGCGCCCTCCGGTCCACAGCGAGTAATAGACCAGCAGCATGAACGCTCCCGCCAGCGTCGAGTAGAACACCGCGCGCGGCAGCCTGACCACGAACAGGAGCGGGATCGGGTAGATGAGGTATTGCAGACCGAAACCGGGCGCCAGCAGGATGAAGAGAAGGTAGACACAGGCGGCGAGCGTCGGCGCGTCCCAGGCGCGGTGGCGCGCCCGATTGACGGCGGCCAGCGCCACGGCCCCGGCCAGGATGAACAGGGACCCGCGCGCGATCCAGAAGCTGTCCAGCGCGGCGCCCACCTCGCGCAGGTGGCCGAGCGACTTGAACGACGCGAGCATGGAGGTGATTCCCCATTCGTGCGGGAACGAGCGATAGGCCAGCACGCGCCGGTAGAACCCGGGCCAGTGCCCGATCAGGACGGGGATGAATGGCACGGCGCCCAACGCCAGCCCGCCCGCGAAGCGGAGGCAGGCCCGCGCCGACGGCAGGGCGGACAGCAACGCGGGCAACAGCAGCACCGGGATCAGCTTGACGTTGACGGCGCCACCCAGCGCCAGGCCGGCCGCAAAGCCGTTGCCGCGATCGACGAGCAGGCCGGCCAGGAGTGACAGCGTCGCGCACAGCGGATCCGTGTTGCCGTGATGGGCGGTCACCAGGAACGAGGCCGGATTCCAGCAGAACAGCGCGAAGGCCGCCGCAGCCAGCAGCGCGCTCTGCCGCCGCCAGCGCCAGTGAATCAACAGCGCGGCGGCCAGGTCGGCGGCCACCGACGGCAGCTTGAACAGAAAGTCGAAGCGGAGGCGGGCCTTCTCGGCGAGCGCGTGCAGCGCCCCCGCCATCATCACCATCAGCGGCGGATGGTTGAATCCGTCGCGATGGTCGTAGAGCCAACCGACCCCGTGCAGCCGTTCGTCGGCGGCGAACCATCCCCAGGTGTTGATGTCGTTCGATCCGTGAGACAGGTACGACACCCAGAGGCGCGCCGCCAGACCCAGCGCGCCCACCACCAGCAGGGCCACCGCCAGCCGAGCGCGGTGCGCCGTGATCAATGCCTGGAACCGAGCGGGGACCGCCGCCGACGTCATTCTGGAAGGCGACGTCAATACCAAATTTCCGGGTCTGGTGAAACGGCGCGAATCAGGGCAGCGGCAGATCGAACGTGTTGGCGTCGTCGGTCAGCGACTGATCCAGATAGGGCGAGTAGGTCTGGACGTGGACGACGCCCTCGGCGGGCGAGAACCGCAGGATGCGCAGGAAGCCGTTTCCGCCGTGCACCTCTTCGCAAGGGGCGCCGAGACAGTATTGATAGTTGGCCAGCATCTGATGGACGCGGGAGCCGTCGTCGCGAACGCTGGTCAGGCGCGCGGCGGCATAGCCGAGGTTGCGACCGTCGCCGACCATGTGGCCGGAGAAGACGAACTGGACGTTGTGGTTGGGATTGACCAGCTTCTGCCACAGATCCTCGCCGTCGTTGACGGTGCCGGGCATGAGGTACGCATACGGCGAGAAGCTTTGCAGCGGGCCGTTGTGGTCATAGCGGGTGTCGCCCACGTACATATACGCGTGGGTGACGATGATGGCGGGAACGTCGGCGAACTTTTTCAGGATGCCGTCCGCCCAGGCGACGACCTCGTTGCGGGGGCCGAACTCGAGGGCGATGACCAGCCAGCGGCCGCCGCCGGCCGGCATCAAGCTGTAGCTGTTCTCGATGTGACCGTCCTCGAAGGTGCCGCCGAACGTCGGACTTTGCGCCAGGCGCGAGACGGGAAAGAACTGCGCCGCCATTCCGACCCGGTCGGCCAGATAGGTGTAGTCGTGGTTGCCGGCGCTGAGGACGTACGGAACGTTGCCATCCAGCTTCGAGATGCTGTGCTCGGCGTTCATCCACTGCGCCGGGGTGTCGCCGTCGACGACGTCGCCGACGTGCAGGACGAAGCTGATGCCCTGCGCGTCGCGGTTGTCGACGATCCACTGGGTCTGCGCATCGAAGATCGCCGGCCAGCTCGACGAGTAAAACTGAGTGTCGGGCAGGACGACAATGGAGAAAGGCGTCATCGCGCCGCCATCCGTTTGATCAGTTCCATCGCCGCCGTCTGGTCCCATCACTTCCACGGCCGTGTCGTTCTCCGGGCCGCCGTCCGTCGCGGTCATGGCGGCATCGTCGCCGGCGAGCTCCCTGCCGCCGTCGCACGCGCCCAGCCCGACGGTCAGGGCCAGGGCCAAAAAGGCGGCGGCGAACCCGCGGGTCGACATCCAGTCAACGATAACCTTTCGGCGGCAGCGCCGCACCTCGTTTGGTCGCGCGGCCTATTCGATCGTGAAGGTTCCGACGACGACGCTCTCGTCGTGGGTGTCCGCGCCGTTTGCCGCGGCGATCGGGATGCGACGCCGATCGCCGGTCATGTTCCACAGTCCCGCGTGGACCCGCCATTGGCCTTTCTCCACGCGTGACAGATCCACGCTGAAGGCATCGCGTAGCAACCGGCCGCGCGGCGCGTTGGCAAAGAACGTGCTGGCGCCGAGGACCGCGTGCTCGGCCGGGATCCGGCGCCCCGTGGGCGACTCGAGATGGACAAACACGCCCACCGCCCGCGGTACGGGTCCATTCACCTTCCAGTAGAGCTCGAAGTCTCCGATGCCCGCCGGATCGAGGGTGCGCGGCAGCGTGCTCCCCAGCAACTGGACGGGGAGGCGGAAGTCGACCTGGAGGTGATTCGCTCCGGCCGGCAGCTCGTCGGCCACCAGCGGCGCCCCGTTGGCGTTCATCGCCGCGAACGGAGGGGGCGCGGGCTCGCGCACGAGCGCGCGGACCATCAACGCCACCAGCAGGGGGCTGACCAGACACACGAGTGTCACGCGCGTGTGTCGGCCGCCCCACAGACGGGCGCCGCGGCGGGTGCGACGAAAGAGCACGATCATCGCCGCGAGGGCGGCGCAGGAGACCGCCGCGCCTCCGGTGGCGGAGCGGGGCAGGAACCTCAGCCGCACCTCGTGGGCGCCGGCGGGCAAGTCGACCGCCAGCAGTCCCTCGTCACTGACGACGTCTCCGACGCTGGCTCGCCAACCGGCGTGCCAGTTCTGATTCACCAGCAGGCGGCCGGGACGATCCAGGTGGACAGTCAGGTCGATCCGTCCCGGCGACCAGTACGTTCGGCGCACCGAACCCGCCTTGGGATCGGCGAGATGTTCCTCCTGACCGAGATCACCGCGCAGGCGCTGTGATTGCGGCAGCGAATAGCCCTCCATGCACGAAAGCGTGCCGCGGCCGAGCGGCGACCAGTAGAGCGCCAGCCAGCGATTGCCGCGTGCCTGCGCGAACGGTTGATCGACCTCCGCCGGCGGCGGCGCCAGCCACATCCCCGCCTGCACGGCGTGGAAATTGACGATCAGCGGTTCGTAACAGGCGGCGAACAGCGCCAGCGCTGCCAGCGCGGCCCACGATCGGTACTTGCGGTACTTGCCGGACTTGCGCCGCGCGCAGCGAACCAGGATGACGTCGACCGCGCCCGCCGCCAGCACGCTGCCGTAGAGACAGGCAAAGAAAAGAAAACGCTCCGGATAGCGGGTCATGGCCAGGCCCGGCAACTCGCGCAGCCAGACGAACGGCCCGGCGCCATATCGATAGCCGGTGGCGGTCCACACGCTGGCCGCGGCCACGATCGCCGCCGGAAGGAGGCGCAGTCGGACGAGACCGAGGAACACCAGGGGCAGCACGCGGACGCCGACGAAGAACGTTCCCGGCAAGAGCAGGTTGAAGCCACTCGGGCGCGCCCGCATGAAGAGCGCGCCGCCGAGGGCATCCAGCGAATTGCCGGGCGCCCCCGCCATCACGCGCTGGGACTGCGCCATGCTGTCCGCCAGCGGCCACAAGCGGACCGCCGCCAGCGCCAGCGCCAGGACACCGGCGACGCCGACCCAGAGAGCTCTGCTCGCCAGCTGGCGCCCATCGCGATGGCGGCGGGCCAGCTCCCAGGCCAGCTCGACGACGCAGAAGAGGGCACCCAGGATCGGCGCGTAGCTGATGCCCATCCCGATCATCCAGGCCACGGTGACCGGCAAGATGATCAGCGCCCATGGATCGCGACGGACAGCGCGCTGGACGCCGTGAAGCAGCCAGGGCACCAGCGCGAACGTGAAGACCAGCAGCCAGCCACGAAAGAACGAGGCGGCGTAGAGGCCGCCGAGGCCAGTCAGCGGCGCCGCCAGCGCGGGACCGAGCGCCGATGCCGAGCGCTGGCGCAAGAACCGATACCCGCCCTCCATGCCGACGACCAGCATCAGATAGGCGATCAGCGCCTGCGATCGGGCGGCGCCGAAGACCAGGCCGAGGAGGAAGGGTGGCGAAGCAAACCCCTCCTGCAGCGCGCCGAGCGCGTACATTCCGCCGCAGTAGAAGGGGTTCCAGAGCGGCAGTTGCCCGAACCGGCGGACAGTGTCGACCGCCACCCGTTGATAGGCGAAGAGAAACTGGGCGTCGCGGAACTCGTTGACGTGGCCGGCGGCGCCCAGCGCGCCCCACAGGGCGGCAAGCGCCAGGATCGAGAAGAACGCCAGACGGGTGGGCGTTCGGGCGGCCAGGCAGCGCGCGTGCAGCAAGAACCGGCGGGTCAAACTGCGCGCACGCTACCACGGTCGCCGAACCGCACCCACGCCGGCGGTCCTCGCGGCGCCGGCGCGTTGTTGACGGTGGCGGGCGGGCGGTTCAACAATCCCGGCAGGCGGCATCGCATGGGCATGGGCATCGACACGGGTAGGGCACGGCCATGAGCATGGAGAAGAAACCAGGCGCGCTCGTCACCGTGTTCGGCGTCGCCGTCACGGCGCTGGCCGGGCTGACCGCCATCGTGCGGGCGATGACGGCGCCGGTCCCGGCGCCGCTTCGCGCGCTGGGAGCCGCCGAACGGCAGCAGATCGCGGAGGCGCTGGCCAAGCAGGAGCCTCGCTGGCGATTACAGGCGGAGCACCTGTTTCCGGGAGATCGCTGGTCCCAGGACGACGATTTCTTCAACCCGGAACATCGCGCCGCCCGCGGCGCGGCGGCCAGTCACGGAACCAACGTCGGCGAGATCCTGCGCGCGATCGACGAGGGCCTGCGGGCCGCGCCCCACAATCGCAATGATGACCGCAATGATGACCGCAATGCTGACCGCAAGGTGGGCGCCGCCCCCGTGAAGCCGCGCCCGTTTTACGATTAGCCGAGCCGCGAAACGTCAGGGGGCGCTTTTTTCGCGCGTGCTCCGCAGGACGTACTCGACGGCGGGTGAGCCTTCCGCCTCGATGTAGATCTGGTAGGCGAACAGCGTCCTGCTCACGCGGATGAGGAGATCGTTGATGGCGACCGCCGACCTTCCCAGCGTCCCCAGGCCCAGCACCTTGGGAAACGGCGCCGGAACGCCGCGGACGGTCTTGATGCGGAAGCCGGCGTCGGCCAGCAGGCGCCTGATGCTTCTGAAGGTGAACAGGCGCATGTGCGTGTGATCGAGGATCCCGGCCTTGCCATAGTTGAACTGACCGAGCAGCAACATCAACCGCTGGGCGATGAAGGCGACGTTCGGGGTGGTGAGGATCAGCGTCCGCTTGTCGTGATCGAACTTTGCTCGCAGCTGATCGAGAAAGCCTTCCGGATCCTTCAGGTGCTCGATGATGTCGAGCAGCAGCAGATAGTCGTACCCCTTGACGTCGAAGGTCAGCGAATCGTCGAGATCCTGCTGAAAGACGCGAATGCGATCGTCCCGCACGCTGGGTGCATGCCGATCGACGACGCTCACCCGGCAGCCTCTGTCCACAAGCTCGCTGGCCAGCCCGCCCGGACCGGCGCCGACGTCCAGGACCGCCGCCCCTTCCGGGATCGCCGCCAGCGCCAGCGTGTGGCTGCTGAGGTATCCGAGCTTGAGGTCATAGTGGGTGTTGCCCGTCGGTTCAGTGTCGAAGCGGCGCTGATAGAGAATACCGCTGCGATGGAGCGCGTTGCGGACGGAAGCCGCCATGACCTCCCTCGCGTACTTGAGGCCGTTCACGCGGCTGATCTCGTCGCCGTAGTACGTGGGGATCGGCAGCTCGCGGATGCGTGCCCCGGCGTTCAAGAGCTGGATGATGATCTCGGTGTCGAAGTGAAAATCGTTCGAGTTCAACCGAAACGGCAGGCGCGCCAGAGTCTCGACGGAGTAGATCCGATATCCGCTGTGGAACTCCGACAGCTTCGTCCGTAACAGAAGGTTCTGGGCCGCCGTCAGGATCTTGTTGCCGACGAACTTGTACAGAGGCATCCCGCCCTTGAGGGCGCCGAACCGACTCATCATGCGGCTTCCGAAGACGGCGTCGGCCTGGCCAGCCGCCAGCGGCTCCATCAGGCGCGGCAGCTCCTCCGGCGCGTACTGGCCGTCGCCGTGCAACATGGCGACGAAGTCGAATCCCTCGTCGATGGCGAACTGATACCCGACCTTCTGGTTGCCGCCGTACCCCTGGTTGTGCTCGTTGCGCAGGACCGTGACGCGGACCTCCGGATGGGTGGCCCGGTATTCGTTGCCGATCGCGAAAGTCCGATCCTCCGAAGCGTCGTCGATGACGACGATCTCCGTTTCAAAGTCGGTGAAGATGCGGCTTGGAATGCGTTCCAGCACGGAACGCAGCGTCGACTCCGCGTAATAGGCGATCACGAAGACGAGGAGGCGTTTCTTGTCGGGAGGGGCGGACGCTGCCATCGGGACGGCCGGAAACGCGGTTTGTGCCGGGGAGAATGACGGAAACGATCGAGGCGCGCAAGAAGAAGGATTTGCTCCCTTCCTAGGCGGTTCGCCGCCGCCAGCTCAGCAAGCAGGCGAGGAGGGCGATGGCCAGCACCCATGGCAGCCAGTTCATCACCTCGAGGTAGTGCAACCTGACGTGCAGAGCGTGCCGAACGGCTGCCGCCATCCCCGCGCTGCGGCGATAATCCCGGAGGGCAACCTCCTTGTCCCAGACCCCGTCCGTCAGGCTGAACATCGACGTGGCGACGACCAACCCACCGAGCGCGATGCCCAGCCAGTACCGCGCGGCCGGCCGCTCCTGTGGCGCGCCGGCCCGCCGGCGCCAACCGTCGACAGCGGCGTCCGCGATGGTCCGGATCGCCAGCAGCAGGGGCAGGATCAACAGAACGCGATAGTGCTCCCAGATCCAGGCGTTCAGGAACGCGGACACCAAGGTGAACAGCGCGAATGAGAGATCGAAGCGCTGGCGGTCACGGAGCTCGCGCCGGGTGACCCACCAGGCGAACGCCAGCACCAGCACAGCCGCCAGCGTCGCGAGCAATGTCCCGGCCGTCTTCGGCGCCGCGCGCGCCACACAGGTCGGCGTCAGCAGGCGCAGGACGATGCCATGAACGCTGGCGTTGCGAATGTGGCCGATCCAGGTGTCGGCGATGTGGCCCTGCTGGAGGAAGAACTGCGGCCAGCTTCGCAGGCCGTACCCGGTGGTCATGATGATGGCGACGGGCAGATAGCTGGCGATCGCCGCGAAGACGGCCCGCCAGCGGCGCGCCAGCAACAGGTAGATGACCATCAGCCCAGGGAACAACTTCAGCGTGCAGGCGAGGCCAATGCAGATGCCGGCGGAGATCTCGCGGTCGCGCCGCAGGTGATGCCACGCCAGCACATACGCGAGGGCGATGAACTCCGAGATCTGCAGGACATGGAAATGCTCGATCATCCACGGCGTGCCCACGACCAGGCTGAACACGAGCAGCACGGTGATCAGGCGCGAGGGGAAGCGCAGTTCCTCGACGCAGATCACGATGTGAACGAGCAGGGCGAGGAGGGCCAGGGCGGCGAGGATCTGGGCCATGACGACGACGGTGAACGGCGCCAGCGGGATGAACCAGAACGGCGTCGTCGGAGGATGACCGAAGCCGTACTGTTCCAGACCGAGCGCGTGCAGGCCCTCGACGCTGTACGGACTTTGCCCCTTGAGAAACAGCTGGGCGCCGCCCCAGTCGACGCGCCCGTCGCCCCAGCCATTGCTGGTCCAGACGTGATCCACCAGCAGGCGGAGGCCGCGTACCAGCAGCGGCACGCTGACGATGACGGCGACGATCTGATAGACGGCCAGCAGCAACCGCCCAGCCGGCACGCGCGAAAGAAAGGTCCGTACTCGCTCGCTCACCATCTTCTCGGCCGGGCAACCTACCACACGCGAATGGTGCGACCGCCCGGCTGCAACAGTGGTTTCGTCTTTGCCGGGAGCGGGGGGAGCAGCGGTTTGGCGGGTGGCGGCGGCGCCGCCGGCGGCCGGCCGGCGGGGGCGGGCGGAGGTTTGGGCAGGACGGGGATGCGTCGAAAGGCGCGCCCGCCGCGGATCGCGTTCAGGATCCCGACCTCCTGCCAGCCGGAGTTCGCTGCCCGCGCCGCGGCCATCGCCGGGTCACCATCCTCCATGTAGACCCAGGTGGCGCCCGCCTGGGCGGCGCGCGTCAGCAGATCGGGACCGATCTTCAGGAACTGCACGCGATTCGAATAATTGTTGTTCCAGAAGACCGATGGATACGAAGCGAAGCGCTCGTCGAAGACCAGCAGCTTGCCGGCCGTCAGCTCCTTCTCGCGCGCCTGGGCGGTGGCGAAGATCGTGGGCGCGCCCAGGTCGCGGTTGATCTCGCGGTCGAGGGGCTGCGCCTTCATCAATTGGACGAGGCGGCTGGGTGTGAAGAACCAGCGGCGGGGCAGCGGCGTCCACCAGAACATCATCAGCGACGTCACGAGAACGATCGACACCGCCGCGTCGGCCAGTCGCTCCCAGGCGGGCCGGACGGTCAACCAGGCGACCAAGGTGACCAGCAGGCCGACGGCGGGCGTGTGATAGCGCGGCGCCCAGAGAGCCGGCGAACCGATCACCATCACGCCGAGAATGAACGCCAGCGCGACCGGTGGCGCCGGGCCTTCCATGGCGCGGGGATTGCCGAGACGCCGCCGGAGCGCGGTGACGAGACAGACGACGAAGGCGATCGCTCCGAGCGGCATCGCCACCCAGGTGATTCCGATTCCGTAGTCGACCGCCTGATCGAAGTACATGCCGACCACGCTCCAGGGCAGCGCATAGAGATGGTCCATGAGGCGCAGAAACGGTTCGTTCAAGTTGAGCGGCGTTCCGGGCTTCCCAGGGCCGGACGCCCAGGGACCGATCCCGGGCCAGTGAATGTGCAGCGCCTTGATGTCCACGGCCATGTCCGGCCAGAACGGATTGTGGAAGGCGAGATAGTTGCGCACGAGCGTGAACGCCATCATCGCCGTGATGAGCAGGCCGCCGCCGGCGATCGTGGCAATGACGGCCCGCCGCCGCTCGGGCCAGTGGGCCCGCACCAGATAGAAGATCGCCACCGCCGCCGCCGCCGGCAGCGGGATGAGGGACAGCGCTTTCGAGCCGACGGCCATCATCAAGCCAAACGCCGCCAGCCAGCTGTCGCGCACGCGCGGCTGGCTCTTGGTGGCGAACACCAGCGCGCCCAGCAACAGCGCCGCCGCCTGCGGGTCGACATAGCTGCTGTGCAGGATGCTGAATGACGCGGGCATCAGCATCACGGCGACACCCCAGCCCATGGCCAGCACGGCGTCGGCGTATCGGCGGGCCAGCACGTACACGCCGGCGGCGATGGCCGGCGCGAACAGCAGGTTGGCCATGTCGCCCAGACGGCGGTCGCTGAAGATGACCAGCCACAGCTGCGTCATCTCGCCGAGGCGCACGTAGCCGTTGACCTTCTGGAGCGAGATAGGCAGATCGACCATCGAGAAGCCGTGGTTCTGGATGGTGAAGCCCACGATGGGATCGTGGTACCAGAGCGGATCCCAGCTGGGCATCGGCTGGCCCAGGTACGCCGACAGCGCCAGATACGGCAGCATGACAGCGGCGAACACCACGCCGACCAGCACGAACCGCCGCGAGCGCCAGGCCAGCACCAGCGCGTCTGGATAGAGCCGAAGCAGGCCGCCGAACATCGACAGCGAGCTTCGAAGCAGGCGTGGCAGCCCGTAGCCGCGCCCGGCAATCAGCAATGTCGCCAGCGACACGACAACCGAGCCGACGGCCAGCACGGGCGCCCGCAGTTGCTTGAACAGGCCCAGCAGATAGATGGGAACGATGATGATGCCGTTCCACAGCATGCTGGCGGCCACGAGTTGCTCGGCGCGACCGCGCAATTGGGCCCGCACGGTTACCGCCAGCGCAGCCAACCCGGCCAGCGCGGAGAGGCTGAACAACAATACGAAGCCCAAGCGCGCGACAATATACACGAGGGCCACCGGCGTCGATCGGGCGCGGTCGCCGCTGCCGCTGGGCGGGGTGGGTTAATATCGACGACCTCGATGACAGACTCACCCGCCCCCGACGGGACCGCGCCGGCTCCGGACGATCGCCTTCCCGAGCTCGATCACGGCCTGGTCTACGCCGACGAGGGCAAGAACTACTACGAGTGGCAGGCCG
>DATKEU010000110.1:0-9473 GCA_035544495.1 Polyangia bacterium | reverse complement strand
GACAGGTCGAAGTTCACCTCCAGGTAATGGTCCGAGAAGGTGGCGTTCTGCTCGGGATCCAGAACCTCCAGCAGCGCCGCCGACGGGTCGCCCCGGAAATCGGCTCCCAGCTTGTCGATCTCGTCCAGCATGAACACCGGGTTCTTGGTGCCCACGCGACGCATGCCCTGGACGATGCGGCCGGGCAGCGCGCCGATGTACGTGCGCCGGTGACCGCGGATCTCGGCCTCGTCGCGCACGCCGCCCAGCGACACGCGGATGAACTCCCGCCCCAGCGAGCGCGCGATCGACTTGCCCAGCGACGTCTTGCCGACGCCGGGAGGCCCGGCGAGACACAGGATCGGCCCCTTCTTCCCCGGCGCCAGCTTGCGCACGGCCAGGTACTCGAGGATGCGCTTCTTGACCTTCTTGAGGTCGTAGTGGTCGGCATCGAGGATCTCGCGCGCCTTGTCCAGGTCCAGACGATCCTCCGTCTGCTTGGCCCACGGCAGCTCGACCAGCCACTCCAGGTACGTCCGCTGGACGGTGTACTCCGCCGACGACTGGGCCATCTGCTTGAGGCGCTCGAGCTGCTTGCGTGCTGTCTTGGCCACCTCCTCGGGCATCTGGGCCGCCTTGATCTTCTCCTCGAACGCGTCCAGGTCGCTGGCGTCCTCGCCTTCGCCCAGCTCGTCCTGGATGGCCTTCAGCTTCTGGCGCAACACCGCCTCGCGCTGGTGCTTCGAGAACTCCTCCCGCACCTGCGAGTCGATCTTCTGCTTGACCTTGATGAGCTCGACCTTGCGCTGCAGGAGCACCAGCAAGCGCCGCAGCCGCTCGGCCACGTCGACCTCGACCAGCAGCGACGCCCGCTCCTCGGGCGACAGGTCGACCGTCGCCGCGACGATGTCGCCGAGGCGCGCCGGGTCCTTGTGCTGATCCAGCACCTGAGCCGTCTCGTCCGGGATGTCGGGTGAGATGGCGATCAGCTGCTTGGCGACGTCGTAGACCGCCATGCCCAGGCCGTCGATCTCGATCGGATCCTTGCGGATCTCGGTCAGCGTCTCGAACTGGGCTGTCAGATACGGTCGCTCCTGGGCGAAGCCCGTGACACGCCGGCGCTCGAGGCCGCGCAGAACGGCGGTGACGCGGTTCTCGGCTGCCTTGACGATGCGGACGATCTCGCCCTCGACGCAGATGGTGTAAAGGTCGGCGCCCGCGGGCTCCTCGATGTCGGCGTCCTTCTGGGTGCCCACCAGGACGTGGGCGCCCTTGCCCCCCAGCGCGTCGATCAGCCGCAGCGAGCTCGGCCGGCCAATCTCGACCGGCATCACCGCGCCCGGGAACAGCACCAGGTTGCGCAGGGACAAAAGCGGGAGTGTCTTGGTGTCAGAGGTGGTCATCAGATTTTTCCCCGTTACCTATGATGCCGCTGTTCTTGAAAAGGACTAGGCAAATCGACCTCAGAAATTTCGCACGGGGGCGTCGGCGGTGCGGCGGGCGATCTCCTCGAACAGGCGGCGCAGCTCGCCGTCGGTGGTGGCGTTCTTGGGGACCATCACCTCGACGCGGCAGAACTGATCGCCGCGCGTCCCGTCCGGTTTCTTGGCGCCGCGCCCGCGCAGGCGCAGGCGCGCCCCGCTGGATGTCCCCGGCGGCACGGTCACCGTGACGTTGCCGTCGACAGTGGGGACGCCGATCTTGGCGCCCAGCGCCGCCTCGCTGACGGTGACCGGCAAATCGAGCTCGATGTCGGCGCCGTCGCGCCGGAGGTGGGGATCGGGCCGCACGACGATCTCCAGGTAAAGATCTCCGGCCACGCCGCCCTTGCCGGGGGCGGCGGCGCCCTGGCCGGCGATGCGCAGCCGGCCGCCGGTGTCGACGCCGGGTGGTATGGCCACCTCCAGCTCCTTGCCGCTGCCCACGCGCACGGTGCGCCGCGTGCCCAGCGCCGCCTCGGAGAACGCGACCTCGAGCTGCCCTTCCATGTCGGCGCCGCGGGCCGGCCTCTGGCGGACGCGCGCGAACGGATCGCCGCCGCCGCGCCCGCGCCCGCCGCCGGCCGCGTCGCCGAACAGGCTGGAGAAGATGTCGCCCAGGTCGCCGAAGTCGCCCGAAAAATTCACGCTGCCGCCAGCTCCGCCGGCGCCGGCGCGCGCCTGGCCGCCGAAGGCGCGCGCGAACGCTTCGGCGTCGAACCCCTCGGGCATGCCGTCGGGGCGGACGGGGGCGTGCTTGAGCCGGTCGTACTCGGCGCGTTTCTGCGCGTCGCCGAGCACGCCGTACGCTTCGTTGATCTCCTTGAAGCGCTCGGTCTTCTTCTTGTCGCCGCCGGTGACGTCGGGGTGAAACTCCTTCGCCAGCTTGCGATAGGTCTTCTTGATGGTGGCCTCGTCGGCGTTCTCGGGAACGCCGAGCGTCTTGTAGAGGTCCTTCATGGGTGGGGTTTAGAGGGTGGATGCCGATGCACCGCGGTCGGGTGCATGGTCGATCATGTCACGAGACGGCGGCGACAGGGGAGAGCCTTTTCTTGACGAAGACGAGCTGTTCCTCGGCGGCGGGCGTGGCGACGGGATCCACCACCTTCGGGCGCATGGCGACGATGGTGTCGCCCGGGATGAACTCGCCGCGCAGGAGCAGCTTGGCCAGCGGATCTTGCACGTAGCGCTGCAGGGCGCGCTTGAGCGGCCGGGCGCCGTAGGCCGGGTCGTAGCCGCGATCCGCCAGGAAGGCCCGGGCGTCGTTGGACAGCTCGATCTGCAGGTCGCGCTCGCGCAGCAGCTTGCGCAGGCGCTCCAGCTGCAGGTCGACGATGCGGTCGATCTCGGCGCGCCCCAGCTTGTGGAAGACGACGATGTCGTCGACGCGGTTCAAGAACTCGGGCCGGAAGGTCCGGCGCAGCTCCTCCATCACGCGGCTCTGCACGCTCTCCTGGTCCCAGTCGCCGGCTTCGCCAACAAGGTGGCTGCCCACGTTCGACGTCATGATGATGACCGTGTTGCGAAAGTCGACCGTGCGCCCCTGGCCGTCGGTCAGGCGACCGTCGTCCAGCAGCTGCAAGAGCGTGTTGAAGACGTCCGGGTGGGCCTTCTCGATCTCGTCGAACAGCACGACGGAGTACGGGCGCCTGCGCACCGCCTCGGTCAGCTGGCCGCCCTGGTCGTAGCCGACGTACCCGGGCGGGGCGCCGATCAGGCGCGACACGGCATGCTTCTCCATGTACTCGGACATGTCGATGCGGACCATGTGCGTCTCGTCGTCGAACAGGAAGTCGGCCAGCGCGCGCGCCAGCTCGGTCTTGCCGACGCCGGTCGGCCCCAGGAAGATGAACGACCCGATCGGACGGTTGGGATCCTGCAGGCCGGCGCGCGCGCGGCGGACGGCGTTGGCGATGGCGACGACCGCTTCGTTCTGGCCAATCACGCGCCCGTGCAGGCGATCCTCCATGTGAATGAGACGCGCCTGCTCACCCTCCAGCATCTTGTCCACGGGGATGCCGGTCCATTTCGAGACCACGGTGGCGATGTCCTCCTCCGTGACCTCCTCGCGCAGGAACGATCCCTGCTTCTGCGCCGCCTTCAGCTCGGCGTCCTTGGCCGCTATCTGCTTCTCGAGCTCGGGGATGCGGCCAAAGCGCCGCTCGGCGGCACGGGTCAGCTCGCCGCGCCGCTGGGCCAGGTCGGCCTCGGTGCGCGCGGTCTCGATGTCCTCCTTCAGCTTGCGCAGCTCGGCGATGACCTGGCGCTCGCGCTGCCAGACGCTCTTCATGCCGTCGACCTGCTCGCGCAGCTCGGCCATCTCGGCCGTGATGGTGGAGAGGCGCTTGCGGGAGGCGTCGTCCTTCTCCTTCGCCAGCGCCTGCTCTTCGATTGCCAGCGAGGTCAGCCGGCGCTCCAGCTGATCAATGGGCTCGGGCAGCGAGTCGATCTGCATCTTCAGGCGGCTGGCCGCCTCGTCGACCAGGTCGATGGCCTTGTCCGGCAGCTGCCGGCCGCTGATGTATCGGTCGGACAGGCGCACCGCCGCCACCAGCGCGCTGTCGCGGATGCGGATGCCGTGGTGGACCTCATAGCGCTCGCGCAGGCCGCGCAGGATGGCCACAGCGTCGGGCAGCGACGGCTCGCCGACGAAGACCGGCTGAAAACGTCGCTCCAGCGCCTTGTCCTTCTCGATGTGCTTGCGGTACTCGTCCAGCGTCGTGGCGCCGATGCAGCGCAGGTCGCCGCGCGCCAGCGCCGGCTTCAGCATGTTGGCGGCGTCGACGGCCCCCTCGGCCGCGCCGGCGCCCACCAGCGTGTGCAGCTCGTCGATGAACAGGATCACCGCGCCCTCGGCAGCCGTGACCTCCTTGAGGACCGCCTTCAGTCGATCCTCGAACTCGCCGCGGAACTTGGTGCCGGCGATCAGCGCGCCGAGATCCAGCGACAGGATCCGCTTGTCCTTCAGCGAGTCCGGCACGTCGCCGGCCGCGATGCGCAGCGCGATCCCCTCGACGATGGCGGTCTTGCCGACGCCTGGGTCGCCGATCAGCACCGGGTTGTTCTTGGTCCGGCGCGCCAGCACCTGCATCGACCGGCGAATCTCCTCATCGCGGCCGATCACCGGGTCAAGCTTGCCCCGCCGCGCCAGCTCGGTCAGATCGCGCGTGTACTTCTCCAGGGACTGGTACTTGCCTTCCGCCTCCGGATCGGTGACCCGCTGCGACCCGCGCACCTCGGCCAGCGCGTGCAGCAAGTTGTCCTTCTTCACCCCGGCCTCGCGCAGCACGCGCGACGCCGCGCCGTGGTCCTTCTCGATCAGGGCCAGCAGCATGTGCTCGCTGGAGACGTACTCGTCCTTGAACTCTTTCGATTGCTGCGTGGCGCTGTCCAGCGCCGCCTTCAGCCGGTTACCGACGTAAACGTCCGCCGTCGTTCCACGCACCTGCGGCAGATCCTGCAGCGCCCGCTCCGTGGCCCGCAGCAGGCCGTCGGTGTCGACTCCCACCTTGCGCAGCAAGGCGCCCGCGATTCCTTGTTCCTGCGTCAGCAGCGACGCCAGCAGGTGTTCCGGCGTCATCTCCTGGTGGCCGCGCTGCTCGGCCAACTCCTGCGCGTGTTGCAGAGCCTCCTGGGCCTTGTTGGTCAGCTTGTCCAATCTCATTTTCAACCGTCCCGGGTGAGCGTAAGCACCCAAACACCCTCGACAAGAATGTGGTCGTAAGACGCCGAACCGGCGCGCGCCGGTTCCTGGCTGCGCCGGCGCGAAGATCGAAGTAGATTGCCTTGATGTCCTACCTGGTGCTGGCCCGCAAGTACCGCCCGCAGCGGTTCGCCGAGCTGGTCGGCCAGGAGCACATCGCCCGCACGCTGACCAACGCCATCGAGCAGGACCGCGTTCACCACGCCTTCCTGTTCACCGGGGCGCGCGGCGTGGGCAAGACCAGCGCGGCGCGCATCCTGGCCAAGGCGCTCTGCTGCGCCAAGGGACCGACCGCGGAGCCGTGCGGCCAGTGCGACTTCTGCGTCGAGATCGCCGCGGGGCGGTCGGTCGACGTCATGGAGATCGACGGCGCATCCAACACCGGCGTCGACGACGTCCGCACCTTGCGCGAAGGCGTGCGGTACATGCCCACCAGGGGCAAGCGCAAGATTTACATCATCGACGAGGTCCACATGCTCTCCACGAGCGCGTTCAACGCACTCCTCAAGACGCTGGAAGAGCCCCCGCCGCATGTGGTCTTCATCTTTGCAACGACAGAAGCGCACAAGATTCCAACGACCATACTGTCGCGCTGTCAGCGGTACGACTTCAAGCTGATCCCCACCGCGCGCTTGACCGAGCACCTGCAGGGCATTCTTTCCACGGAATCGATCAAGGCGGACGCCGAGGCAATCCGGCTGATCGCCCGCCAGGCGGCCGGCTCCGTGCGCGACGGGCTGTCGCTGCTGGACCAGGTGATCGCCTACGTGGGCGACGGGGCGATCGGGCGCGAGGTGGTGTCGGAGGTGCTGGGGATCGCGGATAGGCGCTTGCTGGTCGAGCTGACCTCGGCGGTGTTGGGGCGCGACCCGGGCGGGACGCTGCGCGGGCTGGCGCGCGCCGCCGATCGGGGCGTCGACCTGGGCCAGCTGGCGCGGGCGCTGCTGGGGTTTCTGCGCGACCTGGAGGTCGTGGGCCGGGTGCGCGACGCGGGCGACCTGGTCGACGCCACGCCCGACGAGCTGGACGAGATGCGCGCGCTGGCCGGGCAGGCGCCGGCGGGCTTGCTGGGCGTGCTGTTCGATCGCTGGGCCCGCGCCGTCGACGAGGCGTCCAAGTCGCAGTCGCCGCGGCTGATCCTGGAGATGGCGGCGGTCGATCTCTGCGCCTCGGAGCCGCTCGAGCCCATCGGCGATCTGCTCGAGCGGTTCGAGGCGCTGGAATCGCGGCTGCAAGCCGGAGCGGCGCCGGGCGGCGGCACGTCCGGCGGTCCTGGCGCGCGCCCGCGGCCGCGCGCCGAGGCTGTCCCGGCGGCGGCGGCCGCCGCGCCGGTCGCGGCGCCGTCGCGCCCGGTCGTGGCGGCGCCGGTCGCTGCGGTGGCGCGTCCGGCAGTGGCGCCAGGCGCTGCCGATGCTCCGTCCCCGCCCGGGCCGCCGGTCGCCGCCGCGGCGCCGGTTGCCGCCGCGGCGCCGGTCGCCGTCGGGGCCGTGCCGCCGGCCGAGGTCTGGCGGCGGGTCCTGGCGGCGTTCGAGGCGCAGCGTCCCCGGCTGGCCGGTTTGCTGGCCCACGCCGAGGTGGCCGAGATGGTCCCGGGGCGCCTGTCGCTGCTGCTTCCCGACCGCTTCGCCCTGGAACAGGCCGAACGGGCGCGCGCCGACATCGAGCAGGCGCTGGCGGCGGCCTTCGGGCAGCCGACCCGGCTGACGGTGGCCCAGGGTGGGGCGGGCGCCTCCGCCGCGTCCGTCCTTCGCTCGGAGGTGCGCATGGAGAGCGATACGCTGGCCGTTGACCGCAAGAATCGCGAGAACGAGGCGCGCCAGCACCCCATCATTCGCAAGGCGCAGGACGTTTTCGGCACCTCGCTGAAAGAGATCAAGACATGAGCGTCCCCGATCTCAAGGGCCTGATCGAGACCGCGCAGCGCCTGCAGGCCGAGGTGGTGCGCGTGCGCGAGCAACTGGGCGACAAGACCGTCGAGGGCGAGACCGGGGGTGGCCTGGTCCGCTGTGTCGCCTCCGGGCGCGGCGAGATCCTGTCCGTGACCATCGACCCGGCGCTGGTGGGCGACAAGAAAATGATCGAGGACCTGGTGGTGGGCGCCGTCAACGTCGCCCTCGACCGCGCGCGCGAGCTGGCACAGAACGAGCTCGGGCGGGTGACGGGCGGCCTGCCCCTGCCGCCGGGGATGTTCGGCAGTTGAAGCCGGGACGGCGGAGAGCCACGGTGTTCGGACGCTGATGTACGCCTCGCCCATCGCCCGCCTGGTGCAGCAGCTGGCCAAGCTGCCCGGCATCGGCGAGAAAACCGCCGCCCGCTTGGCTTTTCACATCGTGCGGGCGGCCCCCGACGACGCGGCGGCGCTGGCCAGCGCCATCAGCGACGTCAAGCAGCGCATCCGCTTCTGCGGTGTCTGCTGGGATCTGACCGAGAGCGATCCCTGCGCCCTGTGCGCCGACGCCCGCCGCGACGCGGGGCTGGTCTGCGTCGTCGCCCACCCGCAGGACGTCGCCGCCGTCGAGCGCACGGGCGGCTATCGCGGGCGGTACCACGTGCTGCACGGCCTGCTGTCGCCCCTCGACGGCGTCGGGCCCGACGATCTGCGCATCGCCGAGCTGGTCAGACGCTGCGCGGGGGGCCGGGGCGGCCAGGAGGGGAGCGACGCCGTCCGGGAGGTCATCCTGGCCACCAGCCCCAACGTCGAGGGCGAGGCGACGGCGGTTTACATCGCCAAGCTGCTGCGCCCCCTCGGCGTGCGAACCAGCCGAATCGCCACCGGCGTCCCCATCGGCGGCGAGCTGGAGTACGCCGATCAGCTGACGCTCGCCCGCGCCATCGACGGCCGCCGCGACATGTAGGCCGGGCCGTCGTCCGTCGGCGTCCGTCGCCCGCGGGGGTTGCGAAGCTTGAAAGCCCGCGATTCGGGTGATAATTGTGGTCAGCCCGTCAGCTTCCGCGTTGCGCACCCCACAAGGAGAGACATGAGCGGCCCCGATGTGATGTTTCCCGAGGAGCAGCAGCAGATCACGTTGGTCTGCGCGCGGCTGCAACGGGACGCGAATGCCAAGGCGGTGCTGCTGATCGGCCGCGACGGGCAGCCGATCGCGGAGGCCGGCGACGTCGACGAGCTGGACGTGACGTCGCTGTCGTCGCTGACCGCCGGCAACGTGGCGGCCACGGGCGGGATCTCGAAGATCCTGCGCGAGAAGGACTTCACCAGCCAGTTCCACGAGGGGGAGAAGACCCACGTGCACATCACGCTGGTCGGCGGGCGCGCCATCCTGGTCGTGCTGTTCGACGAGCGCTCGTCGCTGGGCCTGGTGCGCCTGCGGGTCAAGCGATCGTCGGACGAGATGGGGCGCCTGTTCGATCAGGTGGCGAAGAAGGCGGCGGCCAAGAGCCAGCCGTCCATCCTGACCGAGATCACCGACAGCGACATCGACAACCTGTTCAATGACTGATGCGCCGCAATTGATGAACCGCCGATGAGCTTCATCAATTACTCGTCGCGCGAAATCAACTGCAAGTTGGTTTATTACGGCCCTGGTCTGTGCGGAAAGACCACCAACTTACAGTACATTTACGCGAAGACCAGCCCCGACGCCAAGGGCAAGATGATCTCCCTGGCGACGGAGACCGAGCGGACGCTGTTCTTCGACTTCCTGCCGCTGTCGCTGGGCGAGATCCGCGGGTTCAAGACCCGCTTTCACCTTTACACCGTTCCCGGCCAGGTCTTCTACGACGCCAGCCGCAAGCTGATCCTGAAGGGCGTCGACGGCGTCGTGTTCGTGGCCGACTCGCAGATCGAGCGCATGGAGGCGAACATCGAATCGCTGGACAACCTGCGCCTGAACCTGACCGAGCAGGGCTACGATCTCGACAAGCTGCCGTACGTCATCCAGTACAACAAGCGCGACCTGCCCAACGCAGCCCCGCTGGATCAGCTGCGCAACGTGCTGAACCCGACCAAGGTGCAGGAGTTCGAGGCCTGCGCCACCAGCGGCGTCGGCGTCTTCGACACGCTGAAGGCCGTCGCCAAGGCGGTCCTGACCGAGCTCAAGCGCGGCAGCTAGCTGGCCGCCGCGCTGGCGCATTCGACGGCCCCGGCTGGGCCACTTGCAATGAGCGACCGGTGGCTCAGGCAACGCGTCGCGATCCTCGTGACCGCCGCGAAATGGTGCTTGCGGGAAAAGAGAAATACGGCGAAGTGAATCGGATGGCGAAGCAGCGTCGGTTTTTGGGCGCCTTGGCACTGGGTCTCACCGCATGCCTGGCCTGCACGGCCTCGGAAGGCGGGTCGGGTCAATCGAATGGCA
>DATKEU010000109.1:0-16150 GCA_035544495.1 Polyangia bacterium | reverse complement strand
AATGAAGAGCGACGGCAACGGCAAAAGCAACCAGCGGAGCATGGCGATGCAGGAGCGGGCCCGCCGCCGCATTCCGGGGATGTCCCAGCTTCTCTCCAAACGTCCCGACATGTTCTCGCTGGGCGTCTGGCCGGGTTACTACCAGCGCGCCTCCGGGGTCGAGGTGTGGGATCTCGACGGCAACCGCTATATCGACATGAGCATCGGCGGCATCGGCGCCAACGTGCTGGGATACGCCGATCCCGACGTCGACGCCGCCGTCAAAGCCGCGATCACCGACGGCAGCAGCAGCAGCCTGAACTCCCCGGAAGAGGTCGAGCTGGCCGAGCTGCTGTGCGAGCTGCACCAGTGGGCCGAGATGGCTCGTTACACACGCGCCGGCGGCGAGGCGATGACGGTGGCGGTGCGGATCGCGCGCGCGCACACCGGCCGCGACAAGGTCGCCTTCTGCGGATACCACGGCTGGCACGACTGGTACCTGGCGGCGAACCTGGGGACGGAGAACGCCCTCGGCGAGCATCTGATCGCCGGCCTCAGCCCCGCGGGCGTGCCGCGCGGCCTGACCGGCACCGCCCTGCCTTTCAGGTACAACAAACCGGACGAGCTGCAGGCGATCGTCCGCGCGCACGGACCCGAGCTGGCCGCCGTGGTGATGGAACCGATCCGCAACGACCCTCCACAGCCGGGATTCTTGGAGGCGGTGAAGGCGATGGCGCACGCCGCGGGCGCGGTGTTCGTCTTCGACGAGATCTCGTCGGGGTTGCGCATGAACACCGGCGGGGCGCACCTGACCTTCGGCGTGACCCCCGACCTGGCGGTGTTTTCCAAGGCGCTGGGCAACGGATATCCGATCGGGGCCATCATCGGAACCGGCGCGGTCATGCAGTCGGCCCAGTCGACCTTCATCAGCAGCACCTGCTGGACAGAGCGCATCGGTTTTGTGGCGGCGCTGGCCACGCTGCGCAAGCACCGCCGTCTGGACCTGGGCAAGCATCTCGTCGACATGGGCCAGAAGATTCAGCGCGGGTGGCAGGCCGCGGCTTCGAAGGCGGGCGTCCCCATCCACGCCGGCGGGATCTATCCGATGAGCCACTTTTCCTTCGACGGTGACGCCGCGGCGGCGCAGCAGAAGAAGGCGTTCTTCGTGCAACTGCTGCTGGACGACGGATTCCTGGCCTCCACCAGTTTTTATGCGATGGGCGCCCATCGCGACCAGCACGTCACGTCGTATCTGGATGCCGCCGCGCGCGCGTTCGCCGCCATCGCTCAGGCTGACCGGGACGGCTCGCTGGAACGGCAGCTGCGCGGGCGGCCGGCGTCGGTCGGGTTCAAGCGCATCAATTGAAGCGAGCGTGCGCGGGATGAAGCTGGGGCTGGGGACCGTCGCGTTCGGCCTGGATTACGGCGTCGCCAATCGTGACGGTCAGGTCGCGCCCGACGAGGCCGCGCGGATCCTGGCCCTGGCGGCGGAGGCGGACATCCGGGTGATCGACACGGCCCACCTGTACGGCGACAGCGAGCGCGTCGTCGGACAGGCGCGCCCCGCCGCCGCGCGCTTTCGCGTGGTGACGAAGACGCCGCGCTTCGGCGGCGCGACCCTGACCGCGGCCGACGCCGACGCGCTGGAGCGCGCGGCGGATGGTTCACGTCGGGCGCTCGGCTGCGACCGGCTCGCGGGCCTGCTGCTGCACCACGCGCCCGACGCGCTGGCTCCCGGATCGGACCTCTTGTTCGACCGGATGGCCGAGCTGAAAGTCCGGGGCTGGGTCGAGAAGGCCGGCGTCTCGGTCTACAACCCGGAGCAGCTGGAGCGCGTCCTCGACCGGCATCCCGGCCGCGTGGAGCTGGTGCAGCTGCCCTTCAATGTTCTCGACCAGCGCCTGGCGCAAAGCCCGTCGCTGCTGCGGCGGCTGCGCGACCAGAAGGTCGAGGTTCACGTCCGATCGGTCTTTCTGCAGGGACTTCTGTTGATGGCACCGGCGGCGCCGCCGCCGTACTTCGATCCCTGGAGAACAGCGCTCGCGACCTGGCAGCGGCTGGCCGGCGACAGTCGGCTGTCACGGCTGGCGCTGGCGCTGCGCTTCGCCCTGGAGGCGCCCTTCGTCGACGCCGTGGTGGTGGGTGCCTGCTCCCGCCCCCAGCTCGCCGAAATAATCGAGGCCGCCCGTACCACCGCGCCGCTGCCGCCCGGCGCGGCGCTGGCGGCGCTCGCGGTCGACGACGAGGCCCTGATCAATCCAGGCCGCTGGCCGAGCCGCTGACGAGGCCGGTGTCTGCGGCCCGCCGCCTCCAGCGTCTCGCCTCTTGCGCTCAGCCGGCGCGTTCCCGCTCCGCCAGCAAGGCCTCGAGCTCGGCGATGGCCTCCAGGTCCTTGGGTCTTCCGGCGGCCCGCTTTGATTGGATCAGTGTCGGGAGATCAACGACCAGCAGCTCGCGACCGAACACCGACAGTCGCAGCGTGTGCGAGACGACTGATTCGTAATCTCCTATTCCGACGACCTCGCCTAGCAGGTCGATGTCGCCGAGCGCGGTCGTCAGTGTGAAATTGAGACCGCGTTTGATGGTGGCGGGCTCGAACCGGAACGGCAATCCGGGAGGAGCCCCACGCAGGTACGGTCTGTGCGGTGAAAGAGCCGCCGCCAAGCGATTGATGTTGTCGCTTGTTCGCCGGTAAAGGAAATCGGTGTCCTGCGTGATACGAGCCGAGCCGTGCGCCTGGGCCGCGAGGCCACCGATCACGATGGCCTCGACGCCGGCATCGGCGAGGACTCCGACGACACCGGCGAAGTCAGCCGCCACGGACCGTGGCCCCCGCCCGGCGGACTTCCTCGGCCAGTCGATAGGCCGCCAGGAAGTTGCGGCAGCGCTCTTCGGGGGTACGCCGGAGGTTCTCCCTGAGCAGCGTGCGATCAACCTCCTTCTTGTAGGCCTCGATGACGGGATCCGGTTCGAAGCCAAACCGGCGAAGGATCTCTTCGTCGCCGCTGGACATGGAATTCAGTCTAGCGCATGCCGAGTGCGGACCAACATCGCGATCGCTGAACCGGCGCATCAATCAACGCAGCCCGGGCGCTTCGTGGCCGCTGCGCGCCACGTATTCCAGGTAACCGCCTCCGTACGGGATCGGTCCGCCGGGCGTCAGCTCCAGGACGCGATTCGACAGCTTGGCCAGGAACTGCCGGTCGTGCGAGACGAACAGCATCGTGCCGTCATAGTCGCCCAGCGCCCGCACGATCATGTCCTTGGTGGCGATGTCCAGGTGGTTGGTCGGCTCGTCGAGGACCAGGAAATTCGGCCGCTCGTAGAGAATGCGCGCCAGCACCAGCCGCGCCTTCTCGCCGCCCGAGAGGATGCGGCACGTCTTGTCGATGTCGTCGCCCGAGAAACCGAAGCCGCCCGCCAGGCCGCGCAGGGCCCCCACGCTGGCCAGCGGAAACGCGTCCTCCAGCACCTGATAGACGGTCTTCTCCGCGTCCAGGATCTCCATCGCGTGCTGCGCGAAATAACCCAGCCGGACGCTGGGGCCGACGGTGACGCTGCCTCCGTCGGGCGTCGCCTCGCCCGCCACCAGCTTCAGCAGCGTCGATTTGCCGGCGCCGTTGACGCCCATGATGGCCCAGCGCTCGCGCCGCCGCACGTTCATGTCCAGGCCCTCGTAGACGACGCGCTCGCCATACCGCTTGCTGACCTGCTCGATCTTCACCACGTCCTCGCTCGAGCGCGCGCACCCGGGGAACTCGAACTCCAGGGCCTTGCGGCGCTTGGGCGGCTCGACCTTCTCGATCTTTTCCAGTTTCTTCACGCGCGACTGCACCTGCGCCGCCTTGGCCGCCTGGGCCTTGAAGCGCTCGATGAACCGCATCTCCTTGGCCAGCATCGCCTGCTGGCGCTGGTACGCGGCCTCGGCCTGGGTTTCGTTCAGGGCCCGCTGCCGTTCGTAGAAATCGTGATTGCCCGAATAGCTGGTCAGCACGCCGCCGTCGATCTCGATGATGCGCGTGACGATGCGGTTCAGGAACTCGCGATCGTGGGACGTCATCAGCAGCGCGCCTTCGTACCCCTTGAGGAAAGTCTCCAGCCAGATCAGCGATTCGATGTCCAGGTGGTTGGACGGCTCGTCGAGCAACATCGCGTCGGGGCGCATCAGCAGGATGCGCGCCAGCGCGACGCGCATCTTCCACCCGCCCGACAGCCCGCCGACGTCACCGTCCATCATCGCCTGCGAGAACCCGAGGCCCGCCAGGATCTCGCGGGCGCGGGCCTCCAGCGCGTATCCGCCCAGCTCGTCGAACCGTGCCTGAACCTCGCCGAACCGATCCAGCAGCTTGTCCATCTCGTCGGCGCGCGCCGGATCGGCCAGCGCCGCCTCCAGCGCCTTCAGCTCGACGGCCACGGCCGACACCGCGCCGGCACCGTCCATCACTTCGGCGACCGCGGGCCGTCCGGCCATCTCGCCCACGTCTTGACTGAAATAGCCGATGGTCATGCCCCGATCGACAGAGACCTGACCGTCGTCGGGCGACTCCTCCTTCACGATGAAGCGAAACACCGTCGACTTGCCGGCGCCGTTCGGACCGACCAGGCCCACCTTCTCGCCCCGGTGCAAGGCCGCCGACGCATCGACGAACAGGATCTGCGGCCCGTGCTGCTTGCTGATCTTCTCCAAACGAATCACGACTGAAGGGCTTCCCACCTTTCCCGGACAAGCCCGTACCACAGGTGGTCCTCCCAGGTCCCCTCCCGCGTGCGCAGCTGAGCGGTGAACGTGCCCTCGCGCGCGAAACCTGCCGCTTCCAGCGCCCGCCCGCTGGCCACGTTCCCCGCGTAAAGTCCGGCCTGCAGCCTGTGCAGACCCAATCGCGTGAAGGCGAAGGCGGAGGCCAGGGCGATAGCTTCGCGCGCGTAACCGCGGCCATGACGGTCTTTTTCGCCGATGAAGTAACTCAGGTCCGCGAAAAGATGGTGGGAGTTGATCGGACCAACCTTGAGATTGCCGACGTGAACGCCGCTGGTGGATTCGACGATTGCAAACAGATAGTCGTGTGGGCTAGCCATCATTGCTTCGACGAACTGTCGGATTGCCGGCAACGGTTGGGGCCGAAATCGTGTTTCCAGATACCGATTGATCTCGGGATCAGCCAGCCACGCTTCATAACGCGGGGTACAGTCGTCGAGCGTCACGAGACGGAGGTTGATCTTCTGTCCGGCCAGCCGCTCTCCCGGCGAAATGGCCTTTGTCGAGGTCACCCAATCACTTTGCAATGGATTGGCGCGCCGCTCAAAGAACTATGTAGGCCGGCCTTGTATTCCTCCCGCAGAAGCGTTAATCGAGTTGTGACCGTGCGCGGTTGACGGATTCGCGAGCTTGCCTTCCGGTGAGGTCCCCCGAGGCGGCGGTGGCGCGGCAGCCTGTAACGTCCTTGACCGGGTTACGGCCTGAAGGAGTCACCCATGCTCAAAGCACGTTTCATGACACGGGTTCTGGTCGCGCTCGCTTCTGCTTCGTTCCTCGGTTGCTCGAGCAGCAGCAGCTCGATATCCCCTGATGGCGGCGCGGGAGGGTCTGCAGGCAGCGGCGGCTCTGGCGGCCCAGAGGTCTCATCGACCGACCTTCAACCTGATTCGCCAGGCAACATGTCGCCCGACACCGGAGGACCCGGCGACACGGCGGAAGCCGGCGGTTCCGGCAGCTGCGCAACCGCCGGATATACGCTATGCGACGATTTCGAGGGCGCCGCGCCGGGAGCCGCCGGAAGTCCCTGGACGTTCATCATGAAAGGGGCGTACACGATCGCGGTCGACGCCACCCAGGCCCACAGCGGCACGCACTCTATTCATGCGATGGCCACCGCGGCGGCGGGATATGCCTATATCCAGGAGACCAAGACGTTCCCCGCAACGGACTTCTGGGTGAGGGCCTATTTGCGGCTGCAAGCACTGGGTGGGCACGAAGTCTATGTCGGGGCCGACACTGCCATGGACGAAGGAACGGGCGACCAGGTGCGCTATCTCAATAACATGGGTGGCGCCAAAATCGCGACGAACCGCCGCGCGGGCGACCGGGCGGTCACATCGGCGACGGCGATTCCGCAGGGATCATGGGATTGCTACGAATGGCACCAAACGCCAGACGGGGTGCACGTCTTCTTCAATGGCAAGGCCATCACGGACGCTGATTGGCTGGGAGCCCAGCCCACGTTCGTGGCATTGGTCTTCGGTATCGAACGATTCGGAGGCGGCATGGTGGGGAATATCTGGATCGACGACGTCGCGATCAACTCCGCCCAGGTCGGCTGCAACTAGCGTCCTGAGTCAGCGGTTCGCTTCGTAAAGTCGCCGCCCCGGAGCGGGGCGTTTCGGGGCCCCAATGTTGTTGTTCATTCTGGCCATCGGGCCGTCGCTGCGGCAAGGATGGGCGGCCGATTTGCCCTCGTTCTCTCGCCCGCTGGTCGATCTCAACACCGCGACCGAGGCGCAGCTGGAGAATCTCAAGGGCGTCGGGAAGGCCACGCCGGCGAAGATCATCGCGGGTCGTCCGTACAAATCCGTCGACGCAGGTCGATCGACGAGGACCTTTCCGATGAGCGCTCGAAGCCGTGAGTCGGCGCCCGCTAGGTCGCGGTTGCCGGCGGCTCAAATGACCAGCGCCCGCAGCGCATCCACGATGCGCGGGTCCCAGGCGCGCGTGGCCAGGTGCTGCTGGTAAATCGTGCGCGCCTGATCGCGGCTGCCCATCTCGGCGAGTCTCCGCCCCTGCAGCAACGTCGCCTCGGCTTCATCGGAGGGCTGCGCCGCCGCCGCCCGGGCCATGCGATCGGCCATCGGCGAGATCCGGCGCACCGTCTGGCCATCGAAGCGGTACGCGCTGCCTTCGGGCGTGCAGACGTAGACGTGGGCGCCGGTGCCGCGGGCGGACTCCTCGAGCTCGGCCAGCGCGGCGGCGACGGTGCCGGACGGTTTTTCGAGGAACAGCAGCGTGAAGTCGGCGGACGGTTCGCGGCCCGTGTAGAGAAAGTGAACCAGCCGCCGGAGCTGCGCTTTGAGGGCCAGATCCTCCAGCGCGGGCGCATCGGGGGACTGGGCCTGCCGTCGCCGTTCGAGGTTGATGTCGATGACGTCCTTGCCGTCGACGATGATCTCCTTCAGCGTCGCCGCTGCCTGCGGCGTCTTGTAGGCGGGCAGCCCTTCGAAGTCGGATCGGGGGTAGATGTCGCTGAAGTTGACGGTGCGGCCGAGCGCGTACTGGTGATACCAGCGGTAGGCCAGCTTCAGGCTCTCGAATCCGGGAGGCTGCCGCAGCAGTTGATCCAGCTTGCGAAAATAGTCGGGCGGCGTTGGCGCCCACTCCAGGAAGGCCTCGTGCGGCCAGACGAAGTAGTCCTTGAAGGCCGCCAGCACCGGAACGCCCAGGCGGGCCATCTCGAGGCCCATCGAGCTCCAGCTGGTCAGGACCAGCGACGCCAGCTCACCCAGGTCGTAACTCGAGATCTTGTCCTGCGGCCAGACGATGCGGCAGTTGCGGTACGTGCCGCTGAACGCCGCGCGCAGCTGCTCCAGATGTTCGGAGGATCTGTTGTCGCGCTTGTTGGCGGCCTCCCGCGGATGGACGCGGATCACCAGCTGCGCGTCATCGCGCCCGTCAAAGTGCGTGATCAGCTTCTGCAGCCAGTCCAGCTGATCGGTGAACGGCTGCTGTCCGCCGCCCACCGGAATGCCGAAGACGGACTTCAGCATCACCGAGGCGGTGTACTCGTCCAGGCTGCTGGTGTAAGCGATGACCAGCTTCTTTTCCGGAGACAGGTTCAGCGTCGATCTCAGGTTCTGCACGTCGGAGGTCTTCGGCAGCGAATAGACATGGCCCGCGGCCGCGCCGAACTTGGTCAACAGATCATCGGCTACCTCGACCACGTCGTCTGGCCCCAGCGCCAGCGATCGCCACTCTGGCCAGCGCAGGGAAGCGTTGTAAGACGACCTGAATTCGATCTCCGGTACGATCACGATGTTCCGGCGATCGACCGGGCGGTGCCAGGCGGCGTGGGTCGTGTAGGCCGGGATGCCCAGCCGTTCAGCGGCCAGGCGCGCCGCGAGCAAGATGCCGTAATCCTGGTAGGTGACCACGGCGCCGGCGTTCACGTCGCGGAGCAGGCGCGTCGCCACCATGTAGGACAGCACGGCGGCGGCGGTGTATTTCCCCCACCAGACTCGATTCTCCGCCGACATCGCGTCGTATCGGTAGACCTTCGTCGCCAGGACCAGGTCGTGAAGCGCGATCTTTCCGAACTCGATGCCGTCGTAGCTGAAGTCGCGTAGATCGGTCGGGAAGCTCCGGGTCAGCTCCGTCAGCTCCAGCACCTCCTGATGACCGAGGTGATCGGCCAGGGACACGGACGGAAGGCCATAGGCGGCGACGATCTCCTTGCCGTGTTGCCCGCATTCCTGACAGACCTTCTTCCTGCGTTCAGAAGGGATCTCTGCCGGCAGCAGCAGCATGTCCATCACGGGACATCGCGCGTAGATGCCCGGGCAGAAGGTGAGCTTGACGTCGTAACCCTGGTCCTGCAGGGCACGCGCGATCACGCACTGGGCCGCCAGGTGCGGAACGACCTGCGCCTCCGGCGTGAAAAAGATGATCGGCGAGCTCTTGTCGAGTCCGTTCAGAGTCACCACGTCACCCGTCCCTTTCACAGTTCGGCCTCGAGCGCCGCCACCACGGTCTTCACGTCGCCGTCGGTCATCGCGGCGTGCAGGGGCAGGGTGATGGCGTTCTGGTAGTAGGCGAGGGCGACTGGAACTGACTCCGGCGAGAAGCCGCGTCGCCGGTAGAACGGCTGCGTCGGGATGGGGATGTAGTGGACGTTGACGCCGACGCCGCGCGCGCGCAGGCCGCGAAAGACGTCGCGCCGCGCGCGCCGGGCGCCGGCGGCGGCGTCCAGCTGAATGGCGTACAGGTGATGGGACGAGCGCGCGTCGGGATCGCGGGCCGGGCGAATCACCGCCAGGTCGGCCAGCAAGCGATCGTAGGCGGCGGCGATCTCCGCGCGCCGCGCGACGAAGACGTCGACGCGTTCCAGCTGGCTGGTGCCGAGGGCCGCCTGGATGTCGGTCATGCGGTAATTGAAGCCGAGCTCGACCTGCTGGTAGTACCAGGGGTCATCGAGCTGGCCGGCGCTGCTGGCGGCGGCGGTTCCGCCGTCCATGTCGGCGGGGTCGCGCGTGATGCCGTGGCTGCGCAAGCGCAGCAGGCGCCGCCGCAGCGCCGGATCGTTGGTGGTGATGATCCCGCCCTCCCCGGTGGTGATGATCTTCACCGGGTGAAAGCTGAAGACCGTCATCGCCGAATGCCGGCAGCCGCCGATCGTGTCGCCGGCGAACCGGGCGCCGATGGCGTGCGAGGCGTCTTCGATCACCGTGAACCCGTAGCGCGCCGCCAGCTGCCCGATGGCGTCCATGCGGCAGGCCTGCCCGGAGAAGTGCACCGGGATGACCACCTTCGGCAGCCGCCCCAGGCGTTTCGCCGCCGCCAGCTTTCGCTCCAGCGCCGCCGCGTCCATGTTGTACGTGTCGGGCGCGATGTCGACGAAGTCGACGTCGGCGCCGCAGTAGACGGCGCAGTTGGCCGAGGCGACGAAGCTGTTCGGGCTGGTCCAGCAGAGATCGCCCTTGCCCAGGCCCGCGGCCAGGCAGGCGATGTGCAGCGCCGCCGTCGCGCTGCTGACCGCCACCGCGCCCGCGGCGCCGCAATAGGCGGCCACGCGCTCCTCGAAGCGATCGACGGCCGGCCCCTGCGTCAGGAAATCCGAGCGCAGCGTGGCGACGACGGCGTCGATGTCCGCCTGCGAGATCGACTGGCGCCCGTACGGGATCATCGCCGCGCGATCACCCGCCCGCGGCCGCCAGCTTGCGCTGATGGCCGGCCGCGCGCGTCCCCGCCGCCGCCGTTGTCGTCGCCGTCGCCGTCGCCGTCGCCGTTCGCTTGGCCGGCGGCTCGCCGTACTCCTGCGCCAGCCAGGCCTTCAGCGCGCCATCGGTCATCCAGCTCTTGTTCTGCTCGCTGGAGTAGCAGAACCCGGGCTCGCACTTCTTGCCGTCCTTGATGCGGTTCGGGTCCAGCTTCCAGTTGTGGATGTTGGGCAGGATCTTGAAGTACTCGGGGTACTCGTAAGTGGTGGCGGCGTCCTCCTGGCTGATCATCTGTTCGTGCATCTTCTCGCCAGGGCGGATGCCCACGATCTTCAGCTTCGCCTGGGGCGCCACCGCGCGCGCGATGTCGACCACGCGCATGGACGGGATCTTCTTGACGTAGATCTCGCCGCCGACGGCGTTCTTCATCGCGTGCAGCACCATCTCCACCGCTTGCTCCAGCGTGATCATGAAGCGGGTCATGGCGGCGTCGGTGATCGGCAGCTCGCCGCTGCCGCGCAGCGATCGGAACAGCGGGATCACCGACCCGCGGCTGCCCATGACGTTGCCGTAACGGACGACGGCGAAGCGCGTGGCGACGGCGCCGCTGTACGAGTTGCCGGCCACGAACAGCTTGTCGCTGCACAGCTTGGTGGCGCCATAGAGGTTGATCGGGTTGCACGCCTTGTCGGTGGACAGCGCGATCACCCGGCGCACGCCTTGATCGATCGCGCAGTCGATGACGTTCATCGCGCCGTTGATGTTGGTCTTGATGAACTCGAAGGGGTTGTACTCGGCGGCGGGGACGATCTTCAGCGCGGCCGCGTGCACCACGTAGTCGATGCCGGAGAACGCCCGGTAAAGCCGATCCCTGTCGCGCACGTCGCCCAGGAAGAAACGCAGGAGGTGCTTCTTCGGGTGGTCGGCGAAGTCGTTGGCCATGTTCCACTGCTTCATCTCGTCGCGCGAGTAGACGACGATGCGGCAGTTGTCGTGGCGGGCCAGGATCCGGCGCACCAGCTTCTGCCCGAACGAGCCGGTCCCGCCGGTGATGAGGATCGACTTGTTGTCCAGCATGCGCCGGCCGCGCGGCTTCTCGGAGTGCATGTGCCGCCGGTCATTGCAACGGCCAAGCCACGCGCGCCTGTCGGCAAAGGCCTGGAAAACCGCGGTTTTCGTCGGGGCGCACATCGGATCCGGGGTGGGAGCGCGCGGCCGCCGCATGCTTGCTGACGCCACGTCCCTGACGGCGTCACGAATCTGACGGCGGCGCCAGCGCGGACCGCGCGGCGATTTTCCCGTCGAGAGACGCCGATTCGCCCAGTACGTCGTCGCAGAGGTCAACGTTGCAGAATTCCTGCGACGAGGTAATAGCTCCCTCGTCCGCCCGGCGAGGCGCGACTCGCCTGGACGGCGCTCGGGTTCTGTGACAGAAGATCCGGCGGTCCCGGGCGACGGAACACCAGCCAACCCCGCCAGGCCCGGAAGGGAGCAACGGTAGCCAGTCGACCGGGTGCTCGGGACCTTATCTCCTCTTCTTTTTTTCCATCGCGCGCATGGCCGACGTCGTCACCCTGATCCAGGACATGCTGTTTTCGTCCAAGGTGCGCGAGGCCGCGAAGGCCACGGGCGCCAGCGTCCAGTCGACCCGCGACGTCGCCGCGCTGGTCGCCGCCGCCCGCGACGCCCGCCTCGTCATCGTCGACCTGCGCTTGCCCACCGCGCTCGCCGCGCTGGACGCCCTGGCCGCCGCCGGGACATCCGTGACGATCCTTGGTTTCATCGACCACGAAAAGACCGACGTCATGGCGGAGGCCCGCGCCAGGGGTTGCACCCAGGTCATGGCCAAGGGCCAGTTCGCCAGCGCCCTCCCGAAGCTCCTCTCTTCGCTGCACGCTTCCCGGCCTGGGCCGCCCGATCGTACCTGACCCGCCTCGGGATCAGGCCGTCCGCGCGGCGTCGGTCAAAAAGCGATGGTTCATTCGACGAGCCATGACAGCAATGTCCGGACTACGTCGCGCCCGTCGTTCTGAAGCGCCCGCTCGGCCGCCAGCGCGGCCCGTCGCCGCTGGCGGCACGGTCATTGCTCAACCGGCCTCGAAGGTGGTCCCATGAGAAATGTCACGCTGTGGCTCGTCTCGATCTGCGCGGGTCTCGCCGCCGTCAATTGCAGCCGCTCGGATGGCCCGGACATTGGGGTACCGGGAGGCTCGGGCGGTTTTGGTTTCCCGGGGGGAAGCGGTGGCTTCGACACCTGCATCAATGGCGGTCCCAGCGGCGGAACCGCCATCCCCAGCCCCGGCCCCGGCTTTCCCGGTTCGACGACTTTCGAGCCGCCGCAGTTCGGCACCACGGTGACGCTTGAAGCGGCGCCGCCGGCCATCAACGGCGGCACGTTGCTGGTACTTCACGATGGCCACACCGCCATGGCGTCCGATCCCGATCGCGACCGCGTCTCGATCGTCGATCTCGTCGCCCGGACGGTCAAGGCGACGGTGCCACTGTCGCCCGGTGACGAGCCTGGCCGCCTGGTCGAGGACGCCGCCGGGCGCGTGCACGTCGTGCTCCGGCGCGGCGGCGCTGTGATCTCGTTGCAACCGCCAGCCTTCACGGTCAGCGATCACCAGGCGGTGTGCCCGGCGCCGCGCGGGCTCGCTTATGACGCCAAGGCCGATCGCGTGCACGTCGCCTGCGCGGGCGGCGAGCTGGTCTCGCTGCCGGCCGCGGGCGGCGCGCCGGTGCGATCGCTGACGCTGGATTCCGATCTGCGCGACGTCGTCGTCGATGGCGACGGGCTGCTGATCAGCCGGTTTCGATCCGCGCAGATCCTGACCGTCACCGCAGCGGGCGCCATCAGCGAGCGGCGCTCGCCTCCGTCGTCGCAGTCGCCCGAGGCGCGCGGCAACCAGCTCTTCGCGTCGGCCGTGGGCTGGCGCATGACGGGGATGCCGGGGGGCGGGGTGGTCATGGTTCACCAGCGCGGCATGGTCGACGAGGTCTCGCCCCAGGCGGGCGGATACGGTTCGCAGAGCCCGTGCGACGCGATCGTGCAAACGGCGCTGATGGTCATGAAGGACGGCCAGATGCCAAAGGCGGCGCCCGCCATTCCGGGGATGGTCCTTCCCGTCGACGTCGCTGTCTCCCCGAACGGAGCGCGCGTGGCCATCATCGCGGCCGGCAACGCGACCAACAGCGCCAGCCCAGCCGGGCCCCCCGCGCTGCCGCGCGTGTTCGCCGCCGACATCGCCGACGTCAGCGATCCGTCGGTGGGCTGCCGCCCCGACGGTCGATACGGGCCCTGCATGGCGGACATCGGCGGCGCGGGTGGCTTCGCCGTCGGCGCGTTTGGCTCCGGCGGGGTGCCCGGCACCGGCGGGTCCGGCGTCGGCGAAGCGACCGGTTCCGGCGGCGCGACCGGTACTGGCAGCGCGGCCGTCGACGGCGGCGCCGCGTTCGACGCGGGCGCCCCCGTGTCGCTGTGCCCGCCCAACGGCGCGCCCGCCGGCGAGGTGCCCGCCGTCGTCGGCGAGCCGATCGCCCTCGCCTACGAGGGTGGCGGCAAGGTCGTCGTGCAGACCCGCGAGCCGGCGGCGCTGCTGCTGGACGGCGGCGCGGCCATCGCGCTCGGCGGCGACAGCCGCGAGGACACCGGCCACACCGTCTTTCACAGCAACGCGGGCGCCTTCGTGGCCTGCGCCTCCTGCCACCCCGGCGGCGCCGAGGACGGCCGCGTCTGGAACTTCGCCTGCGAGGGCGCCCGCCGGACGCAGAGCCTGTCCGCCGGCATCTCCGGGACCGAGCCCTTTCACTGGAACGGCAACTTGAAGTCGTTCTCCGACCTCATGCAGAACGTCTTCATCCAGCGCATGTCCGGACCCAAGCTGGTCCCTGACCAGATGACCGCGGTGCTGCACTGGATCGATCACCAGCCGCCCACCGCCAAGGCCGCCCCCGCCGACCCGGCCGCCGTCGAGCGTGGCCGCGCGCTGTTCAACGATCAGAAGATCGCCTGCGCCACCTGCCACGCTGGCGACAAGCTGACCAACAACATGAACGCCGACGTGGGCACGGGCGGCCTGTTCCAGGTCCCCTCGTTGCGCGGCATCGGCGCCCGGGCGCCGTACATGCACGACGGTTGCGCGACCACGCTTGGCGATCGCTTCAGCAACACGGCATGCGGCGGCGGCGACCATCACGGCGTCACCTCGTCGCTGGCGCCGGCGCAGGTCGCCGACCTGATCGCCTACCTGGAAACGCTGTAATCGCCGGCGGCCGCGCCGCCGGTCGATCGACTACTCGGGCGCGAAGATCCCGCGCCGCAGGTAGGTCGGCTTGTCGAACTCGCTCTCCTCGACGCCGAGATCGTCTGCGGGGCGGGCGGGGACCTGGCTGGCCATCCGGCGGCTGGGGATGCCGGCGCCGCTGGCGGCGGCGGTGGGGCTGACCGGTGGGCGAATGATGGGGCGCTCGGCCGGGCTCCATTCGGCGGCAGCCGGCGCCACGCCCAGGCCCATCGGCGGATTCGCGCTGCTGTACGCGGGCACAGCCGGCGCGGGAGGCGGGGACGGCGAAGCGGCGGGGGCGCCCGCGCTGTACTCGGTGCCGGCGTAGAACTCCTCGATGTCGATCGTCTCCTCCGCGCTGCGGGGAGCGGCGTAACCGCCGCGCGGCGTGGGGCCGGCCGGCTGGTTCCAGACCGGCGGGGGCAGCGGCGGCTGCGCGGGCTGCGGCGCCGGCATGGCCTGCGTGTGCGCGAAGGCCGCCGCCGCGATGGGTGCGCGGGCGACCGGAATCGCCGCCGGCGACATGGGCAGCGGCATCTGATCGACGGCGGCGCGCCGCATGTTGCTCGAGCGCGCACCCGCGCCGTGCCCCGCGCTCGGCGTGGGCTGCTCGGCCTGGCGCGACTGGAAGCCGGTGGCGATGACGGTGATGCGCACCTCGTCGCCGGCGTGGGCGTCGATGACCGAGCCGAAGATGATGTTGGCGTCGGGATCGGCGGCCTCGGCGATCAGGCTGCAGGCCTCGTTCATCTCGGCCAGCGTCAGATCGGGCCCGCCCGTGATGTTGAGCAGAATGCCCGTGGCGCCGTTGATCGACACGTCCTCCAGCAGCGGCGAGCTGATCGCCTGCTGCGCCGCCTCGATGGCGCGCTTGTCGCCGTGGCCGCGCCCGGTGCCCATCAGCGCGCGCCCCATGCCGGTCATGATGGTCCGCACGTCGGCGAAGTCGACGTTGATGAGCCCTGGCGCGATCACCAGGTCGCTGATGCCGCGCACGGCGTTCAGGCAGACGTTGTCGACCATGGCGAAGGCATCCTTCAGCGTCATCTTCAATCCGGCGATGCCGGTCAGTCGATCGTTGGGGATGATGATCAGCGCGTCGACCGACTTCGACAGCTCGGCGATGCCGGACATCGCCTTCTTCTTGCGCTGCGAGCCCTCGAAGGCGAACGGCTTCGTCACCACGCCGACGGTCAGCGCGCCGAGATCGCGCGCCACCTGCGCGATGACCGGCGCCGCGCCCGTGCCGGTGCCGCCGCCCATGCCGGCGGTGACGAACACCATGTCGGCGCCGGTCAGCGACTCCGCCACGCGCGAGACGTCCTCCAGCGCGGCGGCGCGGCCGATCTCCGGGTTGGCGCCGGCGCCGAGACCCTTGGTCAAATTTTTCCCGAGGTGGACCTTGATCCCGGCCAGGCTGGCGTCCAGCACCTGACAATCGGTGTTCGAGACGATGAAGTCGACGCCTTCTATGCCGCCTTCGATCATGGTGTTCACAGCATTGCCGCCGCCGCCGCCCACTCCAATCACCTTGATAGCAGGACGCCCCGGGCTGACAGCTTCGTCGTCGAATTCAAGCATGGTGGGTCTCCTGGTCTATCGATCCCACGGCTTGAGGCATGACGCCAATTTTTTGGTCGCGGCTGCGGGCGAGCGGCGATGGGCCGTCCCGCGGACCCTCCCGGTGCGTCTCGCCAGCTGCAAGCGGGCGATACCGCACGTTACCAATCAAACCGAAACCCAATCCTGCGACCCTCTCGCCGTTCCAGCCGAACGGCCACTACGTCAAAGGACCGGCGCCTTACATCAGCGAGCTTGGGCATCGGTTACAAGGAGAATCGCTCAGCCGCGCGATCGATGAGACCTGGGCGCCGTTTCGCGAGATGGAAAATCCCATCTTCCGCGCGGCCGACGATCATTCGGTCATCATACGAGGCTATCTCAACCTTCTGCTTTTGACTCCGCAG
>DATKEU010000108.1:0-2172 GCA_035544495.1 Polyangia bacterium | reverse complement strand
TGGGACGGCAGGTGACGCCGGTCGGCGCCGGCGCGGCGCTGATCTCTTGGTCGGGTTCGATGTTCGAGTACCTGATGCCGTCGCTGGTGATGCGCGCGCCAGCCGACAGCCTGATCGAGACCACGGCCCGGCTGGTGGTGCGCCGGCAGATCGACTACGGGCGGAAGCTCGGCGCGCCCTGGGGGGTCTCGGAGTCGGCCTACAACGCCCGCGACCTGGAGCTCACTTACCAGTACTCCAACTTCGGCGTGCCAGGTCTGGGCCTCAAGCGCGGCTTAGCCGACAACGTCGTCATCGCCCCCTACGCCACGGCGCTGGCGGCCATGATCGAGCCGCAGGCGGCCGCGCGCAACTTCGAGCGCCTGGCGGCGATGACCGCGCAGGGTCGCTACGGCTTCTACGAGGCGCTCGACTTCACGCCCGACCGCGTGCCGGAGGGCAAAACGGCCGCCTTGGTGCAGGCGTTCATGGCCCACCACCAGGGCATGACCATCGTCGCCATCGCCGACACAGTGCTGGAGGGGGCGATGCGCTCGCGCTTCCACGCCGATCCGCTGGTTCAGTCCGCGGAGCTGTTGCTGCAGGAGCGGGTGCCGCGCGACGTGGTCGCGACGCCAAGATCGGTGGCTGAGTCGGCCCGCATGCGCGCGCGCAGCGCCGACGCCGGCGGCTGGCGCAACGCCAACCCGTGGGGCGCCACACCCGACACCCAGCTGATCTCGAACGGACGCTACACCGTAATGGTCACCGCCGCGGGCTCGGGCTACGCCAGCTGGCGCGATATCGCCGTCACACGCTGGCGCGAGGACGCAACGTGCGATGACTGGGGCTCGTGGATCTACCTGCGGGATGCGATCACCGGCGAAATCTGGTCGGCCGGCCTGCAGCCCACCGGCGCCGCGCCCGACGACTATCGCGTCGTCTTCAACGAGGACCGGGCCGAGATCCACCGCCGCGACGGGACGCTCTCGACCACCCTGGAGATCCTGGTCTCGGCCGAGGACGACGCCGAGGTGCGGCGGGTCACGCTCGCGAACCTGGGATCTAGGTCCCGGGAGATTGAGATCACCTCGTACGTGGAGCTGGCGCTGGCGCCGGCGGCCGCCGACGCGGCGCACCCGGCCTTCTCCAAGATGTTCGTCGAGACCGAGCATCTGGCCACCGCTGGGGCGCTGACAGCCCATCGGCGACGGCGATCGCCCGACGAGCCCGACATCTGGGCAGCGCACCTGGCCGTGGTCGAGGGCGAGGCGATGGGCGCGCGCGAACTCGAGACCGACCGCGCTCGTTTCATCGGCCGCGGCCATGGCGTGCATGCGCCGGCGTCGATCGTGGGGGCGCGCCCGCTCTCCGGGACCGTCGGGACGGTGCTGGACCCGGTGTTCGCGCTAAGGCGCCGCGTCCGCCTGGCGCCAGGCGCGAGCGCACGGATCGCCTTCTGGACCATGGTCGGATCGACCAGGGCCGAGATCCTGGCTCTCATCGACAAGCACCACGACGTCAGCGCGTTCGAACGGGCGGCCGCACTGGCCTGGACGCAGGGCCAAGTGCAGTTGCATCACTTGGGTATCGACCGGACCGAGGCAGGCCAACTGCAGCGCCTGGCCGGACATCTGATCTACGCCGCGCCGACGCTAAGGCCGCCTTCGGAGATCATCCAAGCCGGCGAGGGCGGCCAGCCGTCGCTGTGGAGCCTCGGCGTCTCGGGCGACCTCCCAATCATGCTCGTGCGCGTCTCCGAGGAGCACCAGCTGAATCTGGTGCGAGAGGCGCTTACCGCGGTCGAATACTGGCGCACCAAACGCCTAGCCGTCGACCTGGTGATTCTGAACGAGCGCGGAACCTCCTACGTGCAGGACATGCAGGTCGCGCTGGAGACCCTGGTCCGGGCCAGCCAGTCGCGCCCGCAGGTCGACCACGAGCGCGCGCCGGGCCACATCTTCCTTCTTCGCGGTGATCTGATCGCGCCGGAGACAGCGGCGCTGCTGGCCGCGGTGGCGCGGATCGTGCTCGTTGGCGAGCGCGGGCGGTTGGCCGACCAGATGGAATATGCGCCGGAGGCCAGAAGCGTGGCGCACCAGGCGCTGCGGCGCCAAGTCGCCGCGTCAGAGTTGCAGGTGGCCAGGCCCGTTCCCAACATCGAATACTTCAACGGTCTCGGCGGCTTCGGCG
>DATKEU010000107.1:0-3798 GCA_035544495.1 Polyangia bacterium | reverse complement strand
GGCTCCGGCGGAGCGCCGATGCCGATGATGACGGGTTCGGGCGGCGCCAGCGGCTCCGGCGGAGCGCCGATGCCGATGATGACGGGTTCGGGCGGCGCCAGCGGCTCGGGCGGAGCGCCGATGTCCGGTACGGGTGGCTCGTCCGATGGTACGGGCGGGCACCTGGGCCCGGCGATGGGCGACGGGGATGAGCCGTCCGGCACCCCGATCGGCGGCGGCGGGGCGAACGGCCACGGACCGGCGGACGCCGGCGCTGACAGCGGCTCCGATTCCGGCGCGGGCAGTGGATCGATGGCACCGGAGGCGAGGCCTCCGGCCCACACCAGCTCTGGCTCGTCGGGCTGCACGATCGCGGCTGAATCGCCGCAGCCACTGGGATTCGGGGCCTCTATCGTCTTCGGTGTCCTGCTGGTCGTCCGCGGCCGCGGCCGGCGCAATGGGAGGAGCTGAGCCATGTGCGGCATCGTCGGCTACGTCGGCGAACGCGAGGCCGCGCCCATCCTGATGGGCGGCCTGCGCCACCTCGAGTACCGCGGCTACGATTCGGCCGGGCTGGCCGTGGCCAATGGTGGCCCGGCCGAGGTGGTGCGCGCGCGCGGCAAGCTGGCAAATTTGCAGTCGCGCCTGGCGTCGAGCGGTCTGCACGGGACCATCGGCATCGGGCACACGCGCTGGGCGACCCACGGAATCCCGTCGGTGGAGAACGCCCATCCGCACAAGGTCGGGCCGATCTCGGTCGTTCACAATGGCATCATCGAGAACTACCTGGAGCTGCGCCGCCGCCTGGAAGCCCGCGGCCGGCTGTTCCTGTCGCAGACCGACACGGAGGTCGCGGCCCACCTGGTCCACGAGGCGCTGGACGCCGGTGCGCCGAACCTGCTCGAGGCCCTGCGGCGAGCCGTGGCCCAGCTGCGCGGCACGTACGCCTTGGTGGTTCTTTCGGACCACGACAAGCAGAGCGTCGTCGCCGCCAAGAAAGGGTCGCCGCTGGTGGTGGGCCTGGGTGACGGCGAGACCTTCGTCGCCTCCGACGTGCCGGCCTTGCTGGAACACACCCGCCAGGTGCTGTTCCTGGAGGACGGTGACATCGCCGAGCTGACCCGCGACGGCGCTCGACTGTCGTTGCTGGACGGCACGCCGGTGGCGCGTCCGGCCCAGACCATCGTCTGGGAAGCATCGGAGGCGGAGAAGGGCGGCTATCCGCACTTCATGCTCAAGGAGATCCACGAGCAACCGCGCGCCGTGGCCGACACTTTGCGGGGACGGTTGCTGGTCGAAGAGGGCGACGCCTCGCTGGACGGCTTCGTCATCGATCCGGCGGAGGTGCGGCGCGTGGTGCTGCTGGCTTGCGGGACGTCGTACCACGCTGGCCTGATCGGCAAATTCATGATCGAAGGGACGGCGCGCGTCCCCTGCGAGGTGGACGTCGCCAGCGAGTTTCGTTACCGCGATCCCGTGGTGGGCCCCGGCGATCTGGTGATCGCCATCAGCCAGAGCGGAGAGACCGCCGACACGCTGGCCGCGGTGAAGGAAGCGCGCCGGCAAGGCGCTCGGGTGCTGGCCATCTCGAACGTCGTCGGCTCGGCCATCCCGCGCGCCTCTGACGGCGCCCTGTACACGCGGGCCGGGCTGGAGATCGGGGTCGCGTCGACCAAGGCCTTCACCGCGCAGCTGGCGGCGCTGGCCCTGGTGGCGGTGCACATGGGCCGGCGCGCGCGCGCGGCCGGCGCGGCGGAGGCGGCGCGCGCGCTGGCGGCTGCGCTGACGCGGATTCCAGCCGACATGGAGACCACGCTGGCGGGTCTCACCGATCTCGACGCGCTGACGCGACGATTCGATCTCGTGCGCGACGTCCTCTTTCTCGGCCGGGGAACCAACTTTCCCATCGCCCTGGAAGGCGCGTTGAAGCTGAAAGAGATCTCGTACATTCACGCCGAAGGCTACGCAGCCGGCGAGATGAAGCACGGACCGATCGCGCTCATCGACGACGGGTTGCCGGTGGTGGTGATCGCCCCGCAAGGCCCGGCGTACGAAAAGGTGATGTCGAACCTTGCCGAGGTGCGGGCGCGCCAGGCGCTGATCATCGCGGTGGCGACCGCCGGTGACCCGCTGATCGAAGATCAATGCGCCAGCGTGCTGTGGGTGCCGGATGCGCCGCCCCTGCTGCAGCCGTTGCTCACCGTGCTGCCGCTGCAGCTGCTCAGCTACGCGGTGGCCGTGGCCCGCGGCAACGACGTCGACCAGCCACGCAACCTGGCCAAGAGTGTTACCGTCGAGTGAACCGGGACGACTGCTGTCCCGAACGCTGGCGACGGTGGGCGCTGTCGTGCTGCTGGCGGCCCCGTTGGCGGAGACCGTCGTCGGCGGTCCCCGGTGGCAGCCGGCGCCGGGATCGTCCTGGCAGTGGCAGCTGCGAGGGGCGATCGATCTCGAGGTGGACGCCGCCATGTTCGACGTCGATCTGTTCGACGTGTCCGCCAGCACCGTCGAGGAGCTGCACCGGCGCGGCCGCAAGGCGATCTGCTATGTCAGCGCCGGCTCGTTCGAGGACTGGCGGCCGGACGCCGGGCGATTTCCCGCGGCGGTCAAGGGAAAGGCCATGGACGGCTGGCCGGGCGAGGTCTGGCTGGACATTCGCCAGCTCGGCGCGCTGGTCCCGATCATCGACGCGCGAATGGATCTCTGCCGGAGCAAGGGCTTCGACGGCATCGAGCTGGACAACGTGGATGGCTATGCCAACGAATCGGGGTTTCCGCTCAGCGCTGCTGACCAGCTGCGGTTCAACCGGCTGCTGGCCCGCCACGCCCACGCGCGCGGACTTTCCGTTGGTTTGAAGAACGACGTCGAGCAGGTTCCGGCGCTGGTCGGCGATTTTGATTGGGCCCTGAACGAAGAGTGTTTCGAGCACGATGAGTGCCGGCGGCTGCTGCCCTTCGTCACGGCCGGCAAAGCGGTGTTCAACGTCGAGTATCGACTTTCGGCGGCCGAGGTTTGCCCGCGCGCCAGCGCCCTCGGTTTCAGCACGCTGATCAAGGATCGCGCTCTGGGCGCCCGGCGCCAGGCCTGCCCGGCGCCCGCGGCCACATGGTAGCCGGCCGACATGTTGCCGGGGGGGCAACAACTGTTGTCACACCTGCGCAATTGCTGCGCGTCGGGTCGGCCTCACTCTGCCACACAAAATACGGAAATGTTTGAGCAGAGTTCGGTGAGCGGCCGCGGTGCAAGGTTTGCACACGAGCCAAGCCGGCGGGAGAGCTTGAGCACCAGGGGACGCATTTTGATCGCCGACGACGAGGCCAACGCCCGCACCGCGCTGGTCGAGCTGCTTCGCGACGAAGGGTACGCCGTCGAGTCCGCGGCCGACGGGTTCAAGGCCCTGGGGAAGCTGGCGGACTTTGCCCCCGACGTGGTGCTGACCGATCTCAAGATGCCGGGGATGGACGGCATCGAGCTTCTGTCCAGAGTGCGCGAGTTCGACCCGGATACCGCCGTCATCGTGATGACCGCCTTCGGCGTCGTCGAGACCGCGGTCGGCGCCATGCGAGCAGGCGCGTGCGACTATCTGACCAAGCCGGTCAACATGGGCGAGCTTTGCGTGGTCCTGGCGCGCGAGATGGAGCAGCGCCGGATCCGCGCCGAGGCCAGGCTGCTGCGGGCGCGCCAGGCGGAGCGCTATCGGTTCGATAACCTGGTGGGCAGCTCGGGCCTGATGCAGGAGGTGTTCAAGACCGTCGCGCAGATCGCGGGCGCCCGCGCCAGCGTCCTCATCACTGGCGAATCCGGAACCGGCAAGGAGCT
>DATKEU010000106.1:0-8372 GCA_035544495.1 Polyangia bacterium | reverse complement strand
GGCGCCGATCACCAGGCTGAAGGCGTGCCGCGGGTGCTGCGCGCGCAGCGCCTGCACCGTCACCAGCGTGCGGCTCGGCTGACCGATGGCCCGCTCGACGTCACTGACGCGCGCCCGCTCGCCCAGGGCGGCAGCCGCCCGCTCGCACATGCGGAAGCGGTCGTCGAACGGCGCCAGCGGTTTGCCGAAGGCGTGCAGGAAACAGGGGAGCAGCCACAGCTCGTCGACGAGCGCCGTCTCCAGCACGTAAAGGCCCACCATCTGATGCGCGACGTGCGGCGGGTTGAAGCTGCCACCGAACAGAGCCACGCGGGTCACGGCGTCCTCATTCGTAAAGCAGGAACGGTCCGCGCGCGGCCGCGAACTGATCTTCGAAGCCGGCCCACCCCGCGACGATCTCCCTGGTCGGCCGCCCCTCGTCGATCGCGCGCCGGACCTTGTCGCTGCCCGTCAGCAGATCGATGGCCGGCGGGTGGACGACGAACTCGTACGGCTCCGTGCGCCAGCGAAAGTGGTCGGGCGCCAGCGCCCGCGCCGTGCGCAGGAGCGCGACGCCGGTGCGATAGGGACGGAACGCCACCCGATCGGTGACGTGCAGCTGAACGCCGCCGCACGACTGTCCGGCGAACTTGTGAAACATCGGGCGAAAGGTCAGCGGTCGGAACTGCACTCCCGGCAGCGCGTCGGCACGCAGCGCCTCGGCCCAGCGGTGCCCGTCGAGGAACGGCGCCCCGATGATCTCGAACGGCCGCGTCGTCCCCCGCCCCTCCGACAGGTTCGTCCCCTCGACCAGGCACAGCCCCGGGTAGACGAACGCCGTCTCCAGCGTCGGCATGTTCGGCGACGGCATCACCCAGGGCAGACCGGTGGCGTCGAAGGCGTCCGCCCGCCGCCAGCCGCGCATCGCGATCACCGAAAGGTCCAGGTCCATCGGCCGCGCGAACCGGCCCGCCGCCCAGGGCATGCCGGCGCGGATCATGGTGGCGATCTCGCCGACGGTCATACCGTGGCGCACCGCCACGGGGCCGAGGCCCACGAAGGACTCGTGCCCGGGCAGGAGGGGCCCGCCCTCGATCTCGCGACCGCCGATCGGGTTCGGGCGATCCAGCACCGCCACCTCGACCCCGGCCTTGGCCGCCGCCTCCATCGCCAACGCCATCGTCCAGACGTACGTGTAATAGCGGCTGCCAACGTCCTGCAGATCGACCAGCAGCACGTCCAGCGTCGCCAGGTCCTCTGTTCGCGGCGTCAGCGATTCGAAGTGGTTGCCATAGAGACTTGCGACCGGAATCCCGGTCCGGGGGTCGCGCTCGTCGTCGACGCCGATCATGTCCTGGGCCTCGCCACGGACACCGTGCTCGGGCCCGAACAGGCGCACGGGATGAATGCCGGCCTCGATCAGGCGATCCACGGTGTGCGTCAGGTCCGCCGCCACGCTGGCCGGATGGCAGAGCACCCCCACGCGGCGCCCGCGGAACGAGGAGACCCGCTCCGCGCAGAGCACTTCCAGGCCCGTTGCCACCATCGCTTTTCTCTTAAGCCACTGGCCGCCGAAAAGCGAGGGTGACGCGGCGGCGAACCAGCCCGCGTCGGAAGGGGGCCGCAGCGGTCAGAAAATCGGGACCGGGCGCAGCGTGACCTGGTCGCCCTGCGTGATGACGCGGAAGCGCACCATGCGCGCCTTCCACTTCTGCTTCAGGCCACCTTCGATCAGGCGCAGCTTGGCGGTGAAGGCCTGCACCGTGATGCCGGCAGTCGGCTTGCTCTGGCTCTTCATCGCGGCAACGTATTCGCTGAAGATCCGCGTGTAATACGCCGCCTCGTTCTCCTGGGCCAGGCTCTGCACGGTGGGGTCGTTGCTGGGCTGGCCGTCGGGCGAGATCTCCTCGACCAGCACCTGGTCCGATCGCCAGCGCTGCGATTCGTCCGCTTCTTCCTCGACGTCATCCTCGCTCGGCTCTTCGCGCCCGAGCAGTCGCGCCAGCATGACGTTCAGGCCGTTCGACAGCCCTTCGAAGTCGGGGCCGATGGGCTTGAACGTGTAGTCGATGTTGCCGTTGATGATCTCGGCGACGCCGAGCTCGATCTTGTCCAGCGGCTTGATGAAGCGCACCGCCGTCAGCACCGATGCCGCCACCGCGACCAGGATCGCCAGCAGGCCGAACCCGATCACCTTCGCCCCGGCGCCCGACACCGAATCCAGCTGATCGGTGATCGACGCCAGCACGACGACGCCGCTGGTCTTGTCGAAGGCGTTTCCCTGCAAGGGGGCAGCGACGGCGGCGTACTCGCGCCCGTCCAGGGTCAGGTGGAACAGGTCGCTCCGGGCGCCTTTCTGCACCACCTGCTGGCCCCACTTCTCGGGGGACTGGAACAGGATGGCGTTCAGCGCCTGGGTCTTGTTCCCGTCCTCCTTGGCGGGCTCCTTGGCGCCGTCGCCGGTGCCCTCGGAGACGAAGCTGGACGTGTGCACTTTGCCATTGTGGAAATAGGCGACCTCGCTGCCCAGGATCTCGTGCTTCTCCTGGGCGTCGCGCGCCGTCAGCACGTAACCGACCACCAGCGCCCCGCGGATGGTCCCGTCGGGCAGCGCGATGGGGGCGACCGCCACTCGGGTCATCCGGCCCGCGAAGGTCCACACGTCCTTCGTGGGCTCGCCGTGCAGGGCGGTGCCGATGGCCGGGTACTGCGATCGCCAGTCCTCACCATAGTTGGCGTTGGCGTTCAGGTCGCGAGCGACGACCGTCCCGCGCGAGTCCAGGATGGCGACGAAGTCGGCCTTTCGCTTCGATCCGGTCTGCAAGGACGCATTCAGCGCCTCGCACTGCTCGAAGGCAGCCTGGCGGCGCGCGGTCTCGGATCCCTTGTCGAACACCCCCACCACCGCCGGGTGGTGGCTGAGCCCTGCAACTAAGTTCGCGAAATCCAAAGATTCCAGCCGCGCCATCGACTGGTGCATGCGCTGCGCCCGCGAGACCGCGGTTTCCACGTCGCGGATCGCCCCCTCGCGCAGGTCGCGGGTCAGGGTCGCGTAGACCCCCAGCGTGAGCCCGAGCAGAATGATGGCGGCGACAAGCCCGATCTTCATGCGGTGCATGTCCTAGCTCCTGTGCGTGACGGGAAAGTGATTGTTGGGGACCGGGTTTCGAGGCCGGGCGCGGGAAGAGGCCCGAATTATCGGCAGCGGTTTGCATGGAGTCAACGTTTGCGCATCTGGCCGGGCGTCGAGCGATCGCCCGGGCAAAAAATTTGACCGCCTGCGCACTTGGTCTTACATGTGGGTCTCATCCCTTTTCCCGAGGAGAACCCGATGATGACAACGCAGCCACCGTCAAGCGATCGGCCGAACGGCGACCGGCGAACCAGCCGCCGAACCAAGCTGGACCTGTTCGTCAACCGTTTCCTCGATGGTCAGCCGCAGCTGTGCCGGATGACCAACCTGTCGCGCACAGGCGCTCGCCTGGTGCCGGTCATGGGCCCGCGCCGCGTTCCGCGATACATGGGTTTGCAGTTCCAGCTGCCGGGAACGGACACCGTGATCACCGCCTCGGGCGAGGCCGTGACCGCGGACGCCGCCAGCACGGTCGGCATCCGCTTCACCAACCTGCCGCCGGACGCGGTCCGCGCCATCGACGCCTTCCTGAAAGCCAGCTGACCGCGCGCCCCTAAAAGTCTCCTGACTTATTTTTCCCTCCCGCGGGAGGCGACCACGGACGCGCGCGCCACGCGCTCCCGGCGTCGGTAAAAAATCTATGTTTCAGCGGGCTTGCCTTGACAGGTCGAAATCACGCCAGTATCGTCCGCTGTCGTTCCCTAGCCCATTCGCTTGCCGACGCCGAACCGTTTCAGCCCGCCGACGAAGAGCGTGTGACTCCATCCACGCTGGAGGACTTTCGTGGAACAAAACAGGAAACCAGGCGCGCAGCCCAGCAAAGACATCAGCGACCTGAAGGCCCGCCTGGGACTCAAACGACCGGACGCGCCCGGCGCTCCGCAGGCGGCCGTTCCCGCGCCTGGCGTCCGCGCGCCCGTCCCGGCGCCGGCCCAGCAACCGGCCAACCGTCAGGCGGCTGCGTCGACCGCGCCCGCGGCCGCTCCCGCGGGCGGCCCACCCCCGGCGGCGATGGATCCATACGCCCGGATGAAGCCCGCGGCGGGCGGGTTCGACCTGCGCACCATCGATGACGGCGCCCCGGCGGTCAACGTTCGTTCGGGTCGCGGCAAGGCGGTGATCATCACGGCGGTCATCGTTGGCCTGGCCGCTTTCGCGCTCGGCGCTGGTTATGGCATCGCCAGCGTGGGCCGCCACAACATGAACACCGCCAATCACGCGGCCCAGACGGTGAAGGCCGAGCTCGAGAGCATGCAGAAGACGCTGACCCAGATCGGCACCGCGATGGCGCTGAGCCAGCAGCGGCTGGCGGCGGCGAAGAAGGATACGCTCTCGTACGATCCGCAGCTCATCACCGATCTCGAGAAGCTCAAGCTCGACCCGCGGCCCGACACCGGGAAGATCTTCCGCGTCGACTATTATCGCCTCGACGACGTGGTCGTCGATCGGCTCTTCAATTACTACTACGACAGCATCGCCCTTTACGGCGAGACCGAGCGGCACATCAAGCGGACCAAGGCCGACGCCGAGTCGCTGAAGACGTACGCGGAGAAGGCCGCCGCCACCGACAGCAAGAACTATGGCGTGGTGTTCGAGACCGGCGGCAAGGTGGTCGTCGGCAACCTGGTCGAGGTCGGGGAGCAGGTCTGCAAGAACGGCGGCGCCGAGTGCCCGGCGAGCGACCTCGACGGCTTCAAGGTCCGCTCGAACACCGGTGCGCCCTGGGTGGTGCGGAAGTCGAGCGGCAAGCTGGACTCGGACAAGGTCGTTCCGTTGCGGCCCACGCCGCTGATGGACGCGGTGATGACCGGCTCGCCGGCGGAGGTGCGCAACGAAGCGTACAAGCAGCGCACCGCCAACATGCGCGCCATCGTCGCGCGCCTGACCGCGTCCCAGAAAGAGCTCTTCGAGGGGATCAACAAGGCCGCCACTCGTCCCGACGTCTTCACGATCTTCTAGGACGGCATCGCGCGCGTGAGGGGGTGTTCCCCCCGCGCCGGCCCCACCCATCTCGCGCCGGAACAACCCGGGCGCACGGCTCGTCTCGCACCGTGCCGCGCGGACAGCGCCGCGTCGGAGCGACGTGCTTGGCGTGACCTGCGGGCTGTGCTAACGGTATTGAACTCCGTTCAACAGTGGCGCGCGGCGTCGGTGGTTTCTCTCTTCGACCGCTGGAGGAGACGTCATGAACATCTTGAAAGCCCCCCGCTTTCAATCGCGGGCATCCGTCTGGGTGTCCGCTCTGGCGGTCGGCGCCGCGGCCGCGTTGTCCGCCTGCTCGCCCGACCTGGCCGACGACGGCGTCGAGGGATCCGGGATCGCGGCCCTGGGGACGACGACGGTCCTCACGCGCAACTACAACAACCAGCGCACCGGCGCCAACCTGCAGGAGTCGGCGCTGACGACCGCCTCCGTCAACCCCAGCCGCTTCGGCAAGCTGTTCCAGGTGTCGGTCGATGATCAGGTCTACGCGGGCGTCCTGTACGCGTCGGCGGTCCCCATCGGCGGCACCACCCGCAACGTCATCTACGTCGCCACCGTCTCGAACAGCATCTACGCCTTCGACGCCGACGCGGGCGGCGGGGCGCTGTGGCGACGGGACGACCTGAACGGCAGCGGACGTCCCGGGCGCAACACGGACGTGGGCGGCGCGTGCGGCACGTACCAGGACTTCAGCGGGAACATCGGCATCATCGGCACGCCGGTCATCGACGCCGGCTCCATGACCCTCTACGCCGTCACCCGCACCGTCGAGAACGGCGGCGCCGTCTTTCGGCTGCGCGCCCTCGACATGACCAGCGGCCAGGATCGCGCCCACAGCCCGCAAGTGCTCGCGGGCTCGGTGGCGGGCGCGGGCGCGGGCTCGAACGGCGGGCGCATCGCGTTCGATCCACAGCCCCACAACCAGAGGCCGGCGCTGGCCCTCTCGGGCGGCGTCGTCTACATCGCCTTCGCGTCGTTCTGCGACACCGCTCCCTATCACGGCTGGGTGATGGCCTACGACGCGCAGTCGCTGGGGCAAGTGGGTATCATCAACCTCACGCCGGCGGGACAGCAGGCGGGGATCTGGATGGCGGGCGCGGCGCCGATGTTCGACGGCAACGGCAACCTCTACCTCAGCACCGGCAACGGCGACTTCAACCAGGGCGCCGGCAACTTCGGCGAGAGCCTGGTCAAGCTCGCACCCCGCTCGCTGGGCGTGCTGGATTCCTTCACGCCGTCGAACTTCGCCGACCTCAACGCCGGCGACGTGGATTTCGGCTCGGCGGGACCGATCATGCTGCCGGGAACGAACCTGCTCGCGACCGGGGGCAAGGAAGGAAAGGTCTACCTTTTGAACAGCGGCAACCTGGGACGCCTGGGCGATCAGAACGCCGTGCAGGTGTTTCAGGCGGTCGATCTCGGGGCTCGCCCCAACAACACGCACCACATCCACAACAGCGCCATAACCTGGCAAAGCCCCCAGGGCTTGAACCTCTACGTCTGGGGCGAGAACGATTTCCTGCGCCTCTATCGCTTCGACGGCAGCCGGTTCACGGTGCCGGCCGCGCGCGTGGGCTCGGTGCTGCCGCCCGTCGGGATGCCCGGCGGCATGATGACGCTGTCGGCGAACGGCTCGGCGGCGGGGACCGGGATCCTGTGGGCCACGACCCCGCGCTCCGGCGATGCGAATCACAACGTCGTTCCCGGGTTGCTGAGCGCGTTCAACGCCGAGACGCTGGATCTGCTGTGGCAGAGCACGGCCGGCGGCGACGATCCGCTGAACTTTGCCAAGGGCTCTCCGCCCACGGTCGCCTCCGGCAAGGTCTACGTCGCGTCGCTGTCGAACGCCGTCTCCGCCTACGGGTTGCGCAGCGCGGGCGGCGGCAATCCGAATCTGGCGCTGGGCAAGCCGGCCACCGGCAGCCCGTCGTGCGCCTCGACGGAGACGCCTGACAAAGCAGTCAACGGCAGCACGTCGGGTGGCAACAGCGACAAGTGGTGTTCCTTCTCGCCGCCGCTGTTTCTGCAGGTCGATCTGGGATCGGCGCAGACCGTGAATCAGTTCGTCGTGCGCCACGCGGGGTCCGGAGGGGAGGACCTTGGGTTCGACACGCGCGATTTCAGCCTTCAGGTCAGCACCGACGGGAATGCTTTCAACACCGTCGTGAACGTCACCGGCAGCAACGCCGACGTCACCACGCACAGCATCGCCGCCGCGTCGGCGCGGTTCGTGCGGCTCAACGTCGCGACGCCGACCCAGAACGGCGATCAGGCAGCGCGAATCTACGAGCTCGAGGTCTACGGCGGCGGCAGCGGCGGCAGCGGCGGCGGGTCTGGCGGCGGGGGCGGGTCGACGGCGCCCGTGACGTTCGAGACGGAAACGCTGGCGGTGAGCGCCACGCCGGGCGACCTCGAGCGCCTGGCCCCGGATCCCGGGTTGAGCGGCGGACAGGGAACGATCCTGGAGGCGAACGCCGCCGGCGATTTCGCGGCCTACACCGTGAACGTGCCGCAGGCGGGGAACTACGACCTGCGCGTGCGGCACAAGCAGTGGAACAACCGCGGGATCTGGCAGCTCTCCGTCGACGGCGCCAACCGCGGCCCGACGGTCGACGGCTTTTCGAACAACATCGTGTACACCGAGGCCGATCTGGGGCCAGTCACGCTCACCTCCGCGGGGAACCACACCTTCCAGTTCACGATGACGGGCAAGAACGCCGCCAGCACCGCCTTCTGGCTCGCGCTCGATTACATCCGGCTGATCCCACAGTAAGCGCGAGCGCTCGCGAGGCATCCCATCACCCCGGCCGTCTCCCGCGCTGCCGCGTGGGCGAGAGTGTGACTTGATCTCGCGGCGCCAGAGCGAACGCAGCGAGCGCGTTTACTGACGGGAGCGCGGGCTCCGCCCGCGCGGCTCACCTTGCGAGAGGCGCTGGGGAGGGCCCGCGGGAGGGGCCAGCAGGCCCCTTCCGCGCTCGCTCATAGATCCAGCCCGTCGGCCGCGCCACTCTTCTTGCCCTTGGCCTTGGACGGCTTGCCGGCGGCTGGCGCGGGAGCGGGCTTGGCCGGTTCGGTGTTCACGCGCTCGATGGGGGGCGCGGCGACCGGTGGCGGCGTCGTCGACTCGGGGGCGGCGGGGCGGGACGACGGCGACGGAACGACGATGTCTTGCGGCCGCTCCTCGCCCGGCTTGTGCACCTCCTTGCCGGTGATGCGGTCGATGATGTTGTCGTTGGAGTCGCGGTCGTTGATTTCCTTCTGCGTGGCGGCCTCGACC
>DATKEU010000105.1:0-16270 GCA_035544495.1 Polyangia bacterium | reverse complement strand
GGCGGCACGGGCGGCGCGAGCGGTAGCGGCGGAAGCAGCGGCGGCACAGGCGGCGCGAGCGTCGGCACGGGCGGTGCGAGTGGGAGCGGCGGAAGCAGCGGCGGCACGGGCGGCGCCAGCGGCACGGGCGGCGCGAGCGGGAGCGGCGGATCCTCCGGCACGGGCGGCAGCGGCGGCTCGCACGGCGACGGCGGAATCGTCGACGGCGGGTGCAGCGGGCTAGGGTGCAAGCTGCCCATCGGGGCGTCTTGCTCGAAAGGGAGCGACTGTATCTCGGGGGTCTGCCTGCTCGGTCTCTGCGTATTGAACTGATCGCCCGCCGTCCGCGCCGGGTTTCGAAGTAGTCGAAGTCCAGCACAGCGCGCCGTCCAGAAATGACGAGAGAAAACTTTCTTCGGTCGGGCGCTGGAACATGGGCACGGGAGCGCCCATCTTCAAGGGGAGCCCGGCGCGAACGTCGAGCCCAGATTTTCTCGTGGAGGTTTTCATGTCCACACCGACGTCCGCCCGTTCCTGCCTGCGCGCCATCCAGGCGGTCACCTGTTCGTTGCTCCTGACGGCGGCCGCGGCCGCGGGCTGCGGGCTCATCTCTTTCGACACCACGGTCGACATCGGACCCAGCGTCGTTCCGGGGAGCCCCGCTGCCGCATCCGGGGGGGCGACGGTGATGACGATGACCGATATCCCCATCGACAAGAAGAACCTGCCCAGCAACGCCGATCTCGCCGATTCGGTGAAGCTCAGCTCGCTGACGTTGCGGGTGACCGCGCCCGCGGGCGCGACGCTGGACTTTCTCTCCTCGATGACCCTGACGATCTTCGCTCCCGCGGCCAGCGGGCTGCCGCCGCGCCAGATCGCGATTGGCACGCCCGACCCCGGGGCGACGGAGGTGACGTTGAAGCCGACCGGCGACGTTGATCTGTTGCCGTACATCCAGGCCGGCGCGGTCGTCCGCGCCGTCGGAACCGGACGCTCGCCCGCCGCCGACACCACGCTGGCTGGGAAGGCCGTCCTGACCGTCTCCGTCTAGGCGCGTTCGTCGCGGGCGGGCCGGCACGCGCCCTGACCGCGTGCTATCGTCGCCGGCTGCTTGGAGCCGCTGACCGGCGATCACGTTTTTCTGGCCGATCCGGCGGTGGGCGAGACGCCCGGGCGGCTGGCGCGGTTCGAGAGCGTCATGACGGACGACGAACGGGCGCGCCAGGCGCGGCTGGTCTTCGCGCGCGACCGCGTGGCGTTCGCGGTGACCCGGGCGCTGGTGCGCGCGGCGCTCTCCCGCTACGCGGAGGTGCAGCCGTCCGATTGGCGGTTTGCGCCCGGGCCGAACGGCCGCCCGCGCGTCGTCGCGCCGGCCGGCGTCGCGGCGCCTCATTTCAGCGTGTCGCACACCGCGGGCCTGATCGCCTGTCTGATCACGCCCGAGCCGCGCGCCGCCGTCGACGTCGAGCGCCTGCGTCCTGTGGACGACGCGCTGGCCATCGCCGACCGCCACTTCGCGCCTGAGGAGATCGCGGCCCTGCGCGCCTGCGCCGGCGAGGTCGAGGAGCGCAATCTTTTCTTCGCGCTGTGGACCCTGAAAGAGTCTTTTCTCAAGGCGCTGGGGCAGGGCCTGTCGCTGCCGCTGGACGCGGCGGCGTTCGCGCCGCCGACGGGCGGTGGCGGGACAGGGGGCCTCGGCTTCCGGCTGGATCCGGCGCACGCCGACCCGGGCGCGCGCTGGGATTTTCAGCTCTGGCAGCCATCGCCCGAGCATCGGCTGGCGCTGGCACGAGCGATCCCGGCCGGCGCCTCGCCGCCGCTGGCGTTCTCGCGCCTCATCCCCTTCGAGGCGCCCGAGCCCGCCACGGTCGAGCGAATCGCGTGACCGTTCCCCTGGTCGCGGGTGGCGCGCGCGGCGTGGCGGAAGCGCGATCGATGGGGGACATTAGTCAACGAGGAGAGGGGGACGCATGCACGCGACGATGACGACCTGGTTGCTGGTGGTGGCGATCGAGACGGCGATGGCCGATGGCGGCGGCGCAGCGGCACCGCCCGCCGCCGCGCGCCCGGTGTCACCCGCGTTGCTGCGCGCGCCCCAGTCGCCCACGGCGGGGTCGGGCGAGCCGTCGGCCGAGCAGTACCAGCTTCTGCGCGCCAGCGACGGCAGCGGCGAGCTGACGTACGAAGCGTCCGGCTTCACCGCGCGCGTCGCCCGCGACGGCGGCGTCACCTTCCGCGACCGGCACACCAGCGGCCTCTTGTTCGTCCCCATCAAGCCGGGGCCGCCGCCGGCCGGCGTCCCGACGCTGGAAGGGCTGATCCGCGGTCGCGGCAAGAAGCCCAAGGACGCCGGCAAGCCCGCCGATAGGCGCGACGACGACGGGCGCCCGCCCGCCACCACGGTGTCGGGTTATCGGCCCGATCCGCGTGAGGCCTGCACCTATCCGCGCCCCTGTTTCTGGGACGCCGCCGCGATCCTGGTCGGCTTGTCTGCCGGCGTCGACGCCAACGATCTGATCATGCGCATCGGGCATCGGGATCCGTATCGCTATCAGAAGGCGCGGTTCCTGGCGGCGACGCAGCCGATGCGCGTTCGCATGGCGGGCCGCGCGCACGCCGAGGATATCCAGCGCAGCGCGGACGAGCTCCCGCGCCGCCTGAGCGAGATCGCTTGCGACGACCACCTCACGGTCCCGGAACGGCGCGGCATCATCACCGCCCTCGGCGAGGAGATGGATACCTCGGCCGAGACGGAGCGCTCGCGCGAGGAGATCCGGCGGGCCCTGCGCCGTCTGGACGCCGGCGCCGACGGGGGAGCCGTGCCGGGCTGCGCCGCCGATGTACGCGCGGCGCCCACTCGGTAGCATCGGTCCCCTAAACCCGGCCCGGCGATGTGCCGAACTCAGGCTCGGAAGCCCGGTCCTGCCGAGCAGTTTCCCCAGGAGACCAGCCGTGAGTCAGCCCGCCCCCGCCGAAACCGACGCTGCCCGCGGGGCCATGGAAGAGCGTCTGGCGACGCAGCTGGAGGCGATCGTCAGCAAGCGCCTGGAGACCGATCAGCTGGTGCTGCCCGCGCTGCCCGCCGCGGCGGTCAAGTGCCTGACGCTGACCAAGCAAGCTGATTTCGCGCTGGGCGACGCCGCCGCCATCATCGACAAGGATCCCATCCTGGCGGCGCAGCTGATCAAGCTGGCCAGCAGCGCCGCCCTGGGCGCGCGCGAGCCCATCAAGAGCGTGCTGGCGTCGGTGACCCGGATCGGCGTGCAGCGCCTGCGCGAGTTTCTGATCGAGGCGTCGGCGCGGCAGCTGTTCGCGTCGCGCGACCGACGGATCAGCGAGGCTATGCAGCGGCTCTGGGATCACGCGCGCGTCGTGGCCCAGCTGGCGCGCGAGCTGGTGGCGGCTTCGCAGAGCGGCGACCCCGACATGGGGTATCTCGCCGGCCTGCTGCACGACATTGGCAAGCCGGTGGTGGCGGCCCTGCTGCTCGAGACCGAGCGCAGCTGGCTGGCGACGCGCAAGGGCGCGCAGTGGATCACCGGCGCCCAGTGGGTCAGCGTGCTCGGGCGGTGCCATCAGAAGGTGGGGCTGGCCATCGCCGAGAAATGGGAGATGCCTGATCCGGTCCGGCGCGCCGTGCGCGATTGCGCCGCGTACGAACAGGACGACCGACTGTCAGTCGCAAACTGCGTGCGCCTGGCCAATGCCATCGCCAAGCAGGAAGGCATCTACGTCGGGGAGATCGCCAAGGACGACGTGGCGGCGCTGGTGTCCGCCGGGCGCGAGCTGCTGAACGTCGACGAGCAGGTCGTCTCCCGACTGACGGCGGCGATCCCCGCCATGCTCAAGGACACTTGAGCCGCGCGCGGGCGGCCGCCAGGTAACGTCTGTTACGAGCCTGAAACAGACGCCGCCGGCGTGGCGCCGAATGGCCCGTGGGGGCGCGGCCCGGCGCCGGTCAGCCAGGTGGCACGTGGCATGAACAGTTCGGAGCCCGATCGCAATTTCGATCAGGAGGACCGTCATGGAAAAGGGAATGAAGTGGATGGTGATTTGTGGTTTGGCGGGGGCGTTGCCGGCCGCGGCTGCGCTGGCCGGGGACAACGCGCCGACCGCTGGCGAAGCGCCGATACCCTCGGCGACATCGACGACGACGTCCAGCGCGTCGACGGCGCCGATGGCGCCCCCGGTGGGGACGGTGGGGGACCCGACCTATACCGCGTACAAGCTCCACCGAACCAACCAGATGGAGATCAAGGTCGGCAAGCTGGAGCAGCAGAAGGGCGAATCGCCGCGCGTGAAGCAGTACGCCGCGCAGCTGGTCCGGGATCATCAGGCCGCCGATCGCCAGGTGATGGCGTTCGCCAAGAAGCACAAGATCGAGATGAACGGCCCGACCGGGGGCGAGGCCCGGAACACGGACAACACCGCCGGCGGCGAGAGCGCCGACGAGATGGCGATGGATGCCGAGATGAAGCGCCTGGAATCGCTGAATGGCGCCGAGCTGGACCGCGCGTACCTGACCTCGATGGTGACGGGGCATGACAAGGCGATCGACTTCGTGCGCAGCGCGCGCGGCGCCACGCACGACACCGATCTCGCCAGCCTGCTGGATCAGCAGCTGCCGTCGCTGCAAAAGCACCGCGACATGGCGGCCACGCTGACCAACTCGCTGCACGGCACCAGCATGCAGTGACGATTGTCGGGGACCGCGCGCGGTGGCGTCGCGGTCCCCGCATGGGTTTCTGTTCTGACGACTACTTTCCGCGCGCGTACATCCCGGTCAGCTTCGCTTTGCCCAGCGCCGCGGCGTTCGCCGAGAAGGAGACCAGCGCCGGTGAGGCGCCGTCGGGCACCTCCAGCTTGTCGACCTTCAGCGCCAGGAGCGTGAAGTTATAGTGGTGCTTGCCGCTGCCGGGCGGCGGACACGGCCCGCCGTAGGCCGCGGTTCCGAAGTCGGTGCGCCCCTGCTTGGCGCCCTTGGGCAAGCCGGCGCCGCCTTCCTTGCCGGCGCCTTCCGGCAGTGACGTCGTGTCGGCCGGAATGTCGTAGACCACCCAGTGCCACCAGCCCGAACCCGTCGGCGCGTCGGGATCGTGAACCAGCAGTGCGAAGCTCTTGGTTCCGGCGGGCGCGTCGCTCCAGGCTAGCGCCGGCGATTGGTTGTCGCCGATGCAGCCCATCTGATTGAACGCATTCCTGTCGGGCAGGTTCGCGTTGTTCTTGAACGCAGCGCTCGTCAGCTTGAACTTCCCTGCCGCGCCGGCGGCGGCGGGCGCCAGCGCGGCCGCCGCCGCGGCGATCAGCGCCAGACCCAGGGTTCCGGTGGCAAGTCGGATGCGCATTCGTGACTCCTTTGGCTTCGAGGTCATTGCGGTTGCGGGGGTGATCGCAGCACGGCCTCCAGCTCCGCGCGGTCCAGCGACTCGCGCTCGACCAGCGCCGCCGACAGGCGGTCCAGCGACGGGCGGTTCTGATTGAGAAGCAGCACGGCCTCCTCCAGCGCGCGGCTCAGGATCTTGCGCGCCTCCTCGTCGATGGCGGCCGCGGTGGCGGCGCTGGTGGCGGTGTCCAGCGCCACTCGCTGGCCCAGGAACGGGTGCTCGCCGTCGTGCTCGTAATAGACGGGACCCAGGCGCTCGCTCATGCCGAAATTGGCGACCATGCGCGACGCCAGGCGCGTCGCCTCCTTCAGGTCGTTCTCCGCGCCCGTCGACACGCTGCCCAGCGCCACGCGCTCGGCCGCGTATCCGCCCATCAGCACGCGGATGCGCGCCAGGAGCTCGGCCTCCGCCATCAGGTGGCGGTCGGCGCCCGCGCTCTGTTGCGTGGCTCCGAGGGTCATGCCGCGCGGGATGATGCTGATCCGGTGCGGCGGCTCGACGTCGGGCGACAGCTCGGCCACCAGCGCGTGGCCTGACTCGTGCGTGGCGACGCGCAGCTTCTCCTTCGCGTCCAGCACCGCCTCGCGCGGATCGCCGAGCACGATCTTGTCGAAGGCGCCCGCGAAGTCATCGGCCGTGATCTCGTTGCGCCCGGCGCGGGTGGCCGACAGCGCCGCCTCGTTCACCAGGTTGGCGAGATCGGCCCCGGAGAACCCGGCGGTGTTCTTGGCGACCGTTCCCAGGTCGACGTTGGAAGCCAGCGGCTTGCCGCGTGCGTGCACCGCCAGGATGGCCTTGCGCGCCTCCAGCTCGGGTCGATCGACCAGCACGCGGCGATCGAAGCGCCCCGGGCGCAGCAGGGCAGGGTCCAGCACGTCCGGGCGGTTGGTGGCGGCGATGACGACGATCTGGGCGGAGCGATCGAAGCCGTCCATCTCCGACAGAAGCTGGTTCAGCGTCTGCTCGCGCTCGTCGTTGCCGCCGCCCATGCCGGCCCCGCGCGAGCGCCCGACGGCGTCGATCTCGTCGATGAAGACGATGGCGGGCGCGCTCTTCTTCGCCTCGCGAAAGAGATCGCGCACGCGGGCGGCGCCCAGGCCCACGAACAGCTCGATGAACTCGGAGGCGCTGATGGAGAAGAACGGCACCCCCGACTCGCCGGCCACGGCGCGCGCCAGCAGCGTCTTGCCGGTGCCGGGCGGGCCCACCAGGAGGACGCCGCGCGGGACCTTGCCACCCAGGCGCTGGAAACGATCCGGCTCCTTCAAGAACTGGACGATCTCCACCAGATCGTTCTTCGCGCTCTTGAGACCGGCGATGTCGTCGAAGGTGACGTTGACCGAGCTGGCCTTGTCGAACTTGCGGCTGGGGCTGCTCAGGAACCCGGCCAGCGGCCCGCCGGCGCCCATCATCCCGCGCGCCCGTCGCGACATCCACATCCAGGCGCCGATGATGAGGGCCCACGGGAGCAGCGTCAGCACCACCTGCACGGCGAACGGCTGCTGCTGGCTCCTGACGGTGATGTGCACGCCCTTGTCGCGAAGAAGCGGCAGAAGCGCGGTGTCGTTGGGCGGCAGGTTGCTGATGAAGGTCGTCACCGTCTTGCCGTCGGCCGGTTGGGGCGTCTTCAGGGTGGCCTCGACGGTGTCGCCGGAGATGGTGACGGATTCGACGTCGCCCGCCTTGATCCAGTCGTAAAGCTGGGAGTAGGCGACCGAAGGGCGCGCGGTCCCCTCGTTGGCGCTCTTCCAGAACCACATCGCCGCCAGCATGGCCGCCAGCACCAGCAACATGCGGCGCGACGCGCTGGGTGCCCCGTTGGGGTCCGAGGGGGGAGCGGAGGAAGGTCGCGGTGGCGCCGTCGGTGGCATTTTGCTCCTGAGATTCCGGGAAATTGCGCCCGAAGCGCCCCGAAACCTTAGGCCCAGGATGCGGTGCGCACAAGGCTGGCGCCGATCCGTACAGCCAGCTGTACGGATCGGGTCACCCGTGGCCGGGCGAGGCGCGCATTTGCGCAGGTTTCCGCACGGTCCGGCGCTTGCTTTGGCTTCGGGCAGGTTCGCAACGCGTGGGAATGGCCGCCGTGCGGTCGCGCCCCGATTGAAAAAAGGAGCAAACGAATGTTCGGAAAGTCGATCCTTCTCGCGTCGGCGCTGACGCTGTTTGTGGCCGCGTGCGACAACGGCGAAACCGACAACACCGTCGATCAGACCGATCAGGCGCTGCACAAGGCGATGTGCGACGCCGCGCATGCGGGCAAGGCGCATCCCAACGTGTGCGATCCGCAGGACACGAAGAAGACGACGGTCTGCCACATCCCGCCGGGCAACCCGGCCAACGCGCACACCATCTGCGTGGGCAACCCCGCCGTCCCGGCGCACCTGGCCCACGGCGATCACCTGGGCGAGTGCGTGGCGATGTGCGCCGACGCGGGCGCCGAGCCGCCCCCGCCCACGATGACTCCGCCTCCTCCACCGCCCATGACCCCGCCTCCTCCACCGCCCATGACCCCGCCGCCGCCGCCGGCCGACGCGGGCAACCCGCCCGTCGTTCCGTAGCCGACCGAACCGTCAGATCGCCTCCAATCGAAGCCGGCGCCGTGAAAACGGCGCCGGCTTTTTCCATGCGCGTGGCTATTTCTTCGCGGCCGCCATCTTGTCGGGGGGCGGCGGCAGATACGCGTACGGGCGAGCGTCGCTGATCATCCACTCCTTGCCCTTCTTCACCATCAGGCAAGGGACGTGGAAGGTCATGGGTGGCAGCGCTTTTCCGTCGGGGGCCATGGCTCCCGTCACCTCGTGCTCCAGCTCCACCCAGGCGGCGTCCTTGCCCACCATGCGGACGTGCTTGACCGCCATCGTCATCTTCGTCCCCTTGAGGATGGTGGCCTCGTCGCCGGCGATCACCTTCTCGATCTCCGCGCGGCCGGTGCCCATGACGCCCGCCGGGTTGACCAGCGTGCCGTCCTCGACCCAGTAGGCGGCCATCGCCTTGGCCTCGCCCTTGTTGAAAAGGTCGATGAACGAGGCCACGCGTGCCTTGATGGCGTCCTCGTCCTTCGCGGCGGCCGAAGCCGATCCGGCCAGGCCGACGATGACGAGGGCCGCGATTGCCGTTCTTCCGAGAGTGCTCATGCCGTCTCCTTTGTGGACGTTTGGTTGGGGTCAGGCCCGTGCTGTGGGCTTCCGAACGTCGGTACGAACGGGAAGCGAGGGCGGATCGGGGGCTCAGGTAGTCGGGGATGAAGCCCGCGGCACGGTGGCCGCGAAGATGCGGTCCAGCGCGGTCTCCGGATCGTCGCACACGCCGACGTGGGCCACCGACGGCTGGACGACGGTGCTGCGCGGCGCGGCCAGCCAGTGGAAGCGCTCTGACGGTGACAGCGCGGCGACCGGGCCGGCGGCGGCGTCGCCCGCGCAGACCGCGCGGATGGCGTCCAGCTGTCGCGCCACCCCGGCGACGTCCAGGTCGGGCGCGAACGCCCGCGCGCGCGCCTGGTCCAGCGCCAGCCGGCAGCCGAGAAACGCGGCGGCGGCGCAGTGGAGGATCACGCCGGCGTTGAAGCGCTCGTCGCGGTCGACGCGCGGGACCACCTGCACCAGCACATAGTCAAACGCCAGCCGCTCGGACACGGTCCACCTCGTCGAGGATGCGGGGCAGGGCATCGCAGCGCGCGCGTAGCCAGGCGGCGTATGCCGGGCGCAGCGCGGTCCCGCCCGCGCCTTCCAGCCAGTCGTCGGGAACGGCGTCGATCGCGCTGGCCAGCACGCCGTCGTCCAGGGCGCGCGCGAGCGCCGCGCCCGCCGTGGCCAGCCCGTCGGCGAGCGGTAGCAGCACGTGGTCGCGCGCCCGGGCGTCGGCGCGCTCGGCCCCTGCCGCCAGCGGACCGGCGCCGCCGCTGCCGTCCCAGCCGTGGTGCCAGTACAGCGACGCGCCGTGATCGATCAGCCACAGCTCGTCACGCCACCAGAGGAGGTTCGGGTTGCGGGCCGTTCGATCGACGTTGGCCACCAGCACGTCCAGCGCGACGATGCGCGACGCCAGCTCGCCCGCCACCGGCCGCCGCGCCGCCACGTCATATCCGACGGCGCCCGGCAGATACGTCATGGCCAGGTTCAGCCCGGCGCTGCCGATCAGCAGCGCGCGGATCTCCGGGTGGGGTTCGCTGCGTCCCAGCGCCGCGTCGACGTCGATGAGCGCCAGCTCCGGGACGCGCAGCCCCGCCGCGCGCGCCAGCGCGCCGACGATCACCTCGGCGGCCAGCACGCGGCCCCCCTGCGCGCTGGCCCGAAACTTCGCCACGTACAGCGCCCCGTCGTCCGCCTCGACGATCGCCGGCACCGTCCCGCCCTCGTGCAGGGCCGTGACGTAACGGATGGCGGTGAGGTGACGGAGGGCGGGCATCGACGAGGCTGCGATTCTGCCCGATCCGGCGGCGGGCGGGGACGAAGACCTTCCGAGGCGCGCGCGCATGCCGCCCGGATCGGCGACGCTGGTTTGTCTCGCCAAGGGGTCAGGCCCACCGCCGTGGTGATTGCGCGGTCGCCGCCGCCGTGGCACGTTGGCCGAGCGTCGAGATCATTTCGGCCCGCCGCTCGAAGTCATACGATCTTGCTGTTGAGACGACGGGGGCAACCATGAGACGGACGACGTTCACTGTCATTTTTTCTCTGGCGGCGGCGGCCTGCTCGGGCGGCGGTGGGGGCGGTGCGGTCAACGGCTCGGGCGGCGCCCCGTCGACGGGCAGCGGCGGCGCGAGGGCGAGCGGAAGCACCGGTGGCAACGCCGGAACCAGCGGCGGCGGCGCCGCCGGTTCGGGCGGGTCCAGCGCGGGCACGGGCGGCGCCGCGACGAGCGATGCGGGCAGCAGCGGCGGCGCGATGCCACCTGCCGACGCCGCCGTCGACGGCGCGGACGCCACCGCGTCCGGTCCGGTGGCCCCCGTCATGCGCAACGGACACTACGCCTTCGACATCGGCGACATCACGTTCGAGGTCGACCCGCAGATCGGCGGGCGCATCACCACGCTGTCGATCGGGCAAAGCGGCAACCTGCTCACCGGCCCGGCGGTCAATCAGACGTATTACGGCTCGACGCTGTGGACCAGCCCGGAGAGCGACTGGCGGCAGCCGCCGCCGGTGACGATGGACAGCGCGCCGTTCACGGCGACCGCCACCGCCACGTCGGTGACCGTCACCGGCCCGCAGATCACGGCGCCCGCCGCCATTGCCGGCGTCAGCCTCAGCAAGACCTTCTCCGCCGATCGCCGCGGCACGATCCAGATGGAATACACGCTGACCAATCACAAGCAGGCGGCGTTGATGCTGGCGCCCTGGGAGGTGACGCGCGTGTTCCCCGGCGGCGTGACGTTCTTCCCCACCGGGACGCGCACGCGCGGCGCCGTGCCGACCACCAATTCGGGCGGCATCACCTGGTTCACCTACGACGCCGCCGCCATCAACGCTGACGTCAAGCTCTACGCGGACGGAGCCGAGGGATGGCTGGCCCACGCCGACAAGGGGCTCCTCTTCATCAAGAAGTTCGGCGACGTGCCGGCGGCCGCGATCGCGCCCAACGAGGGCGATGTCGAGATGTACACCAACAAGCTGCACACCTATATCGAGATGGAGGATCAGGGCGCGTATGCGAGCATCGCGCCCGGCGCGTCGACGACCTGGACCGTCACCTGGTACGTGCGGCGCTTGCCGGCCGGCGTGATGGGGACGGCGGGCGAGGCGGCGCTGGTCGCGTTCGTGCGTGACACGATCAAGTAGCCGCGCCGGCGGCGGGCGAGGTGAATGCGTTAGGATGCGCGCGTGAGCGGGGACGACGCGATCGCATACCTGGGGGCGCGCGCGGGCGAGCCGGCGGCGGCCTGGCTGCGCGCGGCGCTGGACGAGATCGCGAATGCCGGCGCCGCGGGCGACGCGTTCGCGCGCGCGTGGGGCGCGGCGGGCCGGCGCCTCGGACGCCTCGAGTTGCAGGCCGGCGGTCAGCACGGGCCGCCCCTGTCGCTGCCGGCCGCTGGTTTCTGCGCCGACGAGTACGGCCGCGCCTTGCTGCTGCGGGCGGCGCTGGCGAGGACGCCCGCCGACGCGCACGCGCCGCTGGTCGAGAATCTCTACGCCACAGGCGAGCTGCGCGAGCAGCAGGCGGTGTTGCGCGCGCTGCCTCATCTGGCGGGGCCCGCGCGCCATCTCGGCGTCGCCGTCGAGGCGGTGCGCCACAACGCCACCAGCGTCATCGCCGCCATCGCCTGCGACAACCCGTTCCCGGCGCAGCACTTTCTGGAGGCGGCGTTCAATCAGATGGTCGTCAAGTGTCTGTTCGTCGGCTTGCCCCTGGACCGTGTCGTCGGCCTACCGGGGCGCATCGGTCCAGAGCTGCGGCGGATGGTGGCCGATTACGCGCGCGAGCGGCGCGCCGCCGGCCGGCCCGTCCCGGCAGACGCCGCCTTGGTTCTGGAAGGAGTGGACCCGCATGCGCCTGTTTGATCCGCACATCCACATGACGTCGCGGACCACCGACGACTACCAGGCGATGGCCGCCGCCGGCATCGCCGCGGTCGTCGAGCCCGCCTTCTGGGTGGGCCAGCCGCGCACGCACGTGGGGACGTTCGAGGACTATTTCCTGTCGCTGCTGGGCTGGGAGCGCTTTCGCGCGCAGCAGTTCGGCATCCGGCACTTCTGCACGCTGGCGCTGAACCCAAAGGAGGCCAACAACGCCCGCCTGGCCGACGGCGTGCTGGCGCTGCTGCGCAAGTACCTGGGCAAGGACGGCGTCGTCGCCGTCGGCGAGATCGGCTACGACGATCAGACGCCGGCGGAGGATCGCTGCTTCGCCGAGCAGCTGGCCCTGGCGCGCGAGTTCGAGCTGCCGGTCCTGATCCACACGCCCCACCGCGACAAGCGCCGGGGCACCGAGCGCACGCTGGCGCTGCTGCGCGAGCAGCGCTTTCCGCCCGAGCTGACGCTGGTCGATCACAACAACGAGGAGACCATCGCGCTGACGCTGGACGCGGGCTGCTGGGCGGGGCATTCGATCTACCCGGCGACGAAGATGGACGAGGCGCGCATGGTGGCGCTGGTGCAGCGCCACGGCCCGGAGCGCATCATCATCAACAGCGCCGCCGACTGGGGCGTCAGCGATCCCCTCAAGGTCCCGAAGACGGCGGCGGCGCTGCGCGCGGCGGGCGTCGCCGACGAGGCGATCGAGACCATCTGCTGGCAGAACCCGGTGCGCTTCTTCGCGCAGAGCCAGCGCCTGGACATCGACATGGCCGCCGACGCGGCGCCGGTGGCGGTCGATCAGCGCCGGCTGTGGGAGGGAAACTCCGTGCTGCGCGGGCAGACGCCGCGCGTGGATTCGTAGCTCCGCCCGCGCATGCGACGCACGCTGTGCCTGAATGTCGTCGGGCTGACGCCGCGGCTGCTCGGCCCGCACACGCCCCACCTGTCGGCGCTGGCGGCGCGCGGGGGCCTGCGGCCGTTGCGGACCATCGAGCCGGCGGTGACCTGCTCCGTGCAGTCGACGTTCACCACCGGGTCGCTGCCGCGCGCGCATGGCTGCGTGGCGAACGGCTGGTATTACCGTAACACGGCCGAGGTGGCGCTGTGGCGCCAGTCGAACGCGCTGGTCAGCGGCGAAAAGATCTGGGAGGCGGCCAAGCGCCGCGATCCGGCCTTCACCTGCGCCAAGCTGTTCTGGTGGTTCAACATGTACGCGTCGGTGGATTTCGCCGTGACGCCGCGGCCGCAGTATCCGGCCGACGGGCGCAAGCTGCCGGACATCCACACCCACCCGGCCGAGCTGCGCGGGCAGCTGCAGGGGGCGCTGGGGACGTTTCCCCTTTTTCGCTTCTGGGGCCCGGCCGCCGACATCACCTGCAGCGAGTGGATCGCGCGCGCCGCCGAGATCGTGTGGGACGAGAAGGCGCCGACGCTGGAGCTGGTCTACTTGCCACACCTCGATTACAACCTGCAGCGGTTGGGGCCGAATTCGCCGGAGCTGGCCCGCGACCTCACGGCGATCGACGCCCTCTGCGGCGCGCTGATCGAGAAGGCCGAGCGGGCGGGGGCGGCGGTGATCGTGCTGTCGGAGTACGGCATCACCGCGGTGACGGGCGCCGTGCCGATCAATCAGGTGCTGCGACGGGCGGGGCTTCTCGCCGTGCGCGAGGAGGAGGCGGGCGAGCTGCTGGATGCAGGCGCGTCGGAGGCGTTCGCGGTCGTCGATCACCAGCTGGCGCACGTTTACGTCCGGCGGCGCGCGCGCATCGCCGAGGTGGCGGCCCTCCTGCGCGCGCAGCCGGGCGTCGACGCGGTGTGGGACGACGAGGGCAAGCGCGCCCACGGCCTCGACCACCCGCGCTCGGGCGAGCTGGTGGCGGTCAGCGCGCGCGATCGCTGGTTCTCGTACTACTACTGGCTCGACGCCGCGCGGGCGCCGGACTTCACGCGCACCGTCGACATCCATCGCAAGCCCGGCTACGACCCGGTCGAGCTTTTTCTCGACCCGAAGCTGTGGTCGCCCAAGCTGCGCATCGCCGCGCGGCTGCTGGCGCGCAAGCTGGGGCAGCGCGCGCTCCTCGACGTGATCCCGCTCGACCCGTCGCTGGTGCGTGGTTCGCACGGGCGCCTGACGGACGCGCCCGACGAGGGCCCGCTGGTCATCAGCAGCGCGCCCGACCGCCTGCCGCCCGGCCCCGTCGACGCCACGGCGATCAAGGACCTGATCCTGGCGCATGTCTTCAGCGCCTGAACGGGCTCAGGTGCCGGCGATCCGTCGCTGGAAAAACCGCGTGAGCGCGAAGGCCGCCACGCACAGCAGCGCCGCGCCCGACCACCCCAGCGCCAGCAGCTGCGCGCCGTCCACGAGCGCGATCCCGGCGATCAGCCAGCTCACCAGCGCCGGCAGGCGCGGGCTCCGCGTCTCGCGGCGCGCGATGGCCGACAGGACGATCAGGTACGCCAGCAAGAACGCCGCTCCTACCGGCAGCGTTGGCGCCATCGTCGCCGTGGCCGCGCGCGCCGCGATCACGTAGACCGCCACGCGACAGAGGCCCATCAGCAGCGGCGCGATCGGGTTGCCCTTGTGCCAGATGTTGTAAAGGACAATGAGGCCCGCCAGCACCAGCCCCGGCACGAACGCGCGCGCGTCACCGGGCCCGAACAGCAGGATCAGCAGCGCCAGCCCCAGCATGGCGAACCCCGCCGCGAACACCGTGCGCGCGGTGACCAGCCCAGCCGGGATCGGCCGCTCGGGCCGGTGCTTGGCGTCCCAGCCGCGATCGAAGGCGTCGTTCAGGTACATGCCGCCGACGTACGCCAGCGACATCGCCACCGACACCGGCACCACCGCCCCCGCCGTCGGTTGCGCCCCGCCCAGCGCCACGCCGGCCAGCACGTCGGTCCACACCGTCGGCAGGTTCGACACCCGCCCGAGCACCAGGGCCGTGCGCCAGCGCGCGCTCACGACGACGGCGTCCTCAGTGACGGCGGCAGCGCGTCCAGCGTCCAGCGCAGCTCGCGCGCGATGGCGTCGACGACCGGCGTGTCGCGATAGGCGGCGGGCAGCACGTCCCAAGTATAGGTCTCCACCTCCAGGTGGCGGCAGTCGTCGCGCCCAGGCAGAAGAGCCAGCAGGCCGCGCACGAAATCCGAGGTGTTCTCGAAGCGGCCCAGGCGATCGAGAAAGAGCGGCACGTGAAAGTGCACCCGCCATTCGTCGCCGAGCGCGGCCGCGCCACCGCCGTTCGCAGCGTCGGCCAGCGCCGGCGGCAGATCGACGAACCGGCGCAGGTGCTTGCCGGCGCGCACGACCACCTGGTGCAGGTAGACGTCCTCCGCGAACGGCTCGAGCTCGGCCAGCGCGGCGCTGTCGGGCGCGGTCACGCGAAGGCCGGCGCTGACCTGCACCTTGAGAACGCGCACGCCGACGGCGTCCAGCGCCGCCAGCGCCTGGGCCGGTGTCTCGAACTCGACGGCGGCGTGGCAGGCGTCCAGGCACACGCCCAGGTGGCGGCGCAGCGCCTGCTCCGCCAGCTTGGTGGGCAGCCCCGTCTCCCAGGCGAACGCGCGCACGGCGTCGGTGGAGAACAGGTAGCGATCGAAGAACGCCGCCGCGTCGGCGGTGGTTTCCAGCAGGCACGCCGGCTCGGGCTCCAGGGCCAGCGCCACGGTGCGTCCGGTCTCCTCGCGCAATTGCCAGAGGGCGCGCGCGTGCTCGAGCAGCCGCGCTGCCAGCGCGCGCCCGACGTCGGCGAGGCCCCCGCGCGCCGCGAAGCAGCCCGGCACCGTGCTGACCGACCCGTCCAGGCCCGCAGGCGCATCGGCCAGCAGCGACGCCAGCAGCGACGCCAGCTGGCCCGAATAGCGCACGCGCTCCTCCTCCAGCCAGTCGGGGCGGTAGACGCGCTCTTTCACCTCGATGCCCGAGAACGCCCCGTGCGGAAACCCGTTGATGGTGAAAACGTAAAGGCCGCTGTCGCGCAGGAACGCGCGGAGCTGCTCGACCTCGCCCGGCGCCGCCAGCGCGCGCGCCGCCGCGGCGGACAGCCGCAGGCCGACGCCGAACGGCCGTTCGGGGCTGACCGCGGCCTTCACCGCGGTGACGTGCGCGCGCAGGTTGTCGAGCACGTCGGGCCAGCTTTCGCCCGGATGGATGTTCGTGCAGTACGTGAGGTGGCGCGCGGGCGAGCCGGCGAGGATCATGGCGCCGCCGCCACCGCCGCGCGCATCCAGTCGAGCGCGCGCTGGACCAGGTCGGCGCGTATCTCGTGCACGTCGACGGGGGCGCCGACGTCGCGCAACAGCGTGATGGTCAGCTGGCCGCCCAGGTGCTCGCGAAAATCGTCGAGCCCGTCCAGCACCGCCGGACGTCCGGACGGGCCGGCCGCCAGCAGAGCG
>DATKEU010000104.1:0-6343 GCA_035544495.1 Polyangia bacterium | reverse complement strand
GCAAGCCGGACACGATGGTTCCGGCGAACGCCGCGGGTCTGTGCGTGCAATACGACGGCTGCAAGCCGGGCTATCCCGTCGTCTGGTGCCAGACGACGGGCATCAACCACGATCCGCAGCAGACCCGCTCGCCGAACCTGTTCTGGCAGTTCCTGTCGCAGTTCTAGCCGCGACGGGCTCCAAGCTGACCATTGACCGACGCCCGGGGCAGGATGCCCCCACGAGGCGTTTCGCCCCGTTCCCCACGTCCGCTCCCGGTTGCAGCAGCGTCGCGAACTGGCGCACAAATTGCGATGACGCCCGGTATGCCCACGTCCCCCACTGCTCCGCCCGCGCTGGTGGCGTCCTACGCAGACTTCGCGGCGACGTTGCTGTCGGAAGGCATCGTCGGCGACCCCTGGGTCGACGGCGTCCCGCGCTTTCGCATGACGCCCTTGCTGATCGATCGGCAGACGCAGCGCGCGCTGTACGCCGCCGCCGAATCGGTCGCCTCCCTTCACGAGCTGGCCGCGCGCCTGTGCGCCGCCGACCCGGTATTGCTGCGCGCCACTTGCGCGCTGCCGCCCGCGCACCAGCTGATGTGGCGAATGCGCGGCGGCTGGCACGGCATCGCGCGCGCCGACGTCTTCCTGACCGCCGACGGCCCGCGCGTCTGCGAGCTGAACTCGGACACGCCCAGCGGCCAGCCGGAGGCGACGGCGCTCGCGCGCATGATGGGCGACGGCGCGCCCCTTGGCGACGATCCGAACCGCGAATTGGCGGCGCGCGTGACGGAGCTGGTCGAGCGCGCCTGGGCCGACGTCGAGACGGCCGCCGCGGGTCTCGGCCGCGCGTGCCCGCCGCGCACGGTGGCCATCGTCTATCCGACGGAGATCCCCGACGACCTGCCGGTCATCGAGCTGTATGCCCGCTGGTTTCAGCAGCGCGGGTTTCGCGTCGTTCTCGGCTCGCCCTTCAACCTGCACGACGACGGCGCCGGGGGCGTGGCGATGTTCGGCGTCCCCTGCCCTGTCGTCTGGCGCCACTACAAGACCGACTGGTGGGGTGAACGCCGCCCGATCTGGCGGTCCGAGCCACCGTACGCCGACGGCGATCCGCTGTGGCGGCCACTGTCGTTGCTGGCAGCGGCGTGCGCGCGCGGCCGCTGCCGGGTGATCAACCCGTTCGGCGCCGTGCTGACACAGAACAAGCGGCTCATGGCCCTGATGTGGGAGGCGATCGATCGCTTTTCCGCCCGGGCGCGGGCGTTGATCCGCCGCTACGTGCCGCCGACGTACCGCATGGAGGCGATGGCGCCCGCGCGCCTCCGCGCCGAGCGAGCGCGCTGGGTGCTGAAGTCCGATTACGGCTGCGAGGGCGAGGAGGTGCTGATCGGCGCCGAGACGAGCGCCCGCGAGTGGTCCAACGCGATCGCCGATGCGCTGCCAGGCCGCTGGATCGTCCAGCAGCGGTTCGAAGCCCTGCCGCTCGGTCGGGCGTCGGCCGATCGCCGCCCGACGCTGGCGAACTTCGGCGTGTACGTCGTCGCGGGGCGCGCGGCCGGGCTGTTCACTCGCCTCGCCGGCGGCGCCACCGATCGCACCGCCCGCGCCGCCGCCACGCTGGTGAGGCTGACATGACGGCGAGGAGGGATCTGATCGCCGGCGCGTGGTGGCGTCTGTCATTGTGCCCGCCGCCGCCGGCGCTGGCCTGGGCTGGGATCGGCGTCATCGGGGCCGGCCCCACGGGCTGCGCTCAGCTTCTGGCGCGGACGCCGCCCGGCCCCGGCAGCGCGCTGGCGGAGCAGCAGGCAGAGGGCTGGGCCGTGGGTGGCCAGGGAGGGACGCTGCAGTTTCCCGACGCCCAGGACGCCGACGCCGCCGGCAGCACCACCTGGCGCGACGATCTGCCCACGCTGGCGGCGGCGCTGGCGCCGCTGTCGCCGCGCTGGCGAGCGTTCTATTCGCCGACGCTCTTTCAATCGCTGCAGGCGCCGCGCAACGACGACCTGCGCGCCACCGTGCAGCCGATCTTCTCGCCCGCGATGGCGGTCGCCGCCCGCCGCGGCGACGCGCTGCTGTCTCTCTTTCTCGGGCCGGACGGCGCCTGCCGAGCGGACACCGCCCTGGTCATCGACCTGCCTGGGCCCGAGGCGGTGGCGCTGGCGGCAGCGCTGGTCCACTGCTTCGACCCGGTATTCTTCTTCGACAACTGGCCGCACCCGTACGGCGTCGTCCCCGCGCACCTGACGCTGGCGGCGGCGCTGTACCACCGGCCGGTGTTCGAACGGGCGTACGCCACGCGCGCCGATGGCGCGCCGCCGATGTTCGTGCTGGATCGCCAGCGGCTTCTGCCCTATGTCGACGACGCCAGCCAGTTCGACAACCGTTACTGGGCGCGCCTCCCCTCGCCCGGTGCGCTGGCCAGCGCGGGCATCCGCCACCTCGTTTACGTCACGCCGAACGACGCCATCGTCACCGAAGCCGACGATCTCAACGACGATCTGGTGGCCATCGATCGCATGGGGATCCCGGTCCGCATGCTGGCGATGTCGGATTTTCAGCCGGACGGCGCCGATCCGACGACGCCGCTGGCGGCGGCAGATCCGACCGCGACGTTCTATTTCGGCGGCTCGCCGGACACGCAGCGCTGGTTCTGGAACTGGTACGGATGGACGACAGACGCGTCCGCGCCGCCGGTTCCGCCGCGCCTGGGACCGCGCTGCCACTACCGGCCCGCGCCCCGGTTCGTGTACGGTCCGCATTTTCACGGGTCGCCGCCGCCAAACGCGGGTCTCGCTGGCGGCGGCTGGCGCGGCTTCCCGGCCGGCCGCAGCGGATCGCTCGGACGCGCGCACTTCGGCTTCGCGTCGTAGACATGCGGTAAATCGGCCGTGCCCGATTCTCGCTAGAATCACCCGACGTGAAGCTGACACTGAAGTTGGGCCTTGCCCTGTTTCCGGGCGCGCTGCTGGTGGTCGCCATCGCGGCCTATCTGGAGCTGCGCCAGGACCGCGCCAACTTCGAGGCGGACCAGCGCTCGGACGACCTGGCGATCGCGCGGCTTCTGGCCGATGCGGTCGGGCAGGTCTGGAACAGCAGCGGGCAGACGGCGGCGCTGGCGCTGCTGGCCGACCGGCGCGCTCTGGGCGCCGCCTTTCACGTGCGCTGGCTGCCGAGCGACGGCCACGCGGCCGTCCCGTTTTCACATGACGGAGGCGTGGTCTCCTGGCGCGACGCGCGCGAGGACGGCGGCTGGCTGCACACGTTGATCCCCATCCCCGGCGGCGTCCAGCGCGGAAGCGTCGATCTCGCCGAGGCGCCGGCAGCCCTCCGCCCGTCGCTGGCGAAGACCATCAAGACCACGACGCTGACGACGCTGGGCCTGGGCGCGATGATGGTGACGCTGACGTTGATCGTGGGAGCCTGGATGGTGGGGCGGCCCATCTCGGCGCTGATCGACCAGACCCGGCGCGTGGGCGGTGGCGACCTGCGCGCGCGATCGCTGTCGCGCCAGCGCGACGAGCTGGGCGATCTGGCCCAGGCCTTCGACGGCATGCTGGATCGCCTGCAGGCCGCCGCCCGCGAGGTCGAGCTGTCGACCAGGCAGCGCATCGCCGCGCTGGATCAGTTGCGCCACGCCGATCGCCTGACCACCGTCGGCAGGCTGGCCTCCAGCGTAGCGCACGAGCTGGGCACGCCGCTGGCGGTGGTCGCCGGCCGGGCCCGCCTGGTTGTCGAAGACGAGCGCGAAGCCGTCCAGCACGCGCAGGTGATCATCGATCAGACCGGGCGCATGACGAAGATCATCCGCCAGCTGCTCGACTATGCGCGCCGCGGGCCGCCCCAGAAGCAGCCCAGCGATCTGGTGCCGCTGGCGCGCGACGTGTTGCCGGTGCTGGAGACGCTGGCGCGCAAGCGGCAGGTGGCGCTGCGGTTCTGGTCGGAAGTGGCGTCCGCCCCCATCGTCGCCGATCCGGCGCAGGTGCAGCAGGCGCTGACCAACCTGGTCTTGAACGCGATCCAGGCCAGCGCGGTGGCCGGCGCCGTCGACGTGACGGTGCGACCGGCGCGGGCCGCGCGCGCGGTGGCGGGCGCCGGGGCCGCGCCGGCGCCCGAAGACGTGTTCGACGTCTGCGTGCAGGACCACGGCCCGGGAATTCCGCCCGATGTGCTGGCGCGCGTCTTCGAACCGTTCTTCACCACCAAACCGATCGGTGAATCGACGGGCCTTGGGCTGTCGGTGGCGAACGACATCGTCGACGAGCACGGCGGCTGGATCAGCGCCGAGAGCGAGCCCGCCCACGGCAGCCGCTTCACCATGCACCTGCCGCAGGAGCGCGCATGAACGCCGGGCGCGTTTTGGTCGTCGACGACGATCCGGAGATGTGTGCTCTGTTGGTGGCGGGCCTGGGCAAGAGCGACTTCGAGGTGTTGCCCCAGACCTCCGGCGACGCGGCGCTGGCCTTGCTGGAGACGACCGACGTCGACGCGGTGATCGCCGATCTGAACATGAAGGGTACGTCGGGCCTGGACGTCTGCGCGTGGGTCGGGGCCAGCCGCCCCGACACGCCGGTGATCGTCATAACCGCCTTCGGCAGCTTGGAGACCGCCGTCGCCGCCATGCGCGCCGGCGCGTACGACTTCGTCACGAAGCCGTTCGAGATGGAGACCATCCGGCTGACGCTGCGACGGGCGGTCGGCTACCACCGCCTGCGCACGGAGGTGCGCCGCTTGCGCGAGGCGGCTGGAAGCAGCGGCTCCCTCGACGGTGATGGGCTTCCGGGCACACCGCTTTGCGGGCGCAGCCGGGCGATGCGCGCAGTGTACGATCTCGTCGGCCGCGCGGCGGCCACCGACACCACGGCGCTGGTCACGGGCGAGAGCGGCACCGGTAAGGAGCTGGTCGCACGCGCGCTGCACCAGCGCGGGGCGCGCGCCGACCGGGCGTTCGTCGCCATCAACTGCAGCGCGCTGCCCGAGACGCTGCTGGAGAGCGAGCTGTTCGGGCACGCGCGCGGGTCGTTCACCGACGCGCAGGCGGCGCGCCCGGGCCTGTTCCTGCGCGCCAGCGGCGGCACCCTGTTCCTGGACGAGATCGCGGAGGCGCCGCCGAGCCTGCAGGCGAAGCTGTTGCGCGCGCTGGAGGAGCGCCGCGTCCGCCCGGTGGGCGGTGACGACGATCGGCCGTTCGACGTGCGCCTGATCTGCGCCACCAACCTCGATCTCGAGGCCGAGATCGAAAAAGGGCGCTTCCGGCCCGATCTTTACTACCGCATCAACGTCATCCGCATCGAGATGCCGCCGCTGCGGGCGCGCGGCGACGACGTCCTCTTGCTGGCGCAGCGGTTCGTGGAACAGCTCGCGCGTCAGGCGAAGAAGAACGTCAACGGCATCGCGGCGACGGCGGCGGAGAAGCTGCTGGCATACTCCTGGCCCGGCAACGTGCGCGAGCTGCGCAACTGCATCGAGCGGGCGGTGGCACTGACCCGCTTCGAAGAGCTGACGGTGGCTGACCTCCCCGAGCCCATCCGCGACTATCGGCGCTCGCGCATGGTGCTGGATCTCGACGACCCGGGCGCGCTGCCACCGCTCGAGGAGATGGAACGGCGGTATATCGTGCGCGTCCTGGAGGCGGTGCAGGGGCACCGGACGCGGGCAGCCCAGATTCTGGGGCTGGATCGCAAGACGCTATACCGCAAGCTGGAGCGCTATGGCGTGCGCGGCGACGACTGACCGGGCCGCCCGTCAGCGACCACGGCCGCTCTCGGAGGGCACGCGTGACGTCCCGCCGAACCCGGGCAACGCCGGAAAGAGAAAGTTGGGAACGCGCGACCAATCGCCAAGATGACGAGCGTGAGCTGGCGGCGCGGTCCTAGCGCTGACGTCCTAGCGCGGGGAGGACAGTGCCTTTTCCAGGTGCACGGTGCCGCGCAGATCGGCGGCGTCGCTGGCGCGTCCGACCATGATCTGGAAAGCGCCGGCGTCCGCTCGCCACTGTCTGGCACCAGGATCGAAATACGAGAACGAGCGCGGGTCCAGGGTGACATTCACGCGTCTCGTTTCGCCCGGGTTCAGACTGACGCGGGCGAATCCCTTCAGCTCTTTGGGCGGGCGCGGGACGCGGGGGGATTTTTCGCCGACGTAGACCTGCGCCACGTCGTCCCCGGCGCGTTTGCCAGTGTTGGTCACGTCGAAGGACACGACCACGTTGCCATCCGTGGTGCGGCCGGGCGTCACGGCCAGGTTGTCGTATCGAAAGGTCGTGTAAGACAGTCCGTGGCCGAAAGCGAACAGTGGCTTGGTGCGGTTCCGCTCGTATCCGCGATACCCGACGAAGATCCCTTCGCGATAGGGGATCCGCA
>DATKEU010000103.1:0-7033 GCA_035544495.1 Polyangia bacterium | reverse complement strand
GGCCCGGCGCTGGCCGCCGCCGGCCTCGACTCGCGGGCGCCGTTCGACGACAAGGTCCGCGATGCGCTCCTCACCGCGTCCTATTCAGCGGGCTCGATGCTGGCGCTGATCTCGTTCCAGAACGCCTTCGGCGCCCGCGAGCGCATCAACGTCCCCGGCACCGTCGACGATGGCAACTGGCGCTACCGCATGCCCACCAGCATCGAGGCGCTGCGGGAGGACCAGGGCAACCTGAACCGCCTGGCCCGCATCGCCGACGAGGCGAAACGCGCGCCGCCCTCGGACGACGACTGAGAAGAGGCCATGTTAAGGTCCGCTCTGGAGTCCACGTGCGCATCGAAGCCATCTCCGTCGGAGCGGATCCCCCCAACGAGGTCAACGTCATCGTCGAGGTGCCCGTGGGCGGGGAGCCCATCAAGTACGAGATGGACAAGGAGGCCGGCACGCTGGTTGTCGATCGCTTCCTGTACACGTCGATGCGCTATCCGGGGAATTACGGCTTCATTCCCCACACGCTGTCGGGCGACGGCGATCCGCTGGACGTGCTGATCGCCAACCAGCGCGGCATCCTGCCCGGGGCCGTCATCGCGGTGCGCCCCATCGGCGTCTTCCTGATGGAGGACGAGGCCGGCATCGACGAGAAGATCCTCGCCGTGCCCGCGCCGCGGCTCACGCGCCGCTACGAGCAGGTCCACGAGTACACGCAGCTGCCGGAGATCACCGTCCAGCAGATCCAGCACTTCTTCGAGCACTACAAGGATCTCGAACCGCGCAAGTGGGTCAAGGCGCTCGGCTGGCGCGACGCCGCCGAGGCGCGGAAGATCATCGTCGAAAGCATCGCGCTCGCGCGCTGACCGGCGCGCCTGCGAGCCAGGCTAGCGCGAGACGACGACGCGGTGGCCTTCGAGCGGGTCGACCGCCAGCATGACGCCGTTGGCGCGCGCGTACAGCAGGTCGTGGCCGAACGCCAGGTGCTCGATGGTGGCGGGCAGCGCGGCGCCCATGCCCGTCGTCGCGTCGGCCAGCACCCGGCGATTGCCGGTCGCGAGCTCGACCGCCACCAGGCGCTTGGTCATCTGGTCCCAGGCGAAGACCAATCCCGCGGCGGGCGCGATGGCCAGCGCCGTCGGTTCGCCGAGCGCGGGTCCCGAGCCCGCCATGTCCCCGGAGAGCACGCTGCGATCTCCCGTCACGAGGTCGATGGCAATGATGGGGTTGGCGTACGCCTGCGTGGTGAGGGCCCGGTGGTGGTCGAGGTCCAGCTCCATCGTTTCATAGCCGTTGAACGCCCGGCCGTTGCCCAGCGTCGCGCTGGAGAGCACCGAACGGTTTCCGGTCGCCGCGTCGACGGCGAAGAGGGCGTTGCCCTGGAAATCAAGCGCGATGGTTCTGTGGCCGGCGCTGTCGACGCCGACGCCGAAGTACCGGACCGCCATGGGACCGGTTCCGACGGTGGGGCCCGAGAGCAGCGTGCGATCGCCCGTGGCCAGATCGACGCCCACGATGTTCCCCCCGTCGACCAGAAGGGCATGTCCGGGGCGATCGAGCGCGACGTCTCGCGGATCGCCGATATCGTTGTATCCGCTTCCGACCATGCCCTTGGCGGAGGACTCGGACGCGGAGGCCAGCGACCGGTCGCCCGTGGCGAGATCGATCCTCACCAGGCCGTCGAAGATGGTGTCGCAGATGATGGCGTCGCGTTGCTCGTCGTCGACGAAGAAGCCCGACAACGAGAAGAGCGAAAATGGATCGCCGCCGCCGCGCTGGATCGACCCGTCATCCGCGAAGCGCCGCACCGTCACCTGCGCCGCGCCGAGGGCGCCGCCGGTCTCGTCTTCCGCGGACACCGCGATGACGTTGTCGCCAAGCGCGAGGGGCACCACCGCGCGGAAGGTCGCGAACGCGTCGCTGGTGGTGGCCGTGGTCCCGTTGACGCGGACCGCGCCGATCGCGGACGCGAACGTCGCCGTGCCCCGCACGACGATCGTCTGGCTGCTGGCTGCGCCGGGGGGAGGGAAGACAATGTGGACACCGGCGCTGGGCGCCGGGCCCGCGTCGGCCGCCGGCCCGCCATCCACCGGAGGCAGGGGAGCGCTCGCATCCGAGCCGCCCGAGCCGCCCGAGCCCCCGGAGCCGCTCGAGCCCCCGGAGCCGCCGGGCGCCGGACTCGCGTCGCCGCCGGCGCCTGCATCATCGGGTGCCGGCATGGCGCCCGCTGCACCGCCCGATCCAGGCGTCACCGCCGTCGCCCCGTCCCGGCCCCCCGTGCCGTCCGGCGCCGGGGTGCTTTCACTGCGCGCGCACGACCCCAGGCACAGCGAGAGCGCGCACAATATTCCCGCGGCGAGCCTCATGTCTGCATACGCACGGCATTCTAGCCGTGCGCCGGTCGAGGCGCCGTGCCGCGGCCGTTCTTCTCGGCGACGGTGGCTTTGTCCGCGGCGCCCACGGGCAGCGCGCTCGGGCGCTCCTCGGGCGGCGGGGGCGCCTCGCCCTCGGCGCGGGCGCCCTGCGCCTTTCCGCCGGCGGAGGCATGCTCGAGGATGGCGTTGACTTCGCCGCCCATGAGGAAGAGGAAGCCCGCGATGTAAAACCAGGTCAGAAGGATGATGACGCTGCCGATCGAGCCATAGGTGACGCTGTAGTTTCCAAAGTGCGCGACGTATTCGCTGAAGGCCCAGGTGGCGACCAGCCACAGCAGCGTTGCGACGACCGAGCCCGGGGTGATGTACTTGAAGCGTTGCCGGACGTCGGGCAGCAAGTAGAAGCCGAGGGCCATCGCCAGCATGATCAGCGCCGCCGTGATCGGCCAGCGCAACCAGCTCCACACCAGGACGTACGCGCTGGCGACGTCCAGGTGGCGCGCCAGCCAGAAGCCGGCGCTGCCGCCCGACACCAGCGCGGTGATGGCCAGCAGCACCAGCACCGCGCCCCCGACGGTCATTCCGAAAGCGGTGAGCTCCGTCTTCCACAGCGGCCGTGATTCCTTGACGTCATAGGCAAGGTTCAGCGCCTTGCGGACGGCGTCCACGCCGCGCGAGGCGCCGTAAAGGGCGGCGAGCAACCCGAACGTCAAGAGGCGCGGGTGCGCATGCGAGACGAGGGCGCGCGCCTGGACGTCGATGATGTTCATGGCGTCGCCCGGCATCAGCGGGCGCACGCGCGCCAGCAGCGTCCACAGCGAGTTCCCGAGCGGCGGGACGTACGCCGCCAGCGTCGACACCACCACCAGCAGCGGAAACAGCGAGAAGACGAAGTAATAGCTCAGCGCCGCCGCGCTGTCGGCGACGCCGTCATTCTCGTACTCCTCGTAGAGACGCTTGAGAACCGTCTTGAACGGGATCCGTCCACCGCCGGGAAGTCGCATCGTCGCCTCCTTGAGCATTCGCCCCCAAAAGTAAGAAGGGACGGGGTAGGGGCAAGGCGCACTGGCCGGCGCGGTCACTGCCCGTAACGCTGGTTACGCGCGCGAAACGATCCGCGGCATTCAGTATGGAGAAAATCGTAGTGTTCGCTCACTTTCGTTCTGGCATGCGCCGTGAAAGGGAAAAGAAGAGAGAAAAGAAGCGAGAAGAGAAAAGCGGTAACGACGAACGACGATGCGGGTGCCGCGTCGACGAGATCGACGGTGGCGCGCGAGGAGGAGAGTCATCATGCCGAACGAGAACGACAAGAGCCGGCAGAATCAGGACCAGGGCAGCTCGCGCGACACGAAACGGGGCGGGGCGGGACAGAGGCCGGAGCGGTCGCCGGCGCCAGATCCGGAATGGGAAGAGGAACCAGGACAGGGCAAGAACGCGGGCGGGCAGGGTGAGGGAGCAGGGCGGTCGCCCTTGTCGCCGCCGTGGCGCGATCGACAGGAAGGCGACACCAACCACAAGTAATCGTGCGTTGTTCGATGTCCGATTGATCATTCATTGCTTATTCATTGCGCGACGGCCCAGGGCTGGTGAGGTCTTGGGCCGTCGACCATTTCCGGCTGCAGGAGGTCACGCCCTGGTGACGGCGCGCCCCGGCATGGGCGGGGTGTGTTACCCGCGCGTAGCACGCGCCCCCGGGCAGGCGCATTGATTTCCCATCGTTCGCATCGACGCGACGCCGGGGGGCGCTGGCATGTTTCTCGTATCCCCGTGAGCGTCCGTTCATGGGCGACCGAATGTCTTCGAATGCCGAACACCAGCCGGCGGTCGCCGGCGGCGCCCCCGCGGGACCCGCTCGAGGGGCGGTCGCGGAAGCCCCGTCGGCGACCTATCGCCTGCAGCTGACGAAGGACCTGACGCTCGCCCAGGCGGAGGCGCTGGTTCCGTACCTTGCCGCCCTGGGCGTCAGTCATCTCTACACGTCGCCCCTGCTGGCCGCGCGCCTGGGCAGCCAGCACGGCTATGACGTCATCGATCACGCGCGCCTGAATCCCGAGCTGGGCACGGAGGCCGAGTTTCGTTCGCTGGCCACGGCCCTGCGCGCGCGCGGGATGGGGATGATCGTCGACGTGGTGCCGAACCACATGTGCATCTCCGATCCGTCGAACCAGCGCTGGCAGGACGTCCTGGAAAATGGCCCGGGCGCGGCTTCGACGGAGTTCTTCGACATCGACTGGGGGCCGCCGAAGCCCGAGCTGGCCGGCAAGGTCCTGCTGCCCATCCTGGGCGAGCAATTCGGCCGCGAGCTGGAACGGGGCGCGCTGGAGGTCCGCTACACGGGCGGCGCCTTCTCGCTCTGCTATGGCGATCATTGCCTGCCGCTGGATCCCCGTTCGTGGCGCTTGCTGCTGGAACCGCTGTGGCGCCTCGTCGTCCAGCGGGTCGGCGGCGAGGCGCCGGCGTCGGTCGAGCTGGAGAGCATCTTGCGCGCGCTGGGCCACTGGCCGACGGCGCGCGCCGAGCATCGCGCGCGCCGGCACGAGCGCGAGGCCCTGGTGCGTCGGATCGCGCAGCAGGCGGGCGACGCGCCCACCAGGCGCGATCTCGACGAGGTGCTGGCGGTGATGAACGGCACCAAGGGCGAGCCGCACAGCTTCGATCCGCTCGAGCGGCTGGTGCAATCGCAGTCCTATCGCCTGGCTCACTGGCGCGTCGCCGCGCACGAGATCAACTACCGTCGCTTCTTCGACATCAACGATCTGGCCGCCATCCGCGTCGAGCGCCAGGAGGTCTTCGACGTCGTCCACCAGCTGCCCCGGCGCTGGCTGGCGGAGGGGCTGGTCAGCGGGTTCCGCGTCGATCACGTCGACGGCCTGCGCGAGCCGGCGCGCTATCTCGAACGGCTGTCGCGGCTGGGCGACGGCGCCGGCACGGGCGCGCCCTTCATCGCCGTCGAGAAGATCCTAGCCGCGGGCGAGCGGCTGCCCGACGAGTGGGCCGCCGACGGAACCACCGGGTACGAGCACGCCGCCACCGTCGCCGGCGTGCTGGTCGACACCGACAACGCGGCCCTGCTGCGCGACGCCTGGCGCAAGACGACGGGCGAGACGCAGACCTTCGCCGACGTCGCCTACAACGGCAAGCGGTTGATCCTGGCCACCGCCGTCGCCGCCGAGCTGACGGTGCTGGCGCGCCGGCTGGACGCCATCTCCGAACAGCACCGGTACACCCGCGACTTCACCTTCGCCAGCCTGGCGGGCGGGCTGCGCGAGGTGCTGGCCTGCTTCCCCGTCTACCGCACGTACGTCACGCCGGACACGCGCGAGGTGACGGCGCGCGACCAGCAGGTCATCGCGCGCGCCGTGCGCGAGGCCGCCTGGCGCAACCCCGTCATCAACCGGTCGCTTTTCCGGTTCATCGAGGACGTGCTCTTGCTGCGCGATCCGGAGGGGCTGACCGCGGCCGAGCGCGAGCAGCGCCGCGACTTCGTGCTGCGCGTGCAGCAGCTGACCGGTCCGGTGATGGCCAAGGGGGTCGAGGACACGGCGTTTTACCGCTATTTTCCGCTGCTCTCGCTGGCCGAGGTGGGCGGCGACCCGGATCGCCTGGGCATCACGGTGGCGGAGTTTCACCAGCAGAACCGGCGACGCGCCGAGAGCCAGCCGCGCGGGCTTTCGGCCAGCGCCACGCACGACACCAAGCGCGGCGAGGATCTGCGCGCGCGCCTGCACGTCCTGTCGGAGGTGCCCAAGGACTGGACGCAGGCGGTGGCGCGCTGGCGCGAGCTGAACCAGGGCCTGCGCGCGGACGCCACCGGCGTCGAGCAGGTGGACACCGCCATCGAGCTCTTCATCTACCAGTCGCTGGTCGCCTCCTGGCCGCCGGGCGGCGGCGGCGTGGCGCCCGACTACCGCGAGCGCTTTCAGGCTTACCTGCGCAAGGCGATCGCCGAGGCAAAGCTGCGCACGAGCTGGATCAACCCCGACGGCGAGTACGAGCAGGCGGTGGCCGCCTTCGTCGACGGTCTGCTGGACAGCGCGCGCAGCGGCCCCTTCCTGGAGTCGCTGCAGGCCTTCGTCGATCGGATCGCCGGCCCCGGGATCTGGAACAGCCTGGCCCAGGTGCTGCTGAAGGTCGCGGGGCCGGGCATTCCGGACGTCTACAACGGCTGCGAGCTGTGGGATTTTTCCTTCACCGATCCGGACAACCGACGGCCGGTCGATTTTCACAGCCGCCAGGTCTTGCTGGCCCAGCTGACCGAGCGGGCGGCGGCGGACGCGGCGGGGACGGCGCGCGCGCTGCTGGCAACGCCGAACTACGGCGCCATCAAAATGTTCGTCCTGCAGCGGGCGCTGCGGGCGCGGCAGGCGAACGCCGACGCCTTCGCCGGATCCAGCTACGAGCCGTGCGCCGCCAGCGGCCGGCGCGAGCAACTGGTGCTGGCGTTCGCGCGCGGGGAACGCGGCCGGCGCGTGCTGGCGGTGACGGGACGCCTGTTCACGCGCCTGTGCACCGGCGGCGAGCGCCCGGTCGGCAACGTCTGGTACGACACGCGCGTCGCCTTGCCGGACATGCCGCCCGGCGCGCGCTATCGCGAGGCCTTGACCGATCGCTGGCTGGCCCCGGAACGGCGCGACGACGCCGCGTCGTTCGCGCTGGCCGACGTGTGCGCG